>JAIRVZ010000010.1 GCA_031253625.1 Dysgonamonadaceae bacterium
GCCGTTAACCGAACTGCCGATAATGAGCAGCTCGCCGGAAACCGGAGGCGGATGGCGGAGTTTCAGGAGAAAGTCATAAATGGAGCCAAGACGAGGACCGTCCAGGAGGGCGCATAAAAAAACTGTGATGCCAATAGCCGGCAAAAAAGATGCAAAACAACGAACCCAGGAGGTTTTCTTCGAAATATATCCGGCCATTAGCTTCCTATTCTTTATATTTCGGCGAAAATATCCCATAATTATAGCCGATACTTAATTAATAAGACCCACAGCAAGGAGGAATGATAAAAAGTTAACCAACGTCGGTAAATGATGTAACATCCTGTTTGAAAGTATCGACAGGGGAAGGTTATGGTTCGTCATTTTTTATGGTTTTAGAGACCGTCAAGGAGAATGAAGAACCGGAGCCGCAACATTCCATGGTCTATGAGACCGGATAGGAGAATGGGGCAAATTTACCGAGCAGGACCTTTGCCGAGAAGACAGGGGAGGAATGATGGTTAACGTAGGAATTGATTTACACAAGACGCAATTTACGATTTGTGTAAGGACCAAGAGCGGCAATAAGTTTGAAAAGTATCCGACAACACCAGAAGGCATTGAGACATTTTTAAAAGAAGTTGCGGCATGGCAAAAGGGCGGGAAGAAAGTATTGGCGGGTGTAGAATCCACTGGGAACACCCGGTACTTCCGAGACCGGCTGGAAGAAGCCGGGGTAAAAGTAACAGTAATCAATACGCTTAAGCTTAAAGTGGTAACAGAGTCAGTTAAAAAGACCGACAAACACGATGCGGCAACGATTGCAGAGTTTCTGGAGAAAGATATGCTTCCTGAGGCGCGGCTGTGCAGCCGTGAGAGCGAGAAGCTCAGGCGGTTAATAAAAGCGCGCACGACATTGGTGCGGGCGCAAGTAGTGATGAAAAACCAGATACACGGGTTACTGACAGCCGAAGGGATGGAAGACGTAAGAGGGTCATTACAAAGCAAAAAAGGGCGCCAGCAAACGCTAAACGCCCTTAATCAGTGTAAAAACGGGTTCGAAGCCCAGACACTGGTAGAAACGATAGAAGAACTTGATAAGAACATCAAGAACATAGAAAAGGATCTTGTCCGGAACACGGAAGGAGACCGAGTAGTAGAATTGTTAAAGAGTATACCTGGCTGCGGGGATGTGTGCGCCTGGACAATACGTGCATACGCAGATGACATCAAGAGATTTGCGAGTGCAAAGAAGTTTGCATCCTATGCTGGTCTTGCGCCATGGGTACAAAACTCAAATGAGAGTGTACACCATGGGAAGATAACAAAGCGAGGCCCTGAGGAACTGCGGACGGCCTTAGTCCAGGTAGTGATGGGTCTGCGCCGGCTGAAAGCGAAGACATACAGCTGGCGAATGATGGAGCGGTATGCAGCCATGAAAAAGAACAAAGGCTCTGGTCGTGCCATAATCGCCACAGCGAGGAAGCTAGCGACAATAATATGGCACATGCTTACATCGGATGTAGAGTTTGATATTGGTCAAATGATAGATCGGAAACTTGAAATGAAATCTGAAGCAATGAGAGAAACGGTCGGTTTAGCAGAAGAAGCAGTATATGAGAAAAAAGAACAGCCTGTGCTAAAAATGATTACATGTAAGAGAAATAAGAAAACTGGCGTTGCCAGTAGAAAGAGAAAGAAAGTCAGCTAAAGGGGTATCCGCTGGTTGACTTTTTATAGGAGAAACAAATGTTAACGACAAAAGTTTTCAAAAGTGGAAATAGCCAGGCAGTACGTATTCCAAAGGAATATCAAATTGACTCAGATGAGCTATATATCAATAAAATAGGCAACGCAATAGTTATTTTTCCCAAAAACGATCCATGGAAACTATTCAAGGAAAGTCTAGCTGACTTCTCAGATGATTATTTTGCTGGTGGTAGGAATCAGCCTGAAATGCAAAAAAGGAAAATAGAATAATGTATTTACTGGACACAAATATTTGTATATACATTGTAAACAAGCATCCATTAAAAATTATGGAAAGAATAAAAAATTTAAATCCGCAAGAAATTAAAATTTCATCAATAACCGTGGCGGAAATGGAATATGGAGCGTCAAAAAGTGAAAGCCGTGAAATGAATAGAAGTGCATTGAAAAGATTTTTATCATCATTTGAAATTATCAATTTCGATACAATGGATGCAGAAATTTATGGAATGATTAGAGCTGAGTTAGAACGAAATGGGAACGTTATTGGACCATACGACATGCAGCTTGCAGCCCAAGCCTTAAGATGGGATTGCATCTTTGTAACAAACAATATTAAGGAATTTCAAAGAATCAATAGATTAAAATTAGAAAATTGGATATAATAAAAGGCGCAAACTTCACATAACAGGATTGTATGTGTACGCCGCCTTTGGCGGCTAAGCTCCGAAAAACCCCAGTCGGGCTAACGCCCTTTTTGGGGTTTTCTCTCCGCCACATTCCAGCCCACCGCAAACCTTCGGTTTGCTTTATAAGGTGGGCTGGAACATCACATACAACCAGAACGTTATGCGCAATTATTTCAAATTGAGCTAAGGCATTGATTATATATTGTATTGTCATTATAATAATATATTAATTTGATAAGGGGAAAATATGGGAAGCAGTGATTATATCAAAAATGAAGTAGATTTATTGGTTTCTAAATTTATTTTAAGGGAAAAAAAGAAATTTTCAACGTCATTTGATAATAATAGAGGGGAATTTTATGAAAAAGCGGAAAATATTCAAAAAGATATAAAAACAAAATTGGACATTTTCCTTCCATGGAGTAGGTTGTTTGATGAAGGAATGTTTGTAGTTTATGAATTGAGTAATCTTTATAAAAAACAAAAAAAATCACAGACGCCATATTATTTATTGCTTCACATTTTGAAATTGCTTAAATCAATTAAATTATTATTGAATTATGGGTATATACAATCATCATTTATACTTTTCAGAACTGTAATTGAAAATTTTCAACT
>JAIRVZ010000013.1 GCA_031253625.1 Dysgonamonadaceae bacterium
TAGACTGCATTGTCTGGTTTCGCGCAAAGTTCACCCATGTCAGTCGGTTAAAGCTTTCCTTTTATACAACAAAAGTAAAGATTTAATCGCGGTAGCATTTTTAATCCGCAAACTTAAGGAATTCTATGACCCTTCTCCGAGGATTGAGCTTTTAAGAGATTCAAGCGGGCACATTGTAACTGAAACAGGAAAGATTATTTTCTCTGCAACCAATTTTACCGATACTTTATACTATAGAGAAGTAAGCTACGGCGAAGAGTTCCACGACTTTGATGAAGCTTTATTATACACGCTTTCACGTAAAATGGAAAAAGTAGAAGTGCCGGTAACTATGCCTGCTGGAGAATTTAATGATGTGTTGGATTATCAAGGAACGGCAATTATATATCAACGCAATGGCTCTATTTTTCATACGAAAAGAATAAGCAGTCTTTATGCCAATAATGTAGGAAAAGTATTTGAGTCACTCTTTTATTTAAGTAGCGATTGGATGTATGAACGGAGATTGGTAAGGTATCACGTTATTCAAGAATAATAAGCAAAAATAAATCCATTTCACCCAACGGTATATGAAATTCCTCAAATCTAAAAACATTTGCAGGTTTGAGGAATTTTAGTTAAGATTTTTTCGACTCTGAGATTTTTTAAATACAAACGAAAGATATTTTATGGATAATTGGCTTTGCCGTGTGGCTTCGCTCACACCGCCCCTCTATTTTTGACTTTTGTTTCATTTGACAATGTGTAAAAAAATTGGAATTAACTTTAAACGATAATGAGTAAAAAATGAAAAAATAGTTTAGTTTTGTAGCGTAGAAAGCGAAATATTTAACGGAGGTTAGACATTAATAAAGAAGTTGGTAAATCGGCTACAAAAAAATCCACTTCGCGCAACGGGCGTAGCCGTTGCGCAACCTTGATTTTTGCCTGAAAAACTCCGATATTTTCAAAAAAAAGACTTCAAAACAGCCTTTCTAAAGAACGGTTGTCTTTTTGTTTATAATTTTCATTCTCCAAAAACAGGGGATGAAATGACCGGAAAATAATCAACAAAACGGAAAAACAGGCAGAAAAAATAGCGTTTACATCTATTTGCATAGCTACCGCTTGGGAAATTACTTTTTTACTGATGAATTTTAGATATTTCTTCAAATTATAGGTCAATGCAGCCATTAAAACATGCTTGTTCGCTAAAGCAATTCCGCGGGTATTGATTCGTTTCATATTCACATAATTGATTAATGTGCCCAACACAGGCTCGACAGTTGATGAACGCAATCGTGACATTCTTTGAGCATAAGACTTGTTTTCTGTCAATTTCTTGTGCTGACGGTCGTAGTAGTCTTTATGAATACTGTGGTCGATTTTCTTAAATTTTGTCTTCTCTCCACAGCATTCCACTCGAAAAGGACAGTTCTTACAAACACTTTCGCTGCTGCGGTATAGCTTGAATTCATATTCATTATGATGTTTCCTGATTCCTTTGAAAGGAAGTATCGCTTGATGTCCGCGCTGACATTCATACCTGTCCAATTCTTTATTGTAGAGAAATCCTTCTCTCTCAGGTTTGTATTGACCAAAATTCGGAATCCAACCGTTAATTCCTTTTGCTTCTAAATACTTTAGCGTTTTACCACTACTGTAGGCGGTATCGGCAAGAAGTTGATTCATTTCGATGTGGTTTTCATGCAAGTTAGCTATGGTAAGGTCGCAGATTTTTTCTAAACATTGACTGTCTTTTTTGCTCGCAAAATCGGCACAGGCGCCGGTAATTACATGATTGGAAGTGTCAACCGACAGTTGTCCCAAATAGTTCAGATTCCTTGGTTCCCCGGGCTTGGTCGAGATGCGGGCATCCGGGTCGGTAGGCGAATAATGAGTGTGATTGCTCAGTAATTTCGATTGGATAAAATCACCACTGTGACCTACTTTGCCGTCTTTGTATTCATAGCCGGGAGTGTCTTGGCGCGTGCGTGATTTCCAATCGTGATAAAGAAAACAACAGGGTCAATGCTTTCTTGACCTTCCCTCCCGTAATAAGACTTAGTGGATTGATAAAGGAAACCTAAATCCAACGCTTGGTCAAGTAGGCGGTAGAAGTTGTCTTCTGAAACTAAATTGCAAATATGAACATCATAAAGCAACTTGGGTAGAAGTATTTTTCGTCCTTGAATGGCATAAGTAATTAGATACCATAAAGTTAATCTTTTATTAAGGAACAAAAAAAGAAAAAAAGAAGTTTTTTTAAGAATCTGTGTATCTTTGCTTATGTTGTGCAACAAGCACGAGCGGAATTCTATGTTTTCCCCAAATAAAAACTGTTAAATTATATCCTTTTTAAGCGACCTTTTCCAAGTGATTTCTGTACTCCACATTGATAAAGTTGCTTGTTTCTCGCTATCGCAAATATTCTGTATATCATTTTGTTTCTGAAATTTGAACTTTTAGAAACTTTAATTGTTATAATAGTAGAGTAATTATAAAATTAATGTTTCACTAAAATTAAATTCTGATGAATACACTTTACACAACCTCAGCTACAGCTGTAGGAGGACGTGATGGACACGTCAAGTCGGCAGACGGACAAATCGACATAAACTTAAAAACTCCCGGTGCTCCGGGCGACAACACCGGAACTACTCCCGAAGATCTTTTTGCGGCCGGATACGCAGCCTGTTTCAATGGTGCTTTCAATTTGGCTGCTCGACTGAAACGAATCAAAACAGGCGAAGTTTCGGTTAATGTAGAAATTTCTCTCAACAAAACAGACGACGGAAAACTTCAATTGGCAGCCAAGATTACTGCTCATGTTCCTGATGTAGACGAAAAGACTGCTCGTGAATTGATTGAAGATGCCCACAGCATTTGCCCTTATTCCCGGGCAACTCAAGGAAATATACCTGTTCAGCTTGAAGTAACGCGTTAATTGCCGATATTTTTCCGTTTTTACCATATTAATTATATCCAACCGGCATAAGTTGCAATATTCATTTGTTTTATGTACCTTTGCGCCATCAAAACATCTATTGTAGCAGTATGAAGCTAAATACATTGACAGCTATATCTCCCGTTGACGGGCGGTATCGCAGTAAAACAGAGAAATTATCAGCCTATTTTTCAGAATATGCACTTATCCGGTTCAGGGTTTTAGTTGAAATCGAATACTTCATTACACTTTGTGAACTTCCTTTACCGCAACTAAAAACATTACGCAACGAAAAAACATTCAATTCTCTGCGTGCTATCTATCAGTATTTTTCGTTAGAAGATGCACAGCAGGTGAAAAATATCGAAAAAGTGACCAATCATGATGTCAAAGCAGTAGAATATTTCATCAAAGAAAAATTCGACGAACTGAAACTGGAAAATTATAAAGAATTCATTCATTTTGGTTTAACATCGCAAGATATTAATAATACTTCTGTTCCTTTATCACTCAAGGAGGCCATCGATAACGAATACGAACCGTTGCTCCAGAATTTGATAACTCAATTGAAAACCAATGCGGAAGAATGGAATGGTATCTCCATGTTGGCTAAAACACACGGACAACCGGCGTCTCCTACTCGATTAGGAAAAGAAATCATGGTATTTGTTTACCGGTTGGAAAAACAATTTGCCTTATTGAAAGATATTCCTCATTCTGCTAAATTTGGAGGAGCAACCGGTAATTTCAACGCTCACCACGTTGCATATCCCGAATTTAACTGGAAAGAAGTAGGAAACGATTTTGTTTCTCAAAAATTAGGATTACAGAGAGAAGAATGGACTACACAGATTTCAAATTATGATAATCTGGCGGCTCTTTTCGATGCGATGAAACGCATTAACACCATCCTGATGGATATGGTAAAAGATTTTTGGCAATATATTTCAATGGAATATTTCAAGCAAAAAATCAAAGAAGGAGAAGTCGGTTCATCTGCGATGCCTCATAAGGTAAATCCTATTGATTTCGAAAATGCAGAAGGAAATTTAGGTATTGCCAATGCCCTGTTGGAACATTTATCTGCTAAACTTCCTATTTCTCGTTTGCAAAGAGATTTAACGGATTCTACCGTCCTCAGAAATGTCGGAACTCCTTTTGCACATATTATAATAGCATTGGATAGTATTTCGAGAGGATTAAACAAGCTGTTATTAAACGAAAAAGCAATAACGGACGATTTGGAAAATGCTTGGCCGGTTGTAGCAGAAGGCATACAAACCATATTAAGACGAGAAGGTTATCCTCAACCATACGAGGCATTAAAAGGATTGACACGAACAAATAATCAGATAACAAAAGAATCTATCGGTGCATTTATCGACACGCTCAATGTGAACAACAATATTAAAGATGAATTAAAAGCGATTACACCGCTCAATTACACAGGATTATAAAAAAACAATTGCAACCGCGAGGCTGCTAACATAAATAATAATTAATTTAACAATTCAATTCCTCAAAACAATGATTACAGAAGGAAACGACCGTAACAACTACGGTAGAAACAACGAAGGTAGAGAGAGAAGACCTTACTCTAATAACCGTGAAGGTTATTCAAGCAATGATTACAACAGATCATCATCCGGCAATCGATTTGGCAACGACAACCGTCGCCCATCAAATTATGGTGGTGGCGGTGGATACGATCAAAATCGTAATCAACAAAACAGGTACGACAGACCACAACGGTCATACGACAGTAACCAAAGATCTTATGGAAACTCGTATGATTCAGGAAATCAAAGGTATTCTTCCGGAGAAGGAGATTTTGACCAAGTAAAAAAGAGAAGACCAAGAGTCGGTGATGCCGGTTCGTCTTCGTATGGAGAAAGACCGCAAGGCAGACCACAAGGAGGTGGATATTCACAACAAGGTGGAGGCTATCAACAAAGAGGAGGCTACTCTCAAGAAAGAGGTGGTTACTCCCAAGGCAGCGGATATGGCAACCGTGATAACAGAAGTAGCTACGGTGGTGGTGGCGGTCGTCCGCAAGGAGGAAACCGTTTCGGTGGCGGTGGAAGACCCCAAGGAAATCGTCCGCAACAAAACAGATACAATCCCAACGATAAATACAGTCTGCAAAAGCAACTCAAATACAGGGAAGAAAATTTCGATCCTAACGAACCTTTGCGTCTGAATAAATATCTTGCCAATGCAGGAGTTTGCTCTCGTAGAGAGGCCGACGAATTCATCAAAGCAGGTGTTGTAAAAGTAAACGATGTAATAGTTACCGAATTGGGTACTAAAGTAAAACGTGCCGACAAAGTAATGTTCCATGATCAACCGGTAAAGTTAGAGCACAAAATCTATGTACTGCTCAACAAACCTAAAAACTGTGTAACAACAGCCGACGACCCACAAGAAAGATTGACTGTAATGGATTTGGTAAAAAATGCTTGCCATGAACGAATTTTCCCGGTTGGACGCTTAGACAGAAATACAACAGGTGTATTGTTGTTGACAAACGATGGTGATTTGGCCTCTAAACTCACACATCCGAAATATCTGAAAAAGAAAATTTATCATGTTTGGTTAGACAAACCTGTCGCCATTGAAGACATGCAAAAAATTGCTGAAGGTATCGAATTGGAAGATGGAGAAATACATGCAGATGCGATCAGTTACATAACCGATGACGATAAATCTCAGATCGGTATTGAAATTCATTCCGGACGCAATCGTATTGTCCGCAGGATTTTCGAATCGCTGGGCTATCATGTACTGAAACTCGACCGCGTTTATTTTGCCGGTCTTACTAAAAAACAACTGAAAAGAGGTCAATGGCGCTACCTAAGCGAAAAAGAAGTTTCGATGCTTCGCATGGGAGCTTTTGAATAAATCATAATCAATGTTGTTTATCTGTCATTGCGAGGAAGAACGACGAAGCAAACCAGAAAATATACAAACTGGTTTGCTTTGAGTATAGCTCTCACAATGACGAACACAAGCTTAGCTTAACTAAACGACATTGAATTCATAATTTAAAAAATGAAAACAAAAATAGTAGATTTACTGCAAAGCAAAGCTTTCGGTACGACGGTAAATGTTAAAGGCTGGGTACGAACCCGTCGAGGGAATAAAGCGGTGAATTTTGTTGCACTCAATGATGGCTCTACGATAAATAATATCCAAATAGTTATTGATATTGAAAAATTTGGAGAAGAATATCTCAAACCCATTACCACAGGGGCATGTATCAATGTAACCGGTTTGTTGGTTGAATCGCAAGGTCAAGGACAATCTGCTGAAATTCAAGCGCAAGAAATTGAAATCTACGGCACTGCCGATCCTGCTGTTTATCCTTTACAAAAGAAAGGGCATACATTGGAGTTTTTGAGAGAAATTGCCCACTTGCGTCCACGCACCAATACTTTCGGAGCGATTTTCCGCATTCGTCATCACATGGCTTATGCAATTCACAAATTTTTCAACGATAAAGGATTTTTCTATTTCCATACACCAATATTGACTGGTTCTGACGCAGAAGGTGCAGGCTCGATGTTTCAGGCAACCACGCTTAATTTGAATAGTCTTCCGAAAACAGAAGATGGAAAAATTGATTACAAAGAAGACTTCTTCGGCAAAATGACCAACCTGACTGTCTCCGGACAATTGGAAGGAGAATTAGGCGCGATGGCTTTGGGAGAAATTTACACTTTTGGCCCCACATTCCGTGCAGAAAACTCCAATACTCCGCGCCACTTGGCCGAATTTTGGATGATTGAACCGGAAATGGCATTCTACGAAATCAAAGAAAACATGGATTTGGCAGAAGAATTCCTCCAATATCTTATTAAATATGCTTTGGAACATTGCAAAGACGATATTGATTTCCTTTGCAATATGTATGACAAAGAGTTGGTCGACCGTTTGAATTTCGTCGTAAGCAACAAATTTGTCCGCCTGACTTATACCGAAGGTGTTAAGATATTAGAAGCTAGCAGCAAAAAATTTGAATATCCTGTATTTTGGGGAGCAGATTTGCAATCGGAACATGAACGTTATTTAGTTGAAGAACATTTCAAATGTCCGGTAATCTTAACGGATTATCCGAAAGAAATCAAGTCGTTCTACATGAAACAAAACAACGACAATAAAACGGTTCGTGCAATGGATGTTCTTTTCCCGAAAATCGGAGAAATCATCGGAGGTTCACAACGTGAAGAAAATTACGAAAAACTGATGAATCGCGTAAATGAACTTGACATGAAAACAGAAACATTGTGGTGGTATCTCGAAACCCGTAAATTCGGCACGGCTCCGCACTCCGGTTTCGGTTTAGGTTTCGAACGCTTGATTCTGTTCATTACCGGAATGTCGAATATCAGAGATGTGATTCCATTCCCAAGAACTCCAAATAACGCAGAATTCTAATAATATAGGATTAGATTCCTCACTACGTTCGGAATGACGTTTCGCATTATGAGAGCAGAGGGATAAAATCGACGGCTTTGCCACCGATTTTATCCCTCTTGCAATTTGTAAGTACTTGCTTGTCATTTCGAACGAAGTGAGAAACCTAAATTTTGTAAATTTCACTTTTTTTAGTGTTGATTTACGAAGTTTGTGGCTATTTTTTTCTAACTTTACAAGCTTTTACTTTAAAATTCGAGATGTTTTCTTTGCATCTTGCTTGTATTCATTTATATACATCTTAAAGTAAGAACTTCTCCCGGATAACTTTGGGAACTTGAGAGCGACAAAAAAGAAAAAACAAACATATAATGATTAAACAATGGAATTATCAATCTCCAACACAAGAACAGATACTTAAACGAGACGAACTGGCGGAAGCTTTAGGATTCAGTCCCGCGTTGTGTCTATTGTTGACACAAAGGGGGATTACAACTGTAGAAGACGCTCACAAGTTCTTAAATCCCAGCCTTCGAGATTTACATAATCCCTTTCTGATGAAAGACATGGATAAAGCTGTGAATCGGTTGGAAAAGGCACTGGGAAACAAGGAAAAAATTCTGATTTACGGAGATTACGATGTGGATGGCACAACTGCCGTTTCACTTGTTTACAAGTTTTTAGAACAAAATTCGTGGAAATCGAATTTAGACTACTACATTCCTGATCGATACGACGAAGGGTATGGAATTTCCAATAAAGGGATTGATTATGCCGCTGAAACAGGCGTTTCACTTATTATTTCTCTTGATTGTGGAATCAAAGCGGTTGAGAAAATCGCTTATGCCAAAACATTAGGAATCGATTTCATTGTATGCGACCACCACATGCCGGGTGACGAATTGCCTGATGCTGTGGCTATTCTCGACCCAAAACGCTCTGATTGTACTTATCCTTATGCCGATCTTTCCGGCTGCGGAGTAGGATTCAAATTTATGCAAGCTTTTGCAATGAGCAACGCCATCGAATTTTCCAAGCTAAGAAGTTTATTGGATTTGGTTGTGGTAAGTATTGCTGCCGATATTGTTCCCCTGACAGGAGAAAACCGGATTATGGCTGCACACGGACTGCGACAATTGAATCTCAGCCCCAGTAACGGAATGAAAGGGATTATCAATGTTTGCGGTTTGTCGGGAAAAGAAATAACAATGAGCGACATTGTTTTTAAGATAGGGCCAAGAATCAATGCCTCCGGACGAATGATGAACGGTAAAGATTCTGTAGATCTTTTGCTTTCGAAAGAAGAAGATGATGCCAAAGAAAAAAGCGAAAACATCAATCAATATAACGAAGACAGGCGAGAACTCGATAAAAAGACTACAGACGAGGCTAATTTGCTATTAGAAAACAACCCCGAAATTTTAGACCGTAAAATTATCGTTGTTTTTAATCCCGAATGGCATAAAGGCGTAATCGGAATCGTGGCATCGCGACTCACAGAAAAATATTATAAACCGGCCATCGTTTTAACACGTTCTTCCAATGGATTTATTTCCGGTTCAGCCCGTTCGGTCACAGGATTTGATATTTACAAGGCCATCGAAACCAACAAAGATATTCTTGAAAATTTCGGAGGACATACTTTCGCTGCCGGATTAACATTAAAAGAAGAACGGTTAGACGAGTTTATCAATCTACTGGAATCTTTTGCCGATGAAAATATGATTGAGGAACAGATGACTCAAACATTAGATATAGATGTCAGCCTGAATTTCAAAGAAATAAGTCCAAGACTAATTTCCGACTTGAAGAAAATGAATCCTTTTGGTCCTGAAAATCAAAAACCCATTTTTTGTTCTTTCAACGTAAAAGATTTTGGGACAAGCAAATTAGTCGGCAGAGAATTGGAACATATCAAATTGGAAATGATCGACGATTCTTCGGAACAAATCATGCAAGGCATTGCATTCGGCATGTCACGTTTCAGCGATCACATTAAATCAATGAAACCCTTCGATATTTGCTATACTTTAGAAGAAAATACTTACAACGGCAATACGACCATTCAATTAACAATCAAGGACATCCGAACAAATTAATGATCAATGATTAGTGATTAATGATTAATCACTAATCATTAATCACTAATCATTATATGAGCTTTCTCGAAACACTCAAAACATACTGGGGATATGATTCTTTCCGTTCTTTGCAAGAGGAAATAATAACCTCTGTTGCAGAGGGCAAGGACACATTGGGTTTAATGCCTACCGGTGGAGGAAAATCGCTTACATTTCAAGTGCCAACCATGCAAATGGAAGGCGTTTGCATAGTGGTTACTCCACTGATTGCATTGATGAAAGACCAAGTTGATAACCTTAAACAAAGAGGAATTAAAGCTACTGCTGTATATTCGGGAATGAGTCGCGAAGAAATAATCATTAACCTTGAAAATTGCGTTTTCGGAAATTACAAATTCCTTTATATTTCACCCGAACGTTTAGTCACAGAACTTTTCCTGACCAAATTGCAATACATGAATGTTTGTTTACTGGTTGTCGACGAATCGCACTGTATCTCGCAATGGGGTTATGATTTCCGTCCTTCTTACCTGAAAATTGCAGAAATCCGCAGGCATTTACCCGAAGTTCCGGTACTGGCACTAACTGCAACCGCCACGGAAGAAGTGGTAAATGATATTCAGGAAAAATTGCTTTTCAAAACAAAAAATGCTTTCTGCAAAAGTTTTGAACGAAAAAATATTGCTTACATCGTTCGAGAAACAGAAGATAAACTGTTTGAAATCATCAATATACTGAGTAAAATCGAAGGCACGGGAATTATTTATGTCCGGAGCAGGAAGAAGACACAGGAAATAGCACTCGAATTACAAAGGCAAGGATTCAGTGCCGACTTCTATCACGCAGGCATAAATCCCGATCTAAAAACAATCAAGCAAAATAAGTGGAAGACGGGCGAATGTCGTGTTATGGTTTGTACGAATGCCTTCGGAATGGGTATCGACAAGCCTGATGTGCGCATCGTGATTCACTACGAAATACCCGGCTCATTGGAAGAGTATTTTCAGGAGGCGGGGCGTGCCGGACGCGACGAACAAAAAGCATACGCTGTTGTTTTATATTCGACAAACGACGAAAAACAATCGACCAAAAGAGTCAAAGACGAATTTCCGGAAAGAGATTACATCAAAGATTTATACGAAAAATTAGCCTGCTATTTTCAAATTGCGGTTAATTCGGGATTTCAGCATACGCGCAATTTTAATTTAGAAGAATTTTGTACCATTTTCAAGTACAGTTTTACACAGGCTCATCATGCGCTTAAATTATTGGAACTTTCCGGTTATATCGAATACACGGAAGAAACGGAAAAACAATCACGTTTGATTTTCACCGTCAATCGCGACGATTTGTATAAATATTCTAATCAAGATAAAAACTCGGAAAATTTGCTGAAAGTTATTCTGCGCTCTTATACCGGACTTTTTGCCGACTATGTTTATATAAACGAAGAACTATTATCTAATCGAACGGGACTGACTTCTCCTCAGGTTTACGATATATTAAAAGTATTATCACAACAGCAAATTATACATTATATTCCGGCAAAAAAAACGCCAACTATCACATATCTTCAAAATCGGGAAGATTTGAAATATATTTCCATTCCTCAATCGGTTTACGAAGAACGAAAAAACAGGATTTCCGGCCGCATAAAAAAGACTTTGGAATATTGCAAAAGAAAAGAAGTTTGCCGAAGTAAACTTTTGCTCCAATATTTCGGAGAAAAAAAATCACAAGATTGCGGGCATTGTGATGTTTGTCTAAGCAAAAGAAAAGATGGGTTGAACAATTACACTTTCAATAAAATATCGGAAGAAATCTTTGAAAAATTGTGTGAATCTGGTTTACAAATATCTCAATTAATCAATATGTTGCCCGATTTTTCGCAAGAGAAAATTATTCAAGTGGTTAGGTTTTTAGCAGACGAAGGCAAAATCAAAATCACAGGCGATTCGATTCAACTTTCAGAATAACTTTTCTTCCATCATACAAAGTGGTTGCGAATAAATAAATATCTCCTCCGTCTTTCAGTTTTAATTTTTTCCTCAACTCATCGACCGATCCGGGGAAATTACGAATGCTTATATTGGCCTGTTCCACATTTTTAAGATTTTCTTTGATTTCTTTTTTGTTGAATGAAAATGAAGAAACAAACTTGAATACCCTTCCGGGGAAATTTTCTACCAATTGATCTGATGTATATAAATGACTATCCGGATGGAGTTTTTCCAAATTAAATTTATGGGCAATAGATTTATATGCTCCGGCTTTCAAAATAGAGGCATTCGGTTCGTAAATGAATTTCCGGAGTTTTGAGGCATAATTAATATTACATTGTTGTTCTTTTGATTTCAGAAAGGAAAATTCTTGTACAGTGCTGTTTTTTAGAATATTGATGCAGATTATTTCGGGAGATTCCTCACTACGTTCGGAATGACGCTGTCTCCCTTTGGAGGGGGTAGGGGAAGGTGTCATTGGCACAGGCCGATTCTCTTCGAGAATTCTGAACGCAGCTGTCATTTCAAGCGCAGCGAGAAACCTCCTCAAAACAAATACCAACTCCTTACACTCTCCGGCAACACTAACGACATGAATTGCAACAGTTTCGGGTAAAGATTGCAACGCCAAAGAAATATCCAACATCGGAGATAACTTTATCATCACAGTTTTAGCTTTGTTCAATAATTGCTCTTTTAATTCAATAATATTCGGTTCGCAATCCTGTATCGCAACAACCTTATCCCCTACTCCATCCCTGCGGGCAGGATCCAAAAAAACACAATCTACTTCGGATATTTTTTCGAGATGATCAACTGCCTGTCCGCAAACCACTTGGGTGTGATTTAATCCAAGCTCGTTGAAATTACTTTCAGCTATTTTGCAGAGGTCTTCCGAACGCTCTATGTATGTTGCCGTTTTGAATTGTTGAGACATAAAAGCACAATCAACACCAAATCCACCGGTTAAATCGACCAACGACTCACCTTTAACCAACGAAGCTTTGTATTTTGCAGTTGCCTCGGAAGAGCATTGTTCCAACGAAAGATGTTTGGGATAAATAATGTGGTCATTTTCATACCACGAGGGAATTTTGTTTTTTATGGCTTGCCGTCCGGATATTTGAGATAAAGCAAAGGGCAAATCAATACCCGCAGGATGAGAGGCAAAAGCCAATTTCCTGACATCATCAAAACGATGCGTTTTTATAAATTCCAGTGTTTCTTTCAATTCCTAATTACAACGAAATATTTAAAGACCCTAATTGTTTGCTAATATCCTGAATAGCAAAATTTAATGTTTTTATTTCACTATCTGTAAACTTTGCGGGTTTCCCGTTTACCAAGTTTCCATTTACTTTCTTATATAACCATTGCCTTGTTCGATGAAAATAATTTTTGGCGATGTACGACATAGACAAGATTTCCGAAACTTTCATCAATTGTACTTTTATCCCTATTTCATCAACGACTTTTCCTATTTCCGTTGTGAGACTTAGGAGAGATGATTCTATGTAATCGTCAATTTGAGTTTTCTCCGACGGATATTTTGCAACAAGATATACATAATATTCATTAAATTTATCCGTATCAATTCCAATATATTGGTCTATTTTTTTTAATTCTTCCGACAATTTCATGATTTTATTGTTTTAATGTCTCTTTTTGAAGACTTGTTAATTACTTCAATTTATTTAATTCTTTTTCGTAATCATTAAGGGCATTCAATCGGTCAAGGAGAAAATCAATTTCTTTTCTATAGATTCTTCCTGTATTTTCTTGCATTCTACGAAATTGCTCTAATGCACTTTTTATTTGCATCTTTCTTACAGTTACATCTTTTAGCAGTTGTGTCAGGTCTTCATTCATAGCTTTATTGATTAATATTCAACGATACAAAAATAATCACCTTTTGGTGATTATACAAATTTTTCAACCATTATTTTTTGTGATTTATTTAGTCCTTCAGAAACTCTTTCGTTACTGCTTCAAAAAATTGTGGATATTTTTTAAATGCTCCGTGAGGTGCAAACGGGATATTGAAAAGTAAAGCATCTTTTACTTTCGTTGTAAGCTCAACAGCACTTTCGAGAGGAAACATATAGTCATCGTTGCCACGAATAATTAGCATTGGGACAGTAATATTCTCAACACTTGTATGTGGATATCCGTCTTCAGTTTTGTCAGTCCACATCTCAATTACGCATTTTGCAAATTTGTCGAAATCGGATAACGGATTGTGTTGTTGATGAAAATCGAAACTTTTCTTAAAATAATTTCTGTTATCTTCTGGAGTTGCAACTGCCATTAATTTTTCTATAAGTTCGGCATCAGATAAACTCCAAGTTCCACCAATAGTAACAATTTTTCGTATCGGAATTCTGTTGGCTGCAGCAAGCCGGTAAGCGATAACACCGCCATCACTATAACCAATAATGTCAATATTTTTCAACTGCAAATGATTTACGATAGCTTCAACATCAAGTTGTAATCGCCTGTATGTTAGCTTATTTGTTCCCAAAGTAGATTTTCCGTGCCCTCGACTATCAATACCAATAATATGGTAATCGTCGGTAAACATTGGCAATATGGAATTAAATTCTTCAATATTTCCAAAACCACCGTGCAACAAGAGTAAAGTCGGTTTTCCTACATTTTCTATCTCTTCGTAGTATATATTTGCACCATCAATTTCAATATATTTTCCTGTTTTGTGATTAAACTCGATAGTTTGTGCGTTGACTGTGAACGCAATAAGCGTAAAAACAGCGATAATAATTAGTGAAATAACTTTTCTCATTTTTCTTTTGATAATTTAATTGCATGTTCAACTTTTTCTTCCATTGGCAGCTGCGCATCAATCCAGTGAATTTGAAAGCCTCGTCGCTCCATTCCTCGAAACCAAGTCATTTGTCGTTTGGCAAATTGATGGATAGCGATTTCCAATTGTTCAAACATTCCTTGATAGGATAACTGCCCGGTAACATATTGAGTCAGGAATTTATATTCCAAACCGTAATATATCAAATCTTCAGGAGAAATGCCGGAATCGAGCAGTTGTCGAATTTCCTCGACCATTCCTTCTTCCAATCGTTTTTTTAGGCGGGAAGTGATTTTTTTTCTTCTCAATTCTCTGTCGATGGAAACTCCTATAATCAAGCTGTTTACCGGGTCATAATCGTTTACTTCGGGAGATTGTGTGAGGTAATATTCTTCGATTTCGATGGCGCGAATAGCTCTTTGCGCAGTATCTAAATCCGTTTTGTTGTGTAGTTTTTTGTACGAGCCAAGCATGGTTTCCAATTCCGAAAGCATTTTATCTTTTAATCGCTCTCGTAATTCGGGATTTTGAGGAACATCTAACAAACGGTAGCCTTTCAAGATAGACTCGATATATAAACCGGTACCTCCGCAAAGAATCGGGAGTTTTCCCTTCTCTTGGATTTCTTTGAATGCTTTGAAAAAATCGTGCTGATATTCAAAAACGTTATACTTGTAGCCCGGTTCGCAAATATCAATTAAATGATATGGAATCGTTTTGCCGTCGACAACATAATCTTCCAAATCTTTTCCGGTGCCGATAGTCATTCCTTTATAAATCTGACGCGAATCTGCACTGATTATTTCAGTGTCGAGTCGAGCGGCTAAAGCTGCTGCAAAAGGCGTTTTTCCTGATGCAGTCGGCCCCAGTATAGTAATTAGCTCATATTTCATAGAGCAAATATAAGCTAATTATCAAGAATCAGAAAAATATTTTCACTCTGTTTTCCAAAGGTTGGAACTGTTTTTCTCCCGGTTCGGCTGTAGGTAGTCCAAACGGCATTTCTGAAATTAATTTCCAATTAGGATCAATTTTCCATGTTTTCCGCACTTCATCATCAATAAGAGGATTATAATGTTGCAAAGATGCGCCAAGTCCGGCATTTTCCAACATCATCCAAACTGCAAACTGATGCATTCCCGACGACTGCAAAGACCATCCCCCAAAATTATCTGCATACAAAGGAAATGAAGTTTCCAAGTTTTTGATGATACTTTGATCTTCAAAGAATAGGATTGTTCCATAACCGGAAGCAAAAGATTCTTCGATTTTTTTCTTCGTTGCAGGAAATTGTTCTTCCGGAGTAAATTTACGCAGTGTTTTTTTAACAATATCCCATAGTTTTGCATGATTCTCTCCAAATAATACTACCGCTCGCGCCGATTGACAATTAAATGCAGAGGGAACATGCTTAATGGCGATGTTGACAATTTCAACTATCTCTTCGTCGGATATAAGAGATTTACTACTAAGGGAATAAATAGATCTGCGATTCATGATCGCATCTTTCAAATTGTTGTTCATATTATAGTTTTTATTTATCGTCTATAATTACAACAATTAACTGAGAAAAAAGTTCAAAAAAAAATTACTCATAATCAAAATTTGCATTACATTTATTCAAATATTTATATCCTTGGTCATCATTTTCGAAGAAAAACTTTTCTTCTCCGAACGAAGGTTTGAGTTGATCGAACCAAGTTGCTTGCGGATCATATTGAGCGAAAAACGGAATTCCTACCCAATCGGGATTTCTTCCCTGTAAAAATCTCATTACGAAATGCTTTTCTGCATTGATTTCGGCAACGCCCAAAATTTGAATTTTTCCGGGATATGCACTCATGCTTGGTCCTCTGACTGTTCGACAAGTTCCGCTCACTTTTGAATAAGCTTTTCTGTAGATTTGCCAACATCGCTCCAATGGTAATTCGAAAAAAGATTTGGAACCCGTATCTCTTGCGACAAACATATAATAAGGTATACAATTCAAATCAACCTGTTTACGCCACATTTCCGCCCAAATATCAGGATGGTCGTTGATTTTTTTGAGCAAAGGAGATTGTGTGCGAATTTGTGCACCCGTACCTCTGATTTTGGCAATCGCTGATTTTACAGCTTCTGTCGACAGCTCGATCGGATGATTAAAATGAGCCTGTATAGTCAGATTCTTTCCCGATTTTACTACTTTTTCAAAAAACGCCAGCAATTCTCCGGAGTCTTTATCCGTGAGGAAACGGTAAGGCCAATACGCCAATGATTTAGTACCCAAACGAATCGTTCGGATATGATTAAATTCTTTTTCCAATAAAGGTTCAATGTAAGCAATCAAAACTTGAGTAGACATGACTAACGGATCGCCTCCTGTAAATAAGACATCCATAACTTTGGGTTTTGTTCTGAGGTATTTGAAAAAAAGATCAGCCTCCCGCATAGAGAACTTCAAATTATTCATTCCGGAAAACTGAGGCCATCTGAAACAAAAAGTGCAATAAGCATGACAAGTTTGTCCTTGCGCAGGAAAGAAAAGTACTGTTTCGCGATATTTATGTTGTATGCCATGCAGTTTTTGATCTCCTAAAGTCGGCACGTTATGTTCTTGTCCGGCAGGATTAGGGTTTAGTTCCAACCGGATTTGATTGATTTTCTCTTTCAGAAGTTCTTCGGAAGAACCGGACTGCATCAAGCGCAATACCTCATTGTATTGTCTTTTCAACAACATTTCTCTGCGCGGAAAATTTAACGTAAAAATAGGGTCATCAGGAATATTGTTCCAATCAATCAATTCATCTGTTACATAATTGTTTGTTTTGAAAGGCAGAACTCTACCCACAACTTCTATAGCCTCTTTGTCTTCAGGACTCAATTGTGATATTTGCGGAATCGTTTCGTAATTCGACAGGTTGTATGCCCGGTATTTTTTATTCATGGTCATAATCATTTATTATTCAATGTCGTATAGTTAAAGTTAGATTCTTCACTGCGTTCGGAATGACGCGCTATCCCCCTTTGGAGGGGGCAGGGGGAGGTTTCTCGCTACGCTCGAAACAACGTTCGGCATTAGCCAAAGACGGCTTGTCATTTCGAACGCAGTGAGGAATCTAATCCAAATTTAGCCATTTTCTTACAGCTTGTTTAATGGAACTTAATCCGAATTGTTCCGGATCGATGCCATTTGGTTTCATCCAGATAAGTTCAGAAACATCATCTGCAGCCTCAACCACAGAAGTTTCATTTACTTTCACCTCAAAAAACATATCAAGAGTATGAACTTCAAATCCGGAATAGGTGTATATATTGGGAATTGAAAAACAATAAGTGAGATTTTCTATCGTTAAACCTGTTTCTTCTTTAACTTCTCTCTTGATACATTCTTCAACCGTTTCATTGGGGTCGACAAAGCCACCCGGCAAATCAAAGGTTCCTTTAGCCGGTTCGTTAGCTCTTTTGGCAACCAATAATCTTCCTGCTTTATCTGTTATGAATGCTGCTGTTGCTGATGCAATATTGAAATAATAAACAAATTCGCAATCATCGCATTTTTTCGACTTAAAATTATTGATTCTGAATTGAGAAGAACCACAACGAGGACAATATTCAAAAAGATGAAGGGGATGATTTTGTTGCATAATAAATTATTATTGTTTTACATTAGTTTCCACATATTCAGTCGGTGACATTCCGTAATGTTCCTTAAAAATATTACTAAAATATGCATGAGATGAAAAGCCGACAGCATAAGCGACTTCTGCAATATTCATTTTTTTATTGGTCAAAAGCCATGCCGCGTGTTTCAAACGATAATTGCGAATATAATTTCCCGGAGATTCGTTTGTTATGGCTTTTAACTTACGATTTAGATGTACTCTACTTATACCCAGTTCTTTGCTAATTGAATCCACACTCAAGTCAGGATCATTGATATGCTCTTTCAACTTATCATTAAATTTGGCCAAGAGCTTTTCATCGGAAGAAACCACTTTCAAATCGTCGTCTTTGATTTCCATTTCTCCCGAATATTTTTGTTTTAAAGTATCTCTTAGAAGAGCTAATTTTTCGATTCTAGTTTGCAAGTGTTTAATACTAAATGGTTTGGGAATATAAGAGTCTGCTCCTAATTCCAATCCTTCAATGCGTTGTTCGACACTTGTTTTGGCCGTTAGTAAAATAACCGGAATATGACATGTTTTCTCGTTGCTTTTCAGCATTTTACATAAAGATAATCCATCCATTTCAGGCATCACAATATCGCTCACAACTACATCCGGAAGAAGTTTCAGTGCTTGTGCCAATCCTTCTTTTCCATTATTAGCTCTATAAATACGATAATAAGGCGATAACTCCGAATCAATATAGTTCAAAATATCTTCATCATCTTCCACTACCAGCAAAGATATATTTGTTTTTGCCCTGACCTTTGTCTTTTCTGTTTCTTCATTGATAAGAATGGGAACAGATGGCTGAAACATGGTTACGGGAGCATTATTACTTATCGACCCAAATTCTTCGGCAGAATAAACCTCTTCATTCAAAGGTAGTTGAACTGTAAATTTACTTCCTTTATCCGGTTCGCTCTCCAATTGGATAGAACCATGATGCAGATCTACCATCATTTGAGAAAGATGTAATCCGATTCCCGTACCGAATTTGGTACTATATTTTCTATCCTTGACTTGATAAAAACGTTCAAAAGTTTGTTCTTGTTGTTCTTTGGGAATACCCACACCTGTATCTTCGACCGAAATTTCCAAAAACTCATGATTTTTCGTTTGGATGCCAACAGTAATCGCACCTCCTTTAAGCGTAAACTTAAAAGCATTGGATAATAAATTGAAAACTATTTTATCCAAACAATCTTTATCTATCAGCACTTCCGGCAAACTATCTTCTGCAATAAGCTTAAAATCAATTTGTTGAGATGACGCCAATCCAGTAAATGAATCCATAATTTTTCTGATAAAATCGATGACATCAACTTTTTCCACTCTCAATTTCAACTTGCCTTTTTCGACAACACGCAAATCCATTAATTGATTAATCAAACGAAGAATACGAACTGCATTTTGATACATTATGCCGTAAGTCGACTGCAAAAGATTATCGGAAGAGCTATTGATTAACTTTTCCAACGGAGCAATAATTAAAGTCAAAGGAGTCCGGATTTCGTGCGAAATATCGGTGAAAAATTGAAGCTTACTTTCGGATATTTGCTTTTGCTGATCTTTATCCATTAATTCTTTCTTGTGTTTCAACACATTAGAAAAATACACAAAAACTCCATAAGCTAAAGCCACGAACAATAACACATAAATAATTTTCGCCCAAGTGGTTAGATGAAATGGAGGCTGAATAATTACATCCATTTCTTTCTCCAAAAAATGTTCTCCATCTATGGTGGCTCTAACTTTGAAAGTATAAGTTCCGGGACTTAAATTGGTATAAGTAACACTTCTTCCGGGAGAATTTACCTGCCGCCAATGTCTATCAAAATTTTCCATTTGGGTATAATACATAACCCGTTGTGGCATTCCATACTCCAAGGCGGCAAACATAAAAGTAAAACTCCGTTGATTGTATTTCAACCGGATGCTATTTGTTTCATCTAAAGAAGTCGTGATGATATCCGATCTACCTTTTTTAACCGACTCATTATAAATAAGAAAATCTGTAAAGACCAATTTCAACAATGAATTCTTATAAAAAATATCTGCCGGAGAAAAAGTTGTCATACCGTTGATTCCTCCAAAATACATTTTATCATTTTTACCTTTAAAATGACTTCCCTTACGAAATTCATTACTTTGAATACCATCGTCGGCATAAAAATTGATACACTTTTTCGTTTCGAGATTAAACCTACAAAGACCATGTCCGGTACTAATCCATAAATTATTATCTTTGTCGCCCTCTATTCCGGTTATCATATCATCAGGAATACCATCTAAAGTGGTGAATCGTGTTACTTCTCCCGTTTTTTTGTCTATGCAATGTAGACTTGAAAATCCCCCAGCCCAAATATTTCCCCGGTAATCTTCGTATAAAGCATAAACATAATTACCTTTCGACTTTCCGGTTAACGGATAATTGGTAAATTGCTCGGTTTGTGGGTCAAACCGGTTTACGCCATTAGAAGTTCCAATCCAAATTGTTTCTTTGCTATCAATCATAAGGTGATACAACCAGTTGCTTGACAATTGGCTTTCACTTTTATTCCGGGAATCATCGAACTGATATCGCTTGAATTGCCCCGTGTCGATATTAAAACGATTGAGTCCTCCGCCATCGGTTCCAATCCACAAGATTCCATCTTTATCCTGAACAAACGCAACCACATGATTATAACTCAGTCCTGTTTCGTTTTCTGTTTTTCGATGATGAGTATCAAAACGACGGGCTTTACGGTTGTACCGGAAAAAACCGTCGACATACGTTCCAATCCATATATTTTTATCTTTGTCTTCAAACAGTCCTGTTATCACATTTCCTGCTATTCCGGATGTGGTTATATGTTCGATACTTTTATCGGAAGCATTAATACGGTAGAGCCCATCGCTATCCGTTCCAATCCAAACATCTCCTTCGCTATCCTCGATGATGGAGATAACACAATGAGTTCCAATACTTTTAGATTTATCAAAAGAATTAAATCCGTAATTCTGAAAATTTCTTCCGGACACAGGTATTAACAATATACCTTTTTGATACAAAGCAACCCAAATATTTCCTTGTTTATCCTCAAAAATATTATGAATTTTAGCCCGCTCCAAATCACAAATATCAGAAACTTCATCCAAATAAGGGAGCTTTTTCCCAGAAACATCATAACGAACAATTCCGGCGCCATCGGTTCCAACCCAAATATTACCGGAACGATCAAGACACAAAGAGTAAATAAGATTTGTAACCGAAGAATCTCCGGTTTTTACACGTTGAAAAGAACCGGAAGAGCTGTCAAAAATGTTAATTCCTCCACCCAATGTTCCTGCAACTATATTTCCGTGAGCATCCTCACAAATAGAAAATACTTTGTTGCTACTCAAGCTTTTAGCGTCTAAAGGGTTATGGCAATAATATTTTGTTGTATAATTATCCGGATTATACACATAAATTCCATTGTCTTCCGTTCCAAACCAAAGGTTTCCGAACCGGTCTTCAAAAGCGCAGCTAATCGAATTGTCTCCTATTCCGCTGTTGTTTTTATTGTAAAAAACAGGTTTCATTGTTTTAGCATCCAAACAAACAACACCATTGTCTAAATACGACACCCACATATTTCCTTTCCTGTCTTCTAAGATCCAATTAACACGCAATGTGAAATTTTCCGTTCCCTTAATCCTAAAAGGATGAAAACTGTTTTTTTTTCTATCGAATTGCGATAGCCCGTTCATCGTGCACACCCAAAATATTCCCCGACTATCTTCATACACCTGATACACAAAATTACCCTGTAGAGAAGTTGAATCAAAAGGATGTTCCGAATAGGCCGTAAAATCATATCCATTAAACTTATTCAACCCGTTTTCGGTAGCAATCCAAATATATCCATAAGAATCCTGATAAATTTGACTGATATGACTGTTGGAAAGCCCTTCATTTGGGGTAAATATTTTAGCTTTTTCCGATCTCAAAGGAAAAACGAGAAGTATAAAAAAGCTCAATAGAAGAAATCTGAGGTGTTTCATGTCACAAATTTTATATTTCAAAAATAAACGTGTTACAAAACTAATAATTATTTGTTTCAAAAACAAAAAACATGTTACAAATATGAAAGTAATAGAATAGTCATTTTTTAAACAATCGTTAACAAAATTATAAATTTGTGTAATTTTATATCTTCGGAGTTTTATGTAATTATAATTTAAAATTATGAGTCGATTATTGAAAAACACATTACTGCTGACTTTATGTTTAAGTCTCAGTTTCTCGTATGCCTGTTCAAAAAAGGAAACACCTCAAGGAGATGTCAGTCTACACGGTTTTCTTTCAGTAAAAGGGACTTCTCTTGTTGATCAACATGGTGAAAAAGTGACACTTCGCGGAGTTAGTTTCGGATGGCACAATTGGTGGCCACGTTTTTATAACGAAAATACAGTGACTTGGCTGACAGAAGATTGGAAATGTAATATTGTTCGTGCTGCTATCGGTGTAGGACCAGAAGATGCTTATACAGACAATCCTGAGGAGGCTATGAAATATTTATTTACAGTAGTCGATGCTGCTATCGAAAATGACATCTATGTAATTGTAGACTGGCACTCTCACCATATATATCTTGAAGAAGCAAAAGATTTCTTTAAACAAGTGGCAGAAAAATACAAAGACCATCCAAATATTATTTACGAAATATTCAACGAGCCGGTAAGAGACAGTTGGGAGGAAGTGAAATCATATTCCGAAGAAGTAATTAAAACCATTCGTGAAATCGACAAGAAAAATATCATATTGGTAGGTTCTCCTCATTGGGATCAAGATGTCGACATTGCTGCCGAAGACCCTATCACAGGACATAACAATTTAATGTACACGCTGCATTTTTATGCCGCCACTCATAAACAAGATTTGCGCGACAGAGCCAATGTAGCACTGCAAAAAGGATTACCGCTATTTGTTTCCGAGTGTGCCGGAATGGAAGCTTCCGGTGATGGTCCGATAGACAAGGTAGAATGGCAAGCTTGGCTAAAATGGATGGCTGATAACCAAATCAGTTGGGTAGCTTGGTCGATTGCCGACAAAGACGAAACCTGTTCAATGATTAAAAACACTTCTTCACCTGCTTATGGCTGGACGGAAGATGACTTAAAAGAATGGGGACAAATCGCTAGAAAAGAATTAAGAAACGAACCTTGGTTTGAAAACAACGAAAATTTAGTTCAAGAAGAATTAGTAGTTGAAGAAAATTAATTATCGAAGAGAAGAATTGAGAAAATAACATTAAACAGCATTATGGTTATGAAAAATATAAAATTATTTATTTGTATTTGTACAGGTATATTCTTTGCTGCGTGTTCATCTCCTGGAGAAGAAGACAACGGCAATGGTAACAACAATAGCGAATTCGTGTTATTATCAACAACTCCTACACAGAACGAGGTAGTGAGTCTGACAACACCACAAACAACTTTTACTTTCAATAAGAATATTCAGATTGCAGACAAAAATAAAATCACAAGAAACGGTAGTCCGGTAGCTAATGTTTCTGCGGCTGAAAAAATTCTGACAATAGTCAATTCCGGATTAAAGGCCGAAACAAACTATATCTTTACCATAGGCATCGGAGCTATCAAAGATGACTCGAATAATTTCAATCAAAAAGTTTTTACCCTTGAATTTTCTACAGAAACGTCTGAACCCGAACCCGAACCCGGAATCTCAAAAGATTTAGTAATGCCCAATGCCTCGCCGCAAGCTAAAAAGGTGTATCTGTTTTTGCTCGATAATTACGAAACAAAAATTATTTCGGGAGCAATGGCTAAAGTCAATTGGAATACAGAAGAAGCCGATCGTGTGTATCGTTGGACAGGAAAATTCCCTGCCCTTAACTGTTTCGATTTCATTCATCACTATTACTCTCCCGCCAACTGGATTGATTACGGAAATACCGCCGTTGTCGAAGATTGGTGGAATAACAAAGGATTGGTAGCTGCCATGTGGCACTGGAATGTTCCCAAATCAAGCGGAAGTGCAGAAAGAGCTTTTTATACCAACGAAACAACTTTTGATATAACAAAAGCCGTTCAAGCAGGAACAGCCGAAAACAAGCAAATTATGGAAGATATGGATATTATCGCCGGTTATTTGTTAGCTTTGCAAAACAAAAACATTCCGGTTATTTGGCGTCCTTTACACGAAGCTTCCGGAGGTTGGTTTTGGTGGGGAGCTAAAGGTGCTGAACCCTGTAAGAAACTTTGGATTATCATGTTTGATTATTTCAAATCAAAAGGCATCAATAACCTTATTTGGGTTTGGACTGCCGAAGCCAATGATAATGCTTGGTATCCCGGAGATGCTTATGTAGACCTTATCGGACGAGACATTTATAATAAAACTACCGCCTCTGCCATGGCTACGGAATATAAAAACCTCAAAAAACGATACCCAAATAAAATAATTGCATTATCCGAATGTGGTAATGTAGCCACCATATCAAGCCAATGGAATGCCGGAGCACAATGGTCGTGGTTTATGCCTTGGTATGATTTCAATGCTACCGATGAATCTAAGCATCAGCATGCAGGAAAAGATTTCTGGGAAGATGCCTTTAATTGCGATTTTGTCATTACGAGAGATCAAATGCCTTCATTAAAATAAATCATAGCAAAAAAATATGAAACGCCTCTTTTTCCCTTTTTTTATTTTATTGATTTCTTCCAATTTATATTGCCAAAAATTTGAGAATCTAGCGCAAACACCACCTATGGGTTGGAATAGTTGGAACAAATTTGCATGTGACATCAGTGAAAATATTATCCGTGAAATTGCAGATGCCATGGTATCCACCGGATTAAAAGATGCCGGATATGAATACATTGTTATTGACGATTGCTGGCACGGAAAACGAGATAGCTTAGGTTTTATCCAAGCCGACCCTGAACGTTTCCCTTCCGGTATAAAAGCATTGGCAGATTATGTTCATTCCAAAGGACTTAAGTTCGGCATTTACTCCGATGCAGGCAGGAAAACATGTGGAGGTCGCCCCGGAAGTTTTGGTCACGAATATCAGGACGCCTTGCAATATGCCCGCTGGAATGTCGATTTTTTGAAATATGACTGGTGCGAAACCGAAAATATCAACCCCATAGGAGCATATACCTTAATGCGGGATGCCTTGCATGCAGCAGGACGCCCGATTCTTTTCAGCATGTGTGAATGGGGCACAAGCAAGCCCTGGGAATGGGCACAAAATGTGGGACACATGTGGCGTACAACCGGAGATATCAGTAATTGCTTTGAGGGTATAGAAGACCGTGGCACATGGCATGCGCTTTGTGCATTGACTATTCTTGATACGCAAGATAGTCTTCGCAAATATGCCGGTCCCGGACATTGGAACGATCCCGACATGCTTGAAGTCGGCAACGGAATGCCGGCCAATGAAGACCGGGCGCATTTTTCAATGTGGGCTATGATTTGCGCTCCTTTAATTCTTGGGAATGACATCCGTAATATGGCACCCGAAACCAAAGCAATTTTGGAAAATAAAGAAGTGATTGCCGTCAATCAGGATAAATTAGGAATACAGGCGCTTAAATATGGAGCAAACGACGAAGTCGAAACATGGTTTAAACCGTTGAAAAACGGCGATTGGGCTGTTTGTTTCTTAAATCGTTCCAAAGAAGATAAAACAATCGAAATCTTATGGACTGATTATGCTTTCACCGACGAAATTTCCGGCAGATCTCCAAATTTCGATAAAACAACCTATCAACTTAAAAATTTGTGGACAAACGAAGAAGAAGGAAATACGAAAGAAATTATAAAAAAAACAATTCCCTCTCGCGATGTCCTAATGTATAGAATTATTAAAAATATTTAGAAATGAAAAACATTTGCATTCTCATTATCTCTGCATTTATTTTATTCTCCTGTAAGCCCAAAGAAGATAAACAGGAGTTCGTTAAAATCGAAAACGGAATATTTACCATTGCCGGTAAACCGTATTATTTCATTGGTACAAATTTTTGGTATGGAGCCATTCTCGGTTCCACCGGTGAAGGAGGTAATCGCGAACGTTTGCTTAAGGAACTCGATTTCTTGAAAGCAAACGGCATGGACAATCTCCGCATTTTGGTCGGTGCTGACGGTGAAAGCGGTACTCCTTTCAGAGTAGAACCAACATTGGTAAAAGCCCCCGGAGTATACAACGATACCATTTTCGAAGGATTAGATTTTTTAATGGCCGAAATGGGAAAACGAAAAATGTATGCCGTTCTCTATTTGGGAAACAGTTGGGAATGGTCGGGAGGATATATGCAATATTTGGAGTGGACAGGTCACGGAGAGGCTCCTATTCCAGGTGTTGCAGGTTGGCCTGTATTTATGGAATATATCAAACAATTTCATCAATGCGATTCATGCAAGCAGCTTTTCAAGCAATACACTTATGATGTAATTTCGCGCACCAACCGGTATACAGGTGTAAAATACACCGAAGATCCGGCAATTATGTCGTGGCAAATTGCCAACGAACCACGTGCTTTCAGCAACGAAAACAAACCGGCTTATGAACAATGGTTGAAAGATATGGCCGCTTATATCAAATCTTTGGCTCCGAATCAATTGGTTTCTACCGGTTCGGAAGGCAGTTGGGGTAGCGAAAACGATATGGAGTTATACAAAAGCATCCATTCCGATAGCAATATAGATTATCTCACCATTCATATATGGCCTAAAAACTGGAGTTGGATAAATCCGGACAGTATTCCTCAATCTGTAGAAAGAGCCATTAAGTTTACAAACGAATACATTCAAGAACACCTCGTTTTTGCCGAAAGTGTTCGTAAACCATTGGTTATCGAAGAATTCGGGTTCCCGCGAGATAATCATCAATACAATCTGCAAGATCCGACAACAGCACGGGATAGATATTATGAATTCATTTTCAAGCAAATAGAAACATCTGCAAACGAGAGAGGACAATTAGCCGGATGTAATTTTTGGGCTTGGGGCGGTTTCGCTCGTCCGGCAGCAGATCATATTTTCTGGAAAAAAGGCGATGATTATATGGGCGATCCCGGTCAGGAAGAACAAGGGTTAAATGCTGTTTTCGATACCGATTCGACCATCGAATTGATTCGTACATTCAACGAAAGATTAAGGGATATAAAATAATTGTGCATTGCGCTATCCCCCTTTGGAGGGGGCAGGGGGGAGGATTTTGACAGCAAAACAAAATAATAAATATATTTCATCCTGTTGCTAAGTTAGTGAAATGACTTATATCCTCCCCCTACCCTCTCCAAAGGGGGATAACGAATACATGATTTCAGAAATTATTAATTTAAATAGAACTAAAAAATATACAATGAAACAATTACTTTTTGCTGCATTATTAATTTTAGCAACTTCTTGCACATCAAAGAAAGAAGAAACGCAATCGCCTCTTGCAGATAAAAATGCGACCAAAGAAACAAAAGAATTACACCAACTGCTCCGCCAACGGTTAACAGAAGGAATCATGCTCGGACACCAAGATGCTTTGGCTTACGGCATCGGTTGGTATGGAGTTTCCGGAAAATCCGACATTAAAGAAGTTTCCGGAAGATATCCGGCGGTATTCGGTTGGGAATTAGGAGCTTTGGAACGCAACTCTCCATACAATCTCGATTCGGTTTATTTTTCCGATATGAAAAAGTATGCCATACAAGTGCACGAAATGGGAGGAATCAATACTTTCAGCTGGCATGCCGATAATATTGTTACCGGTGGCGACGCTTGGGATTGCAAACAAGATTCTGTCGTAAGAACTATCCTGCCCGGAGGAAGTAATCACGCTCAATTCTTGACATGGTTGGATATTGCAGCAGATTTCTTTTCCGATTTGAAAGACAAAGAAGGCAAGCCTATTCCAGTCTTATTCCGACCTTTCCACGAACACACCGGTAGTTGGTTTTGGTGGGGTGCCGAACAATGTACTCCTGAAGAATATATCCAGCTTTGGAAAATGACTTTCGATTATTTGACAGAAACAAAACAGATAAACAACCTGATTTGGACTTACTCTCCTGCCTCTGTTACTTCGGAAGAAAAATATGTAGAACGTTATCCCGGCAATGAATACGTCGATATGTTGGGATTCGATTCCTATTTGTATAGTACACCCGAAGCTTATATGGCAGAATTAGACACCAATCTGATAATTGTTACAGATTTGGCAAAAAGATGGGATAAAATCCCCACTCTTTCCGAAACCGGATTCGAAACAATTCCCGTAGAAAACTTTTTCACCGGAATTCTATGGCCGACAATATCCAAGTATGAAATCAGTTATTTCTTGCTTTGGAGAAATGCGATCAACCGTCCGGACCACTTTTATGCACCTTATCCGGGACATTCGTCTGCGGATGACTTTAATAAAATGGTGGCCGACAAACGATTGATAATGATTAATTAAATTAGGATGTACGGTGTACGAAAAGAAGATATAAATTGAATATGAAAAATTCAAATTTTAAATCCCACATTGCGTATCTTTGTGCCGTATACCTTTTCAGTATGGTTATGTTATTTACATCTTGTTTTCAAAAAGGGAAAAAAGTAATCTATTTAGACCCTTCTCAACCGGTCGAAAAACGAGTAGAAGACTTATTGAGCCGCATGACGCTTGAGGAAAAAGTGGGGCAAATGAACCAATTTGTCGGACTTGATCACATGCGGACTGCCGAACAAACCATTTCGGAAGAAGAATTACACAACAATACTGCCAGCGGTTACTACCCGGGCGTTACTTCAAACGATGTTGCAGAATGGACAAAACAAGGTTTAGTCGGTTCTTTCTTACACGTCCCGACATTGAAAGAGGCGAATGAAATACAAGCTTTGGCTTTGCAAAGCCGGTTGAAAATTCCTGTTATTTTCGGAATCGATGCCATTCATGGCAATGCGATTGCACCGGATAATACGGTTTATCCGACCAATATCAACCTCGCCTGCTCTTTCGATACGCTCATGGTACATACAATTGCCCATCAAACCGCACGCGAAATGCGTTCCATGAATATGCACTGGACATTCAATCCGAATGTGGAAATTGCTCGCGATCCTCGTTGGGGACGAGTTGGTGAAACCTTCGGAGAAGATCCTTATTTGGTTAGCCTGCTTGGAGTTGCCTCTGTAAAAGGTTACCAAGGCAAATTGGGTAAAGATAATGTTATTGCCTGCGTGAAACATTTCGTAGCAGGGAGTGAATCTACAAATGGTGCAAATAGTGCACCTGCTGATTTTTCCGAACGAACATTGCGCGAAGTTTTCTTCCCTCCTTTCAAAACCGGAATCGACGCGGGTTCTTACTCCTTGATGATGGCTCACAATGAATTGAATGGTATTCCTTGTCACAGCAACCGGTGGCTGATGGAAGATATCGCCCGAAAAGAATGGGGATTCAAAGGATTTATTGTCAGCGACTGGATGGATATCGAACATCTTCACGACGTACACTTCACGGCAGAAAACATCAAAGAGGCTTTCTATCAATCCATCATGGCCGGAATGGATATGCACATGCACGGAATACTTTGGGACAAATATGTCTGCGAATTAGTAAAAGAAGGCAGGATTCCCGAATCAAGAATCGATGAATCCGTGCGGAAAATATTGAGTGCTAAGTTCATATTAAGCTTGTTTGAACAACCTTTTACCGACGAAAAGAAGACAATGAAAGTTCGTTTATGCTCCAAACATCGTCAAACAGCACTCGAATCTGCGCGTAACGGAATCGTTCTTTTGAAAAATGATGGATTACTTCCATTGGATGCATCCAAATATAAAAAGGTGATGGTAACCGGAATCAATGCCAATGATATGAATATTTTGGGAGACTGGTCGATTATACAACAAGAAGAAAACGTAATCACAGTACTGAAAGGATTGAAAATGATTTCTCCCGAAACGCAGTTCGACTTTGTTGACCAAGGTTGGGATCCGCGAAATATGGATCCGGCCAAAGTAAAAGAAGCTGTCGACAAAGCTAAATCCGCTGATTTGAATATTGTTGTTGCCGGAGAATACATGATGAGATCTCGCTGGACAGAAAGAACCGACGGAGAAGATACCGATCGTTCCGACATCAATTTAGTAGGTCTACAACAAGAATTAATCGAAAAAGTATATGCCTCAGGAAAACCAACCATCGTTATTCTAATCAACGGACGTCCTTTGGGTGTGGAATGGATAGCCGAAAACATTCCTGCCCTGATCGAAGCTTGGGCTCCCGGACAATCCGGAGGGCAGGCCATTGCTGAAATCTTATATGGAAAGGTGAATCCTTCGGCAAAATTAGCCGTTACGATTCCTCGCAGTGTCGGGCAAATACAAATGATTTACAATCACAAGCCATCACAATATTTCCATCCGTATGCTCTCACGCCAAGCACTCCGCTTTATCCGTTTGGCTATGGTTTGAGTTATACGAAATATAAATATGGAGATATAACGCTGAGCAAAAAAGAAATCGGTAAAAATGAAACGATCAAAGTAACTGTTCCTGTAACTAACACAGGTACTGTGGCAGGCACTGAAATCGTACAATTGTACATCCGCGACGAATTTAGTTCCGTAACCCGGCCCGTTAAGGAACTCAAAGATTTTGCCCGAGTAAAATTGGCTCCCGGAAAAACAAAAATTGTAGAAATGACAATTACTCCCGACAAATTGGCTTTCTACGACCAACAAATGAAATGGATAGTAGAACCCGGAACATTTAAAATCATGGTAGGTTCTTCTTCCAAAGATGAAGATTTAAAAACAGCAATATTAACAGTCAAATAGGAGTATTGTATACTCAAAAAAATTATGGACAATTATAAAAAACAAATCATCAAACTGCTTGAGCGACACGAAGTGTTGTTGTCTAAGCCAAACGTAGCAAAAGAAAAAAAATACAACGGAATATACCGTCGCTACGAAAATCCGATTCTTACAGCGGCACATACTCCTGTATTTTGGCGTTATGACCTCGACCCCGAAACCAATCCGTTTCTGATGGAACGCATCGGAATGAATGGGGCATTCAACTCCGGAGCAATCAAATGGAACGGCAAGTATGTATTGGTCGTGCGAGTGGAAGGCGACGACCGGAAATCTTTCTTCGCGATAGCCGAAAGTCCCAACGGAATAGACAACTTCCGCTTTTGGGATTATCCTATTACGCTACCCGATGTAAAAGATCCTGAAACCAATGTGTATGATATGCGTCTTACCGCTCATGAAGACGGTTGGATTTATGGTGTATTTTGTGCAGAACGCAAAGACCCGAATGCGCCTGCAGGCGATTTGTCTTCCGCTACTGCATCAGCAGGAATTGTCCGCACCAAAGATTTGAAAAACTGGGAACGTCTGCCTGATTTGATTTCCAAAAGTCAACAACGCAATGTCGTACTTCATCCCGAATTTGTGAACGGAAAATATGCCCTTTACACACGTCCACAAGATGGATTTATTGATGCCGGAAGTGGTGGCGGTATTGGTTGGGCATTGATCGACGATATGACAAAAGCCGTTGTGAAAGAAGAAAAAATCATCAACTTCCGTAAATATCATACGATTAAAGAAGTGAAAAACGGTGAAGGCCCCCACCCTATTAAAACCGACAAAGGTTGGTTGCATTTAGCTCACGGTGTGCGTGGTTGTGCCGCAGGATTGCGCTATGTACTTTATCTATACATGACCGATTTGGAAGATCCGACAAAAATTATTGCCGAACCGGCCGGACATTTTATGGCTCCAAAAGGTGACGAACGTATAGGCGACGTATCTAACGTGTTATTTTCAAACGGTTGGATTGCCGACGAAGACGGAACTGTTTACATCTATTATGCTTCATCCGACACACGCATGCACGTAGCGACTTCCACTATCGACCAATTGGTTGATTATTGTTTCAATACGCCTGCCGATGGATTCCGTTCACTCACATCGGTACAAGCTATTAATAAATTGGTAGAGAAAAATTTGAAAATGATTAAATAATAAACAAATTGTAGAGACGTAGCGTGCTACGTCTCTACATGAAAAACACAAACATTATGCAAACAATAAAATTAAAAGAAAAAATCGGATACGGTTTTGGAGATATGGCATCTTCCATGTTTTGGAAAATCTTTGGTATGTATTTGCTGTTCTTTTACACCGATGTCTTTGGTATTACTGCCGCAGCAGCCGGAACGATGTTCCTGATTGCACGTCTTTGGGATTCATTTTTCGACCTATTTGTAGGCCTTGTTGCCGACCGCACTAAAACCCGTTGGGGACGTTACCGCCCGTATTTACTCTGGTTTGCCATTCCATTCGCTGTAATGGGTGCTTTCACATTTTTTGTGCCGGGATTCGGAGAAGTCGGTAAATTGGTTTATGCCTACATCACCTTTTCGTTGATGATGATTGTCTATTCCATGATCAATGTTCCGTATGCTTCATTGTTGGGCGTTATGTCTTCCGATCCGAAAGAACGTAATGTGTTATCTTCTTATCGTATGTCTTTCGCATTCATCGGTAGTTTCATCACTTTCATGTTGCTACAACCATTAATTAACAAATATGCAGGCGCTTTTGATTCCACGGCACTTTCTGTACCCGGAAAAATCAGCACATCTCCTATAGGTTGGGTAATGGGTGTCGCCACTATCGGTGCCATTTGCTCGATACTTTTCTTTATCTGTTTCCTTTGGACACGCGAGCGCGTGGAAGCCGTGAATGAAACCGAAAATGAAAAAGCCTCTGTTAAACAGGATTTAAAAAATCTTTGGCACAATGCTCCTTGGTGGATTTTAGTGGGAACCGGTTTGGCTGCTTTGCTGTTCAATGCCGTGCGCGACGGTGTAGCTATCTACTATTTCCGTGATTACGTGAAAGTGCTATACGAGATGCCCGGCACAGGTTGGGATATGACTACAATTTATTTCCTGACAGGACAAGCTGCTAACTTAGTAGGGGTAATCGTAGCCCCGGCCATTTCAGCTAAATACGGGAAAAAACGCACCTATATGATTGCCATAGGGATTGCCGGTATTTTGAGTGCGATATTCTTTTATATTCCTAATCAAATACATTGGATACTCTTAATGCAAGCTTTGATTTCTCTTTGTGCAGGTTATGTGTTGCCTTTGCTTTGGAGTATGTTTGCCGATATTGTAGACGATCAGGAAGTAAAAACCAATCGCAGGGCCTCCGGATTGATTTTCTCTTCTTCATCTATGTCGCAAAAACTAGGTTGGGCTGTCGGAGCATTTTTGACCGGTTGGGTTTTAGCAATGTTCAATTACAACCCGGAACTCGCCAAGTTGGGATTGGAACAAAGTGCACAAACCATTTTTGGTCAACGCATGATGATCAGTTTGTTGCCGGCCGTTTGCTGTATAATCGCATTCTTTGGTATGATGTTCTATCCGCTCACCGATAAGCGAGTTAAGGAAAATGCCGAAGAATTGGAACAACGCAGGCAAAATAAATAGTTTTATAAAGAACGCAGATGACGCGGATAATGCGGTTTTACGCGGATTTTTTATTTATAGATAAAAATGTATAGCAAATTTATACATTTATTATCTGCGTAAATCCGCGTTATCTGCGTCATCCGCGTTCTAAATTATGAAATATATGAATTTGAAAAACGAAACAAAACTCGAATTAACCACTAATATCCTCCCTTATTGGATTAACAATATGCAGGATAATGAAAACGGTGGATTTTATGGGAGAATCGATGGAAACAATATAGTCCACAAAAATGCAAATAAGGGCGGAATCTTAAACGCCCGCATTTTATGGACCTTCTCCTCCGCTTATCGCCTTTTGGGCAATCCGGAATATCTATTCATGGCTGAAAGAGCCTTCCAATATCTTACCACATTTTTTATTGATAAAAAAAACGGTGGTATTTTTTGGGAATTAGATTATAAAGGAAAGCCTGTAAACACAAAAAAACAGACTTATTTACAAGGGTTTGCCTTATATGGTTTTTCCGAATTTTATCGTGCTACCGGCAATCCGGAGGCATTGGAATTATCCAAAAAACTTTTCCAATTAATAGAAAAACATTGCTACGACCCTGTTCACGGAGGATATTTCGAGGCATTCACATCCGATTGGCAACCCATTGAAGATATGCGGTTAAGCAAAAAAGATGCCAACGAAAAGAAAACAATGAACACGCACTTGCACATTTTGGAACCTTACACAAACTTGATACGAATATGGGAAGATGACGAATTAAAAAGTGCTCAAAGAAATCTAATCGGAATTTTTGCCAACCAAATATTAGACAAACAAACATATCATTTAAACTTGTTTTTTGATGAGAAATGGAATTGCAAATCGACAGATATTTCCTACGGACACGATATTGAGGCATCGTGGCTCCTCTTTGAGGCAGCAGAAGTGTTAGGCGACGAAATATTGATTGACAAAATCAAATGCTTATCCATTAAAGTTGCAGATGCCGCTCTCGAAGGCCTACAACCCGACGGTAGCCTAATTTACGAAACTCATGAAGGCCACCTCGTAACAGACCGCCATTGGTGGGTACAAGCCGAAACTGTTGTCGGATTGGTCTACGCATGGCAAAATTCAGGAAACGAACAATATCTCGAAAAAGCGGAAAAGTGCTGGAGATACATTCAACAACACATCATCGACAAAAACAATGGCGAATGGTTTTGGAGTATTGATAGTAACGGAAAGCCAAACCACGAAGACGACAAAGCAGGATTCTGGAAATGTCCGTATCACAACGGAAGAATGTGTTTTGAACTGTTTTGCAACAAATTTCTCACTCGTTAAAGTAGATTTAGGAAAGATTTAGGAAGGATTAATCATTTTTAACTCCGAAATACTTTCAACTGAAATTTAACATTTCTACTTTTGTGGGGAAATTTCAGAAAACAAAAAAATATGAGCCAAACAGTTGATATTCGTGAATTAAATGAAAGAATCGAAAGCAAAAGTGCTTTCGTGAATATGATTACGATGGGAATGGACCGCGTAATCGTAGGTCAAAAACACTTGGTTGAGTCGTTGTTAATCGGGTTGTTGTCGGATGGACACATCCTATTGGAAGGAGTTCCTGGATTGGCAAAAACCTTAGCAATCAAGACATTGGGATCGTTGATTGATGCCAAGTACAGTCGCATTCAGTTTACTCCCGACTTACTTCCTGCCGACGTTGTCGGTACGATGATCTACAGTCAGAAAAAAGAGGAATTCCTGGTGAAACAAGGTCCGATTTTTGCCAATTTTATACTGGCAGATGAAATCAACCGCGCTCCGGCTAAAGTACAATCCGCTTTGCTTGAGGCTATGCAGGAAAAACAAGTAACCATCGGAGAAAAAACATACCAGCTGCCCCAACCGTTTTTGGTGATGGCAACTCAAAATCCGATTGAACAGGAAGGTACTTATCCGCTACCTGAGGCGCAAGTCGACCGTTTCATGTTGAAAGTGGTTATCAACTATCCTAAAAAAGAAGAAGAAAAATTAATCATTCGCCAAAATATGGGTGGCGAAAGAGAAGCCATCCAACCGGTATTGAAAAAAGAAGAAATACTGGAAGCCCGCAATATCGTTCGCGAGGTTTATATGGATGAAAAAATAGAAAAATACATCGTTGACATTGTATTTTCTACACGTTTTCCACAAGATCACGGCTTGTCTAATCTAAAAAACATGATTTCCTTCGGTGCATCACCTCGCGCATCTATCAATTTGGCATTAGCCGCAAAAGCTTACGCATTTATCAAACGCAGAGGATACGTTATTCCCGAAGACATCCGCGCTGTTTGTCATGATGTAATGCGCCATCGTATCGGATTGAGTTATGAGGCGGAAGCCAACAATCTCACATCGGAAGAAATTATCAGCGAAATTTTAAACAAGGTTGAGGTTCCATAAGTTATGAGAAGGTTTCTCGCTACGCTCGAAATGACGGCTTGTCATTTCGAACACAGTGAGAAACCTCAAGACGAAATAAGGAAACTAATAAACTGAACAAAAGTGGAAACAAGCGAACTTCTAAAAAAAGTACGGCAAGTCGAAATAAAAACCCGTGGTCTTTCCCGCAATATTTTTGCAGGAGAGTATCATACTGCTTTTAAAGGCCGTGGGATGGCATTTTCTGAAGTGCGGGAATATCAATTCGGAGACGACATCAGAGACATCGACTGGAACGTAACGGCGAGACATGCAAAACCTTACGTTAAAGTTTTTGAAGAAGAACGCGAATTAACAGTAATGTTGCTGATCGACATTTCGGGCAGTCGGGATTTCGGTTCTGTCGAATGGATGAAAAAAGATATTATCACGGAAATTGCTGCTACACTGGCTTTTTCTGCCATACAAAACAACGATAAAATCGGTGTTATCTTTTTCTCCGACAAGATAGAAAAATTCATTCCTCCTCAAAAGGGGAAGAAACACATCTTATATATCATCCGCGAATTGATCAATTTCGAACCGGAAGAAACGAAAACCGACATCGCACAGGTACTTAAATACCTCACAAACGCTATCAAACGAAGATGCACGGCTTTTATCATATCTGACTATATCGACGAAAAAGATTATAGACACGCACTGACAATCGCTAACCGCAAACACGACATGGTTGCCATACAGGTTTACGACAACCGGGAAACCCAAATACCCAAAGTGGGACTGATGAAAATCAAAGATGCGGAGACCGGAGCCGAAAAATGGGTGGATACTTCTTCTCTCAGCGTACGCGGAGCATATAAAGAATGGTGGAATATGCGCCAACAGAAAATGAACGATGCTTTCAAGAAAAGTCACGTCGATTCTGTTTCTATTCGTACAGATGAAGATTATGTAAAAGCTTTAATTGCTCTATTTCATAAACGCAGTTAAAAAACAATGAAGATAACGAAATTTCTTTTCATAACTTTGATATTGTGCTGCTTGTGTTCTCTACAAACACGGGCGCAACAAACAATAGTCAAAGCGTCTATTAACCCTGATTCGACACAGTTGTTGATTGGACAACAAACAAACATTCACTTGGAAGTCGTACAGGCCAAAGGTAAATTTCTACAATTACCGGCACTTCAAGATACGATAATCAAAGGAGTTGAATTGCTTTCCGTATCTAAACCCGATACGACAGATTTAGGAAGTATGTTGCAAATTAAGCAAGATTATCTGATAACATCTTTTGATTCTGCCATTTATGTTTTACCTCCTTTACTGGTAATAGATGGAGTAGATACAATTCGGTCGAACGAGTTGGGATTAAAAGTTTCCACTTATCCTGTAGATACGGAAACAAAAAACTTTTTCGACATTAAAAATGTTGTTTCCCCACCTTTTGTTTTGTCGGATTATGCCTTGATCATTTGGATTATTATTGGAGTAATTATTCTGGCATTAGCAGTATGGTACTACTTTGAAGTCTTGCACGGAAAACGCATTTTGGATGTTTTCAAGAAACCCGAAGTGCCCAAATTGCCTCCTCATATTATTGCACTTAATGAGTTGGACGAGATTAAACTCCAAAAATTATGGCAACAAGGACTTAATAAACAATACCATTCGTCGATTGCAGATACACTAAGAAAATACATCGAAGAACGGTTCGGAACTCATGCCATGGAAATGACATCAGGTGAAATTTTGATGAAAATAAAACATATAAGCGAAACCGATTCTGTTTACGACAATTTGAAACAAATATTGCAGTTGGCCGATTTTGTGAAATTTGCCAAATATCATCCGCTGCCCGACGAAAATGAGTTAAGTATGATGAATGCTTATCTGTTTGTAAATCAAACGAAAAAAGAAGAAGTGATTATTGAAGAAACGAAGTTAAACGAAGTTACAGGAAGTTAAATAAAGTTACAGGAATATTTTTTATTCGTTTAACTTCCTGTAACTTTATTTAACTCCCTGTAACTTCCAATATTAAAAATATGATTTTTGCAAACCCATTATATTTTTGGCTACTGCTCCTACTCATTCCTATGATTGGGTGGTATATCTGGAAACTTCGCAAATCGCAAGCAAGTTTTCAAATATCCGCTTCCCAAGGGTTTGACGAGGCACCTGTCTCTTATAAAGTATATTTGAGACATTTACCTTTTGCATTTCGTGTGTTGTGTTTAATCTTTTTGATTATCGCATTGGCACGTCCGCAATCTACCGACAATTGGGAAAATTCTACAACAGAGGGAATTGACATTATGATGGTAATGGATACTTCCTCTTCCATGTTGGCCGAAGATTTTAAACCCAACCGTTTAGAGGCAGCCAAGGAAGTGGCTGCGTCGTTTATCGCCGGTCGGCCGAACGACAATATCGGATTAGTTGTTTTTGCAAGAGAGAGTTATACACTATGCCCCCTTACTACCGACCGTGCCGCTTTGATGAATCTATTGAAAGACGTAAAAATCGGCATGATTGAAGACGGAACCGCTATCGGACACGGTTTAGCCAATGCCGTCAGTCGCTTGAAAGACAGTCAAGCTAAATCGAAAGTCGTTATTCTGCTTACCGATGGGGTGAATAATAGCGGAGAAATAACGCCTTTAACCGCTGGTGAAATTGCAAAAAAATACGGCATTCGTGTATACACCGTAGGAGTAGGAGCTAAAGGAACTGCTCCATATCCAGTTCAGGTGGCAGGTAGAATCGTTTATCAAAATATTCTTGTTGATATTGACGAAGATGTATTGACGCAAATCGCACAAATGACAGGTGGAAAATATTTTAGAGCAACAAATAAAGAAGCTCTAAAACGAATTTACGAAGAAATCGATCAAATGGAAAAAACAAAAATAAGCGTTCAGGAATACAGTAAAAAGCAAGAAGAATTTCTTCCTTTTGCCCTCTTGGCTCTGCTGTTTCTATTATTGGAATTATTGTTAAGACATACATTATTAAGAAACATTCCTTAGTTATGGCTGGATTTAGATTTGAACATATCGAATATTTATATTTGCTATTAATCATACCTCTTTTAGCTCTCTTGTATATTTACTCCATGCGTAACAAGAAAAAAGCCATCAAAGAGTTTGGAAATATGCGCATAGTCAGGCAATTGATGCCCGATGTTTCGTTAAAAAGACAATACCTGAAATACTGGTTGGTTTCAATCTGCGTCGTATTGTTTATATTTTTGATTGCAAGACCTCAATTCGGTTCTAAATTAGAAACCGTTAAACGTCAGGGAGTGGAAGTAATGGTTTGTTTAGATGTATCTAAATCGATGTTGAGTACCGACATTTCCCCCAGTCGATTGGAAAAATCCAAACAAATTCTTTCTAAGTTGGTAGATAATTTGAGAAACGATAAAATCGGTTTGATTGTTTTCGCAGGAGATGCTTATGTGCAATTGCCTATTACTTCAGATTATGTATCGGCCAAAATGTTTTTAACGAGCATCGACCCTTCAATGGTACCGGTACAAGGAACATCTATCGGTGCTGCCATAAAATTAGCAACCCGCTCATTTACTCCCAACTCGACAAACGAAAAAGCAATCGTATTGATTACTGACGGAGAAAATCACGACGATGATGCCATTGGTGCCGTAAAAGCTGCTGCCGAAAAGGGAATAATAACACACGTTTTGGGCGTAGGGCTTCCTGCCGGAGCACCCATACCTATCGGAGGAAACAATAATTTCCTCAAAGACAAAGACGGAAATGTGGTTATTACAAAACTCAACGAAGAAATGGGTAAGCAAATTGCTGCTGCAGGAGGAGGTATATATGCTCGAACAGATAATACAAATGCGTCACTGAGAGCCTTACAGCAAGAAATAGAAAAAATGAACAAAGCCGACATCGAAAGTAAAGTTTATACGAATTACAACGAAAAATATCAGATTTTTGCATGGATTATACTCTTTATTTTAGTATTTGAATTCTTTATATTAGATAGGAAAAACAGGGTGTTTAAGAAAATAACATTGTTCAAATAAATGAAGAAATATATTATATTATCAATTTTAATTGCAATTTCTTTAAGTGCTTTTGCTCAAAAAGAAACCAGAAAGCAACTAAGAGAAGGGAATAAGGTATATAAAGAGGAAAAATATACCGAATCCGAAATTGCTTACAGAAAAGCTCTTGAGACGGCCAAGGAACAATCGGCCGATGCAGCATACAATTTAGGTAATGCTCTGTATAGGCAAGAGAAATTTCCCGAAGCATTACAACAATATCAAGCAGTTCTGAATTCCGAAACCGACATGAAGAAATTAGCATCAACTTTCCACAATGTGGGAAATATTTTTATGAATCAACAAGATTATGCTAAAAGCGTTACAGCATTTAAACAATCCTTGAGATTAAATCCTAAAGATGATGAAACCCGTTATAATCTGGCTTTAGCTCAAAAATTGTTACAAGATCAACAACAAAATCAAGATAAAAATAACGACAAAGACAAACAGGAACAAGATAAGCAAGACAAACAAGATCAACAACAAAATCAGGATAAGCAAGATAAAACACAAGAAGAGCAACAACCGGAAGAACAAATGAGCGAAGATAAAGCCCAACAAATCTTAGATGCCTTGTTGCAAAACGAGAAAGACGTTCAAGAAAAAATGAAAGAAGCTCAAATGAAACAGATGAAAACCCGGAAAACAGAGAAAGACTGGTAATTTGTCAATTATCAATTATTAATTATCAATTATTAAAACTATGTGGTCTATGTGCCTATGTGTTTCAAAAATAAAAAGAAAATTTATATTTGTGGTATTGCTGATAGGATGTGCATTCAGCGGATTCTCACAAGTAACTTTTAAAGCTACAGCACCTAATGCCGTGGTGCTGGGAGAACAATTTCGATTGACTTACACGCTGAATGAAGAAGGAAAAGACCTTCGGATTGCCGAATTGCCCGATTTCGATATATTGTATGGGCCAAGCGTATCGCGTTCTTCGAGTTATTCGATTGTCAACGGACAAACAACTTCGAGTGTTTCCAATTCATACACCTATACTTTGATGTCCAAGAAAGAAGGAACTTTTGAAATTCCTCCGGCAGCAATAAAAGTGGGCAACAGCGAATACAAATCTAACTCGGTAACAATTAGAGTATTGCCTCAAGACAAAGCATCCGGAAACAACAATACTCAAAGTCAGTCTAACCAAAGTGGGAATTCAGCAGCAAGTAGTAGTGGTAGTGGCAACGTTTCTTCCGACGAAGTTTTTGTCAGAATGCACCTTACCAAAAATTCGGTATTTGAAAATGAAGGTTTCTTGGTTACATTTAAAATATATTCCCTTTACGATATTGTCAATGTCGACAATCTGAAATTTCCTGAATTTGAAGGATTTATCGCACAAGAAATTGAATTACCTGCTAATCAGCAACTCAAATTGGAAAACTACAACGGACGTAATTATCAGACCTATATTCTGAAACAAGTCGTACTTTATCCCCAACGTTCGGGTACACTTACCATTCCTTCCGGAAAAATTGACCTTATTTTGCGCATGCGTTCACAACAACGTGTAAAAAGTATTTTCGACGATTTTTTCGATTCCTATACGAATGTGAGAAAAAGTTTGATTATTAATTCCGGTACCGTTAACGTGAAACCTCTTCCGGCAGGAAAACCCGCATCATTTTCGGGTGCCGTGGGAGATTTTAAAATGACTTCTTCCATCAATTCACAAAATGTGAAAGCCAATGAGGCGGTTACAATTAAAATCGACATTTCCGGAAATGGGAACATCAAGATGATAAAAACTCCGGAAATCGTATTTCCCAACGATTTTGAGATTTATGATCCTAAGGTAAATTTGAATATCAAAACGACAGCAAGCGGTGTTACCGGCAGCAAGTCGATAGAATATTTGGCCATTCCACGATATGCCGGAGATTTTACGATCCCTTCTGTTTCGTTTTCTTTTTTCGATCTCAAATCGGGAACATTTAAAACGCTGTCCACCCCTGAATATACTCTCCATGTAGCCAAAGGAGAAGTCGGTTCGGCAAATTCAAATCAACCGATCGTCGGCAATTTTTCCAACAAAGAAGACTTGAGATTTGTAGGAAAAGATATTCTTTATATCAAAACAGATGGATTTTCTTTCCATAAAAAAGACGACTTCTTCATTGGAAAATTATCATATATATTATGGTATATTATTCCTGCATTATTGTTTATCGCCTATTTCATATTAAACAGAAAGCAGGCCAAAGAAAATGCCAATATCGCTTTGGTGCGCACGAAAAAAGCAAACAAAGTGGCATCCAAACGATTGAAAATTGCCGGAAAATTATTGAAAGAAAACAAAAAAGAAGAATTCTACGATGAAGTATTGAAAGCATTGTGGGGTTATTTGAGCGACAAGTTAAATATTCCGGTCGCCTCGCTTACCAAAGACAATGTAGAAACAGAAATGACAAAATATGGAGTAGGCGAACCGTTAATAAAAGAATTTATGGATATTTTGAATACCTGCGAGTTTGCCCGCTATGCACCGAGCCAAGGTTCTCACGAAATGGATAAACTCTACGATTCGACCATCAATGCGATAGATAAAATGGAAAATACAATTAAAAAATAAGGAAGGAGATAACCATGTATACAAGAAAAATTTTCATCCTTTTACTTTTGTTTCAAATAGTAACATTTAGCTTGAAAGCGCAAAATACTGATTTACAAGCTGCCGCAGAAGCTTACTCAAAAAGCGAATATTCCGAAGCCGTGGAGTTATATAAGAATATTTTAGAAACATCCGGAGAGTCGGCACTTATCTATTATAACATTGGCAACAGCTATTACAAAATGAACAAAACAGCCTTAGCCATACTGAATTACGAACGCGCGCTGCTGTTGAATCCGGGAGATAAAGACACTCGTTTCAATTTAGAAATCGCCAAACTCCAAACTGTCGATAAAATCGAACCCATAGGTAAATTTTTCCTTTCGGAATGGATGGAATCTCTGCAAAATATTTACGGAACGAATGCGTGGAGCAAAATAGGCATTGTTTCTTTCTTATTATTGATAGGTTCGCTCGTATTGTTTTTCTTTTCTCGCAAAATTATATTGAAAAAAATCGGTTTTTACACAAGTATAATTTGGATCGTTTTTATAATTACAGCCAATGTCTTCGCATACAGACAAAAACAAAAACTTGTCGAAAGAAATTATGCCATTGTATTTACTCCAACGGTTACGATTAAAAGTGCTCCCGACACCAGCGGCAACGATCTTTTCGTATTGCACGAAGGAACAAAAGTGCTGATAAAAAGTCAATTAGGAGAATGGAGCGAAATTCAAATCGCAGATGGCAACATCGGTTGGATTAAAAACAACGATATTGAGGTAATATAACTCTTTATATTAAATTACGCTTGTTCGAAAAAGGCAAATTTCAAAAGCCCGCTTGCTTTTTAAAATCGCAGGCGGGCTTTTTGAGTGAAAAGTACGAGGGAAAAATATGAAATTAAAAATTATGAAAAAAATATTGCTTTTTTTATAGGGTATTTCATTGCTAAACTATCTATAAAAAAATATTCATTTTATTTAAGTGAAAGAATTTATAAAAATGCACCAAATAAATCGGTATTCCTGCATCGTATGCTATAGTGTTTTATTT
>JAIRVZ010000023.1 GCA_031253625.1 Dysgonamonadaceae bacterium
TGCAAGAAATAGAAGATGACCCTGCCAATATCACACGCATCCTTTGGGTTGCCGGAGGCGCAGCAGTTATTTGTTGGCTCCAATTTTCAATAGGTTGGTTTATCGGCAAAAAGCATAACAACCGGATTGTCGGGGGACAGGGACTTGGACAAAAAAACACTATCCTCGCTATTTGGATGGCCGATACTTTTTTTAATCCGCTGGTGGCTATTGCTCCCGCGTCTTATGTGGTGTGGCAAAACTTGATTAACTCCTATCAACTTTGGAAATACCAAAGAAAACAAAATAAAATCGGCGGTTGAGGCTTACCAGCCACCTCCGCCACCACCTCCTCCTCCGCCACCGGAGGAGCCACCACCACTACTTCCTGAGCTCCAACTTCCGCCTGAAGAAGAAGATGTTGGGTCTATTCGGGCACTGCTGACCGATGAAGTAAAGGAGCTGGCAAAGCTCGACGGAAATTTAGATGAAGAAAATGGTTCATTGCCATTATACCAATCGGGGGCGTAGTTGAACTGTTTCAGTACGTCGGTGAATTTTTTCCCCCATTCATTTTCCACATCCAAGGCAATGGCGTAGGGGAGTAGTTTTTCAAATAATTCGGGTGTTTTTTCCGGAGGCGTTAGAAAATTAAGCCGATCTTCTTCCGCTGTTTTGAGATACATTTTGAATCCTTCTAATTCGGATGTGGTTTGTGCTCCAAGTTTGGTGGGCGCTTTTATCAAATAGACGTATATTCCGTATAAAACGAACAGCACCAAAACGAATATTCCGGGAATCCACGTTTTTCCCAATAGTACACCTACGGTCATCAATGCTCCTAATGCTGCAAACAAAGCAAGAGCACCAAAAATAACATAGCCTAATATTTTGAATAATTTAGTAAGACAACCCTTGCCAGATTTTTTCGTGGTCATCGATACTACTGCCAAACCTATGAATGGCAGTGTAAAGAAAACTACTCCCGCACGAGTTACATTCGCGGTAATAATAACATAAAGAACAATGAGAGCCAAAACCAATGCTGCTCCCCATGCCACATACTTCAGATTATGCAGAAAATACTCTTTTAACTTCCAATTTCTCTGAAGTGAATTTGTCAAATTTAAATTCGCATCGGCAAATTGTTTGTGATTTTTATCCGTTACGGTTATGTTGTCGCTATTGGCAAAAAGCGTATCATAGATCGTTCTTTCTTCTTCGTTCAGATTATCTTTCCTCTCTATGGAGTACAAAGTATATTTCTTATCCTTTACAATGCGAATCGCCTTTTTTACGGCCATTCCCACTAAAGCGGCAGTAAATACCTTATCGTCACATCCTCTTTTATACAAAAATCTTGTTGCTGCCGGTGACCTATCGTGTGGAGGCCGGAATGTCGGAATCACTACCGGCTTTTCAGGGTCTTGTCCTACCTTTCGCCAAGTAGTATAGAAGAAGATTCCGAATATCAAAAGACATATTAAAGCGTTGATAAAATATTTATACTTTTCCCAAAATAACTCTAACTCAGTGAGCGGAGGCGGACGCTTGATGATATCGCGGGGAAAAGAAACCGCAACCGTAAAACCTTCATAAGAAGATAATAACTCATTGGTTTCAAAACGAATTATATTGTCTGCATCTTCTGAAAAACAATTCATTTCGGTCGAACCGGAATATCCGGTATAGCACGAAGTACTTAAGCTATGCACATCATTCGGAAGTGTTATGGAGGCAGACGCCTGTTCGATATAAAACGACCAATAATTTCCGGTTACATTCCAGTATAATTCATCGAAGTCGTCGAAAAAACTAATTTGTCCGGCACTTTCGTAAGTAATGACATATTCATAAGTTCCCGGATTCAAATAAATATCCGGATTTCCGATATAAATTTTTTTGTATTCTCCGTCATTCTCGGCTCTATATTTTTCTTTATTTCCATCACGCCATACGGAAATAATATCATAATTCATTTTGTGTTTCTTTCCGTATTTATCTTCACGATAAAGAGGAAGACTTCTGAAAATTCCCCGTTTTATTTCATCTCCATCGGCAAACACCTTAATGGATTCGGTTACGCGAATTATTCCGGTGGTGTCAATAACAATATCGGAATGAAAGTTGATGATTCTTTCTGCTTGTTGTCCGTAAATAGCTGAACACAAGAATAATAGCAGAGTACAAAAGAGAATTTTTCGCATCCGGAATAAAGTTAAAGATTAGAAAGATACTTGAGGAACTCCTTTTTCGGAAGAATCGGCAGCGAAAAACATTCCTTTCCGGAAGTTGAATATTCCGGCGATAATATTTGAAGGAAATTTTTCTACATAAATGTTGTTTATTCGTACCGTTCCGTTGTAGTAACGACGCGATGCCTCCAAATCATGTTCTAAATCGGTCAATTGCTGTTGTAATCGCAAGAAATTGGTATTTGCTTTCAGGTCGGGGTAATTTTCGACTGTAACAAGTAAATTGGTCAAAGCTTCTCCCAAACGATTTTCCGAAGCAACCTGATCTTCAGAGTTATGCCTCGACAACATGGCTTTCATCCGGTAGCGGGTAATTTCTTCCAACGTCGTTTTTTCATGAGTAGCATAACCTTTTACGGTTTCAACCAAATTGGGTACTAATTCGTGTCTTTTTTTGAGGAAAACATCGATTGCACTCCACGCTTCCTGCATCAGGTTTTTATACTTTACCAACTTATTATAAATAACAATTGTCGCAATAATAAGAACGACCAAAGCTCCTAAGGTGATTCCAATTCCAAGCATAATTTATTTAATAAATTTCATTGTTTCTATTCCGGTCGAAGTTTCAACGCTAACAATATAAACTCCCGGCACTAATGTTTGCCCGATTGTTTGGGTTTGATAGCAGATGTTTTTTTCGACTAAAATTCCGGAAACAGCATATATTTTATACGGGTAAATGCCCGAGGTTTCGAGCGTTATTCTATCATTCGATTTCGAGATTTTTATTCGATTCGATTTGATGATTTCGGGAAGAGAGTTTTCTTGGTCTAATCCTCCATAAATAACACCTCTTCCTACCGTACTCATATATACCCTACCGTAGACATTCATATCTCCTTTTACAAACTGTGCATTACCCGGTCCACCGAATTGGTGCGCATCATCATTGATGCGAATCCAGTTCGCACCTTCATCGTCTGAACGATATAATCCTGTCGGGTCAGCGTTATTCGGTTTTCCCCAAATATACAAAGAAGGATAGGTTTTGTCCGGTGCAGCTTTCCCAACACCAACGCAAGTAACAGTACTTAGAGGAATAGTCGTGATTGTCGGATTATCAGTATGCGCATTGGTTATCCTGCCCAAGCCACCGGTGTTGCGAGGATACCAAATTTCGCCTGCTATTCCGGGCACAACGGTCAGCCGGTTATTGTATGCTCCCGGCAAGGGAATGGATGTATATTCAAATGTCCAGTTATCCATATAAGTATAAGTACGCAAATTATTATTTACGTTAGCATAAAAAACGTCTTCTTCTTCATAGTCAGCAAAAAATCGGACATCATTAGTAGTTATACCCGGCATTTCCGTCCAGTTTGCTCCTTTATTGAATGTGTAAAAAGGACGTTTGCCTGAAAGCGTAACAACAATACATCTTCCGTCGGCTCCTACCGTACACCAACCGTTATTTCCACCGGTAGAAGGTTTGGGAATTTTAGGCCAAGTTACTCCCTTGTTCTCACTTAAACAGATTTCGTTGCCTACGCGAACCATCACATTGTGATTTTTGCCGGCAATTGCCAATCCGGTTGTGTGCCCTATTTCCGGATTATGTCGTGCATAATATTTCGTAATGTCGTGATAAACAAATCCGTCGTAGTCGGCAATAACAGTTACTACCGGTGCACCGGGTAAGCTTACCAATTCATTCGGAACTGTTTCTTCCAAATTAGTAACAGCCATTTTGAAAGTAGGTTTTGTATCCCACAGATTTTCGGTCACGTAAATTCCATTTCCGGAAATGATAAAAGCCCTGTTTTTATTGAATGGATCTATTTTAACAGAACCTGCCCAATGCAGTTGCGACTTTTTTTTCAACCATTCGATAAGAGGCTCGGAATAGGAAACAGATAGCGGATCAAACAAATTTTTCCAACTTGTTCCATCATTGGTCGAAACATATATTTGATCGCCATGAGTAGTACCTCCCGGAATCCATGCTTGTTGCCGCCAAAGCGAAAGTGAAGTCATCACAAGGTTATTGGGATTTGTCGGGTCGACAGATACCTCTCCGAATGAAACATTCTCCGGAGATATATCTGCCCATGTTTTTGTAGTTAAATCATATTTTTTGACAGCACCTTGACCGCTTGTGCTCGGTCCTTCCGAATCGGAATAAGTGATATATAATTTACCGTTTGAAAGCAAGCAACGGTGTGTCATATAAGTGGTTGCCTGACCTCCGACAGCTTGCCATGAATCTCCGCCATTGGTACTTACGAACAAGTTGTTGCCTCCTTTATATTGCAATCCTACATAGATTTCAGGAGTAGCATTCCCTGCTGTTGACGAGCCGGGAATAAATTGAACGAAAGCCACTTTCCGGTTATCCGGAAAAGTTGTATTGGCTAATCTTGTCCAATTTGCACCGCTATCCGTGCTTTTCCATAATCCTCTCGTGCGTGAGCCGCAAAGCAAAATATTTCCCTTATTCGGGTCGATGGCTAAACGCTCTCCCGATTGACGGCCATCATAGTTCCCATCAGCAGGGAATTGAGATGTTACGATGGCTTTCTCTACAAATGTTTCGCCATAATTATCGGAATAGAGAATCGCACTCCGACCATTATTCCAATAAGAAGTTCCGCAATACATGTAAAGTTTATTCGGCTCTTGCGGGTCTATTGCCATACTTTCGACTCCCATATATGAAACCATCGTTTCCGGCAACCAATCGGTGATGGGTTTCCACGATTTTGTTTCTTCTACCCAACGATAGGCACCACCTACGTCTGTTCGGGCGTAAATCAGATTTTTTTCCTGCGGAGAAGTAATAATGCCCGTAACAAAACCGGCACCTCCTACCGGCAAAGAACTCCAGTTATACTTTTCTTCGGCTTTAACCGGATTGATAAGCAAAAAACAGAGGGCAAGGGAAATAAATAGTATTCGTTTCATGATAAATAGGTATTAATTTTTCAGAAACTACAAAGTTAAACAATATCGCGATAAATTCTCTGTTTTAATGAATTTATCGCGATAAGTCTCATATTAGTAATGTTAGAATCTATATCCTACACCAAATTGAAATACCATGTTTTTATTGCTTCCCGTATCTTTTGTAACTTTAGTCATACCGATATTGGCACGCAAAGCCAAATCGAAATTATCGATAAATTTATACGACATTCCTAAGCTGATAGAGGCATCGAACTTATTCAAATCATCGGCATCATAAAGATTTTCGGACTGGAATTCCTAACTTTACCCGCATAAAAAGTTAAGACTGTTTTTATTTATATTCTCAAATTCTTCTATTGTTAAATTATTTATAGCCGAATGCCTTCTTTTTTTGTTGTACCAAATTT
>JAIRVZ010000038.1 GCA_031253625.1 Dysgonamonadaceae bacterium
CTACGATTCCGATCACTCCCTTGTGCCATTCCCTGTCGAATACCATCATCACTTTTCCCTTCGTCAAATGGGGATTTTTTTCAATAATGGCGTATGCTTCGTCGGTAGTGCGTTTATCCAATTCGCGCCGATCGTCGTTGTATTGATCGATATTTTCGCTTTTTTCTTTAGCCGATTCAAAATCTCTCGCCAAAAGCAAATCGACGGCTTCTTTGCCTTTCATCATTCTGCCGGAAGCATTGATGCGGGGACCTATTTTGAAAATAATATCGCTTATGGTGATTTCTTTTCCCGATAAACCGCAAACGTCGATAATTCCTTTCAATCCTTTACTGGGGTTCTGGTTCAACTGTCGCAATCCGTGAATAGCCATCACTCTGTTTTCGCCGGTGATTGGAACGATATCCGAAGCAATGCTTACAGCGCACAAATCCAGCAAGTTTTTAAGATTGGAAAACTCTATTCCATTGTTCAAAGAAAAGGCTTGCATGAATTTGAATCCCACTCCACAGCCCGAAAGATGCGAGTAGGGATAAACCGAATCTTCCCTTTTAGCGTCTAAGATGGCCAAAGCGGGGGGCAATTCCTTGTCCGGCTTATGATGGTCGCAAACAATCACGTCGATGCCCAGGGTATTGGCGTAAGCAATCATTTCAATGGCTTTTATTCCACAATCTAAGGTAATAATCAAACTTGCCCCCGATTCGTAAGCGTAATCAATACCTTGTACGGAAATTCCACATCCCTCGTCCGCGCGGTCAGGAATATAATAATCCAAATTCGACTTGGAGCAAAACTGTTTCAAAAACCTATAAACCAAGGCTACAGCTGTAGTGCCGTCCACATCATAATCCCCATAGATGAGTATTTTTTCCTTGTTTCCCAAAGCTCTTTCCAACCGGCTCACTGCTTTCTGCATATCCGGAAATTTAAACGGATCATGCAAATTCTTCAGACTCGGACTAAAAAATTGCTGAATTTCCTCGTCTGTGATTATTCCTCTCTGTATTAGCAATAAACAAACGGCCCAGCTTAATCCGAATTTTTGAGAAAGCTCTTTCTGCTTAAGTATTTGTTCTGGTGTAGGACGATGATAATTCCATTTACTTGTCATTTATATTTGTTTTATTTTTTCTTCTTCCTCATAGATGTCGATCGAATGGATTTTTTCCTCAATTTTAATCAACTTGTAAAGTTACTGTTTTTTATTGTGATATTCATTGTCTTTCGATAGATTTTTTTAATGAAAAGGTATTTCGCGATGAAATCAGTTGTTTGAACGTCTTATTTTACAGAAATGGAATCGTCTGTTGTTGCAGAACCGCAATGGCGGAATAGATTTCTCTTGGCAGTATAAATTGACACTACGGAAGATCTTATTCAGCTTCTCTTGCGTCTATGGAATATTTTTTTGCATTCTAGCAGAAAATGAAAAGAAAAATAAGAAAAATAAACAAAATTATGCGTGAATTGTTTTTTGCAAACATTTTTTTGTATAACTTTGGGAAAAATTTCACAATTTAAAACTACATGGGTCAATTTCAGAAAAATGAATAATTAAAAACTGTTTTGTGTCATGAAGAAGTTAGAAACCGGACGAAGTCCCACCCCTACATCCCTGTGTTGAGCGATGCGATGGTTTCCTCTCAACACACAATCATAAAAAAAGCAAACAATTTTGACATGCGCATTTTGTATTGTCAAATTTGTATTGACTCAATAGCGGCTACACAAAATGCGCGGAAGACTAAGGACTCATAAATTGATAATAAACAATGATTTATAAAGAGATTGTCTATAATGGTTTTAGAAACCGATCAGGTAAAAAACATGCGTATATTTTCCCGATGTAGGCAATGCGCGGACAGTGCAGCGGGACAAGGCAGTGTAAGACAGAAAGTTCTGTACAATTAGAAAAAATGAGAAAAATGGCAACTTCTAAATAAAAAATGCAATTTATTGATAGAAACATATTATCTTTACAAACAAATTAAAAATTGCAACAATGAAAAAAATAGCAATTTTATTAAGTTTAGCAGTGCTTTTTGCTGTTTCGTGCGCAAAAAGCGGCTTGGAAACTACTCAACAAGTTTCCAATGTAAGTGCGACACCTTATAAGCAAGATGTGTTGAAGAATAGTGGAGTTTCGGATAAATCGGACAAAGTAAATGTAGAGTTTACCAACAAAGGCGTACAAATTACGCACTACAATTTCGAGGTTCCGTGTGATTTCACTACTGTAAATGTAACTCACACTTTCGTAGATGGAGTTTTGAGTATTACACAGCAGGGTTATCCAAATCAAGCGAATTGTGTGTGTCATTCAGACGTGTCATATACAATAGAAGGAATTTTGCAAAACGAAGTGAATGTGATTTTTATCAATGGCGAACAAATTTATTGTTATAATGATAATGCTGTTGCTATTGACACTGAAATCAATATCAGAATGGTGGAAGTATTTGATAAATCCTCACGAACACTTCAAATGTACTTTTCGACAACGAAGATATATCCGTGCTGCAATTATCCGATTGCTTTGTCGTGGCAAAAAACGTCAAACAGTATTGAAATTTCATTTAAAAGTGTAATTAAAACAGATTTGTGCCTTACTGCTCCGGGACCAGCAACAGCAACTATTGACTTGGGTGCGTTAAGTAATGGGACTTATCAACTTAATCTTCAGAATGAAGAAGTAAGGTATTCAGGAGAATTGGTTGTTACCTCTGAAAACTACTCGGTAAACTTTGTTGCTAATCCTGCTTTTAACTTTACAAATTCGCGATTAAACAAAATTCCTGAACATACGATTTGGGGACTTGTAGGTTATCACAAAGAAGAAACCTTGCCATTAGTTCAGTCTTTTTTTACTGCTCTTATGGAATTGGGTGCAACGAAAAAATCATTTACCCCCGGATATTACACAGGATTTGAAATTGACAAAAATGGAGATATTGCTTATCCGGGTGCGCTGTGGGGATATTGGTTTGACCAACCATTTATTTTCCATTATTCGGGAAATACTTCCGATTTGGACGAATTTCTTAAACAATGGTCTTTTGAGCATAGCGAGCGTATGAACGTAACTATAAACACAGATAAGGGAGAGCGATTTTTGAGTTGGATGTATAAATGAAAAAATGCACTGCCTACAACAAACAAGGCTATGTGTGGCCGGAGGCCCAGCACATAGCCTCCGTTGCACTGAATCCACCACACTGAATCCATTGAACAGCCGAAAACATCTATGGGGATTAAGCCCTAACTTTTCCACAAAACACGTAATAGGTTCAGGACTCCTGACCCTATTGCTGTAAATCAATAAATTACTATTATCATAGGCAAAACTAAAAAGTCGTATCTTTCCTCTATAAATCTTGAAAGTGATTTTTATCTGTCCGGGTGTAATTCGAA
>JAIRVZ010000099.1 GCA_031253625.1 Dysgonamonadaceae bacterium
GTTGGATAAAGTTCATATTAAAACAGATACAAGAGAATATAGTACAGCGGAATTGAGACCTTTTGTACGACAAAATCCTAACACTCGAATGTTTGGACTCGTCAGAACACAACTTCGACTTTACAGCCTTTCCGGACAAGATACTACCCGGTGGGTAAATCGAGTAATAAACAGGCAGTTAAGAAGAATGGGAGAACCTCCCGTAATTTTTGACTCCACCTTGGTTTATAACACTGATGTTCAATTTTCAAGATTATTTGTAAATAGAGGATATATCAATGTTGATGTTCAGTCGGAAGTAGTTTCCAAAAGGAGGAAAAAAGTAGAGGTAACATACAATATCACAGCAAACGAGCCTTATCGCATTCGAGAATATGATACCAATATCGCTGATACGGTTATATACGACGAACTTTTTGGACATAACGGATCTCCTCGACGCATTCCAAACGAACCGGCATCTTTGAGAAATCCACTTGTACACACAGGTATGCTTTTCGATAGAAGCGTATTAGATAGTGAAAGAGATCGTATCACCCGTTTGCTGCGAAACAGAGGGTATTATGCGTTTGCTAAAGACTTTATTACTTATGATGCAGATAGTTCTTTAAATGTAGCAAATGCTATAGATTTAACATTGCGCCTCCGTCTTTATCCGGAATTACTTCTTAATGGTCTTTTTGCAGAAGTACCGCATCGAAAATATTATGTTGATAAAGTGTTTATCTACACAGAATACGACCCCTTGCGGGTGGCTGCTGTAGGTGAAAACTATATGATGAGAAACAGCATAACAAGGGGAAAATATACCATTTATTCACCTGGAAAAACGCCTTCCATCCGGCCGAGAACTTTAATTGCCCATAATTTTTTAACTCCCGGACGAGCTTATTCCCAGTCAAGGGAGGAAACTACATATTCCGCTTTTGCAAGTCTTCCGGCATTAAACAACATACAACTTCGCATTGAAGAAGTCTACAGAAACGACTCTTCTTTTTTGAACTGTCATATTCTGACCATGCACACACGAAAACAATCTGTTTCTTTTTCTATCGAAGGGACAAATTCGGCAGGCGATTTTGGGGTAGCGTCAGCTATTGGATATACTCATCGTAATTTATTCAGAGGTTCGGAGTTGTTTAATATCAGACTTCGTGGAGCATACGAAACAATTTCTAATGATCTTTTTCAAAATTATCTTGATCTCGGAGTGGAAACTTCACTTCGTTTTCCTCAATTCTTGTTTCCTTTCCTGTCTAATTCTTTCAAAAGAAGAATGAGGGCATCTACAGAGTTTTCTTTTGGTTATAATTATCAAACCCGTCCGGAATACGACCGCATGTTATTATCCGGTGGATTGAGATACTTGTGGCAAAGCCGAACTATCGGAGAGGCCCGGCATCAGATTAATTTGATCGACATAAACTACATAAAAGTGCCGCGTATTTCGGAAAAATTCATCGAACAATTGCCTGATGATGCTATTTTCCTCTTTGGATATACAAATCAATTTATTGTAGGAACAGGATATATTTACTCTCATTCGACTTTTAATCCTTTTCAAAAACAAAGAAATGCACATTCTTTAAGAGCATCTGCCGAATTAGCCGGAAATACATTAATGGCAATTAGCAAACTATTCAATTTGCCAAAAGACACAGCCGGTGTATACGAACTTTTCGGACAGCCTTTTGCTCAATATGTTAAAGGAGACGTGGATTATTCCAGAACCATTTTCTTAGATCGTCATAATTCGATTGCATGGAGGGCAGGAGTGGGGGTTGCATATCCTTATGGAAATGGAGCTAAAACTCAGATTCCGTTCGAAAAAAGATATTACTCGGGAGGAGCCAATAGTGTGAGAGGATGGGCAGTGAGAACGTTGGGTCCGGGAAGTTACTTTGATCCTGCCTCTACCTTTTATAATCATGCCGGAGATATTAAACTCGATTTAAACCTCGAATATCGAACCAAATTCGTTTGGAAATCTGAACTTGCAGCATATATTGATGCCGGAAATATTTGGACTGTAAAAGATAATTCCGAATGGCAAGCCGGTGGCCAATTCCAGTTAAATTCTTTTTATAAAGAAATCGCCATGAGTTATGGCTTGGGACTTCGCTTGGATTTCAATTTCTTCCTGATTCGTTTTGATACAGGGTTCAAAGCATACAATCCGGCAAAAGAAGGAATAGATCGTTGGGCTATACGACATTTTAACTTCAGAGAAAACTTCGCTTGGCATTTTGCCGTAGGATACCCTTTCTAATCTCTCACACGCAGAAGATTAAAAAAAATATAAATTATGTCAATATGTTTGGCATTTTATTTATTTTTGCATAAAATTATATATTGTTAAACATTTATTTTATGAGTCATGAAAACATCTAAATTTTTTGGTTTATTCTCGTTATTATTCGGCTTGCTCCTGTTCTCTGCTTGTGACGAACTCAGTGGAACTCTTAACATTACAGATATTAAAATTGAAATCCCAAAAATCACTATTCCGGAATTGCCTACACCTTCTGCACTTAGAAGTGCAGGAGATTACACCCGCTTTGAATCTGAAAGTGTTACTGTTCAAATTACCGATGGTATGTTTGCGGAACTTCAACAATACTTGGGTTCGCTTAATGGTGTAACTGTTCAATCGGTAAAACTTAGAGCTGAAACTACTAATAATGCTACGGGTAATGTGAGAGGATTGAAAATTACATCTAATGCACTTGGCGAGTCATTTGAGATTGCATCCTACGACATAGGAAAAGAGTATTCCGACCCTAAACTTTTGGCATACGTTCAAAAAGCTTTCAATAAGTTGATTACTAAGGTTCCCGTTGATTTTGCTATTTCAGGAGAAACCAATGTCGATCCCGGAACTGAGATGATTTATACTATTATAATTAATTCCGCTTTTGAAGTAAGCGCGAAAATCAAATAATCCTTTTATATAATATTGATATGAATAAGGCGAGAATTTTGTTGTTACTAATGCTCGGATTCATAACCATTGGTTTGCATTCTTGCATAGACAAAGATTATGACGATCTTAACAACGATATTTATTTTAGTCAGGATGGATTTGCTTTTCCTGCCGGCAGTATTGATACAATCTATTTTGTAAGAGATCTACATCCGGAAAACACTCCTGTTGAGATAGGTGGCGAATTGGAATATACTTTAGGAAAACTTTTTGAGGGAGGAACAATCGATAAGTTTTTTTCAGAAAGAAGTCCGAGTGATTTCAGATTCTCATTCGAAATGGATTTAGACATTAAGGCTCCATCAAACATCGAATTGGATATAATCCCAAAAGTGCTTACAAAGAACTCCCAAGGCGAGTTGATAGAAACCGACATAAATTTATTAGACGGTGCTGATGCAATAACGATACGACAAGGAAAAGGAAACAAAGTGAATTTACTTATAAAAGGGTCTGATGTCGATGCAATGCAAAAAGCATCCGGCCTGCGTTTCTATTTCAAGTTTAAACTTTATGTAGAAAAATTTGATGAAAAAGATATGTTTTACATCAGAGATATTGTAATCAGTAAATCCGGTGGAATTTTCATCGATCTTTAATCGTTTTCCATAATTATAAAAATGATAACAACAATGAAAATAGCAAAATATATAAAGTTGCAATTATTGGTTATACTTGCAATAATTTCGTTATCTGCAATGTCGGCTATGGCGCAGTCTGTGCAGTCCGCATACTTTATGGAAACGGTTCCCGGTCGCTTGAATATGAATCCGGCTTTGCGTCCCAGTCAAGGATATGTAGGTTTTCCGGGTTTGGGTAATGTATATGTAAGTATGGCAACCAATACGCTCAATATCAATCATTTGTATTTTACTGGTAGAGGCCCCATACCTGTACTATTTATGAATGAAAATGTTGGCGTAGACGAATTCTTAAATAAAATGGCAGATAACAACTATCTATCAGGTGATTTTGGGGAAACTTTGCTTTCTGCCGGTTGGTATTCAGGAAAGGGATTTTGGTTTTTTGATATTGGAACCAAAGGTCATTTTGAAACAAATATACCTAAATCGATGTTTGAATTTGCAAAAGGAGGTTTTTCAGATACGGAAGATCGCAGTTATAATCTGAAAAATACTAACGCTTTGGCAAGTGGTTATTTAGAAATCGGGTTGGGACATTCCCATTCTTTTTTAGATGATAATTTGTTGATTGGTTTGAAAGCTAAATTCTTATTAGGAGTTGCAGATGCAAACTTTAATATTGATGATTTGTCAATTACAGGTGGCCCGACAGCATGGAAAGCATCGTCCAAAGCTACTCTTAGAGGTGCCGGAGCAGTTAATGTAAAATATAAGCCTGATGGTAAATTCGACACAATAGAATTAGATGAAGATAATCTGTTTGGGTTTTCAGGTTACGGATTGGGTTTTGATATTGGAGGTGCATATCATTTTAAAGGCATGTCAGATATGGTTTCGACTCCGGCAATTTCCGACATTCTAAGTAAGTTGACGATTTCAATGTCTTTTACCGACATCGGTTTTATATCATGGAGTAAAAAACACGCATTGGAATTAACTTCTCCTGCAACAGATGTTACATTAACATCATCGATGGATGTGACAGGTATGAATTTTGAAGAGATGTTTAATCAACGTAAAGATGAATTGTTTGAGGCAATAGATCTTCAGTCGACAGATGATGTTCCTTCCTATTCAACTTCTTTGCGAACAACGATGAACTGGGGACTTGAATATGAACTCATGCCGGAAAAAATTTCATTGGGTTTACTTTCTTCAACCTATTTCAATCATCATCACACGATGAGTGAGTTGACACTTTCAGGGAATTTCAGACCTGCAAAATGGTTGGCTACAACCTTGAGTTATTCATTTGTAAACAGTAATTTCAGAAGATTCGGACTTGCTCTTCATATAGCTCCAAGCAGAGGCTTGAATTTCTTTGTTGCCAGCGACTATCTAATTCCTTACATAAGTGATCAAGTGCTTCTAACTACAAGTAGAGGAATTAATGCTCAAGTCGGATTGACAATTCCGATAGGAGAAAGAAGATAATAAAAAATTGTCTGATTACTTGTAAATACATTAAATTTCCTTACCTTTGCGCTCGCAAAATAAGGATGGTCCGGTAGCTCAGCTGGATAGAGCAACAGCCTTCTAAGCTGTGGGTCGTGGGTTCGAATCCCGCCCGGATCACTGAAAGCCTAAGACAAAAGGCGACAAAAATAAGACAAACCCTACAGATTCAACGATTTGTGGGGTTTTTTCGTTATTTGTGTGTCGGAGGAGAAAGCATGTGGTATCACGAAAAAAGAAATCGAAATTTGCTGTAAAAAAATAGAAAATAAATCGGCGACATAGAGGTAATTCCTATGTGGAAATACTTTTTCTGAATATTGACTATGAAATTACGAAAACTTTGCAGAAATAAAAACTTTTCGTAATTTTGCATTTCCGAAAAGCAATCAAAAACTAAAAATTTTCGGAAATTCAAGACATGATAAAAAGAGAAACCTATTTATCGCAACTGCGTGAACTGAAAGATGTTCAGATAATTAAAGTAGTGGCAGGCGTTCGTCGCTGTGGGAAATCCACACTTTTTGAACAGTTTAAAAACGAATTGCTATCAGAAGGTGTACCGGTTTCCAATATTCAGCATTATAACCTCGAAGAACCGGAAAATACAAGCTTTGAACATTGGCGCGATTTTTATTTTCATATAAAAAACTCTCTTTCGGACAAGGGAATGAATTATGTTTTCCTCGACGAAATTCAAATGCTCGACGATTTTGAACGCTTACTTGACGGACTGCATATTTTGAAAAATGTGGATTTATATGTAACCGGCAGCAATGCTTACTTACTTTCAAGCGAGTTGGCAACTATTCTTACCGGACGGGCAATTACAATAGAAATGTACCCCTTTTCTTTTGCAGAATATGTTGAATATCAAAAAATTGAGAAGCCAAGCGATAATGATTTGGTCAATTATTTGCAAACAGGAGGTTTTCCGCAAGGATTGGAGTTGCTTAATATCAGCCATTCTGCTTATGAAAACTATCTTAAAGGACTCTATTCAACTATATTAGAAAAGGATATAAAACCAAGAAATGCTATTTACAACGAAGTAGCATTTGAAAATCTTCTGCGTTTTTTGTCCGATTCCATAGGAAGTCCTGTCTCGGCAAACAGCATTGCCGATTATTTTATTCACACTAAAGACAATATTGAAGACAAAACAGTAAGTCGCTATATTTCGATACTTAACAAGAGTTTTCTTTTTTATCATGCCAACCGTTTTGACCTGAAAGGTAAGAAAATGCTGAAAACGCAAGGTAAGGAATATATTGTTGATACTGGTTTTCGCAATGTTCTTTTGGGACGGGAAAATCTTTCAGATTTGGGATATATTCTCGAAAATGTGGTTTATTTTGAACTTTTGCGGCGCAGAAACAGCGTTTGGATTGGTAAAAATGCTACCCACGAAATTGATTTTGTAGCGAAAGACACAAACGGTTACACGCATTATTATCAAGTTTGCCTCACAATGCGCGAAGAAAGCACTCGTGAGCGAGAACTTTCAGCGTTTATGAACTTGAAAAACCACCACCCGAAAACCGTTATTTGCCTCGACCCCGAAGAACCAACCTACAATGGGATTATACAGCGTAACGCAACAAAATGGCTGTTGAATTTGTAGCGAAATGTAGAAAATAAAAATGTAAAGTCATACCAAGATTGAATCAAATAATCTGTAAAGTTTTTTCAGGACGAGACAATTTTGAGTACAAGGTGCAAGCATATATCTATATATATAGCTTGCACCTTGCACCAACATAAGTAATTATTTTTCAATAGATTTTGTAATTCAAAAAAAGATTGTAACTTTGAACCTAAATTACATGCAGACAAACGGCGGCCAACAGCAGCCAAAATAGGCAAAAATGTTTTTCGCTAAATCGTAACCTGTAACGTGATTGCTCTTTATAAGATGTTGAATAGTAGAAAGTCATAAGGGAAGGTTCACAAACCGCCCGGATCACTTTTAGAGTGGCTAACAAGCCACTCTTTTTTTGTTTTTAGAGGGTTAAACATGATTTTATTACTTACCTGAATATTATGGTACAAAGATTTTGGAAATTTATATATTGTCGCCTGTTAGGCTGGAAAAGCGATTTGCAGGTCGAGATTCCCGACAAATGTGTAGTTTGTGTGGCACCTCACACCAGTAACTGGGATTTTATTATCGGTAAGATTTTTTATTCGTCGTTGAAAGGAAAAATTCATTTTTTGATGAAAAAAGAATGGTTTTTCTTTCCGTTGGGTTATATCTTCAAAGCAATGGGCGGTGTTCCGGTTGACCGGAAAAACAAAAAAACTTCCCTTACAGAGCAAATGATCGAGCGATTCAATCGGAGTAAAGAATACAGGTTGGCCATTTCTCCCGAAGGTACGCGCAAGAAAAATACCCAATGGAAAACAGGGTTTTATTATATTGCTTTGGGCGCAAAAGTGCCTATTTCGTTGGCTCATATCGATTATGAGAAAAAAGAAATAGGTCTTTCTCTTAACTTTCTTCCGACCGGAAATGTGGAAGACGACATGGAAAAAATTAAAAATTTTTATGTCGGATTCAAAGGAAAATATCCCGAAAATTTTAGTCTTTAAAAACAATGGAAAATAATCTGCAGGTTTCTCTTGTACAGTCAGATATTGTTTGGGAAGACAAATCGTTAAACTTAAAACAATACCGGAATCTATTAAGTAATCTTTCCGGAAAAACCGATTTGGCCATACTTCCGGAAACGTTTTCTACCGGATTTTCGATGCAGAACAGCCATTTAGCCGAAACAAATGATGGTGAAATAATTTCGGAGGTCAAAACGTGGGCATCTTCGTTTGGAATGGCTATTGCCGGCAGTTTCTTTGCTAAAGATGAATTTGGAAATATTTATAACCGAGGTTTTTTTATAACACCCGAAGGAACAAGCTATTTCTACGATAAACGGCATTTGTTCAGAATGGGCAATGAACATGAATATTTTGTAGCAGGTCAGAAACAATTGATAGTACCTTTTAAAGGTTGGAATATCAGTTTGATAATTTGCTATGATTTACGCTTTCCTGTGTGGAGCCGGAATGTCGACAAAGCTTACGATTTATTGATCTGTTGTGCCAATTGGCCTGAAGTGAGAAATTCAGTTTGGGAAACCTTACTCAAGGCGCGCGCGATAGAGAATCAAGCTTTTGTTTGCGGAGTAAATCGGATAGGAGAAGATGGAAATCAGTTGAAACATCAAGGAAATTCGATGTTGATTAATTATAGAGGTGAAGTGCTATCGGAGATTGCATTGAATAAACAGTCAATTAACACATATAGTATAAATAAAGAAGAGTTGGAAAGTTTCCGTGAAAAATTTCCGGCATGGAAAGATGCCGATAAATTTGATTTATTATAGTAATCTGCAGAATATGAAGAAAAAGAAACCGCTCCCTTTGTTGGAAAAAATAACTATTGCCGGAATAGCCGCAGAAGGCAAAGCTATTGCCAAGAAAGATGATTTGGTCATTTTTGTACCTTATGTAGTGCCGGGAGATGTGGTTGATTTACAACTTACACGCAAGAAAAATTCATACGCAGAGGCTAAAGTTGTTCATTTTCATGAATATTCGAAACAACGGACAGAAGCTTTTTGCGAGCATTATGGCATTTGTGGCGGTTGCAAATGGCAAATACTTCCATATCAGGATCAAATCCGATACAAACAACAACAGGTTACGGATAATCTTACCCGTATCGGAAAAATTCCATTGCCCGAAATTTCTCCCATATTGGGTTCTGAAAAGACAATTTTTTATCGGAACAAATTAGAATTTACCTTCTCCAATAAACGTTGGATGACCTTAGAAGAAATCCAAGCGGAAACCAAATATGAAAATATGAATGCCTTGGGATTTCATATTCCCGGCATGTTCGATAAAGTACTGGATATTCACAAATGTTGGCTACAGGAAGATATTTCGAATCAAATACGACTTTCTATCAAACAATTTTGTTTCGATAATGGTTATACATTTTTTGATTTAAGAAACCGTGGCGGCTTGATGCGCAATATTATCATCAGGACTTCTTCTACGGGAGAAGTGATGTTGATTGTTGTTTTTTATGAAGATGATAAAGAAAAACGGGATGCTTTGTTGAATCATATTGCTGCCGGATTTCCTGCGATTACTTCACTTCTTTATATTATCAACGAAAAGGCCAATGATACGATTACCGATCAAGAAGTTATTGTATTTAAGGGTCGTGATCATATTTTCGAAGAAATGGAAGGTTTGAAATTCAAAATTGGTCCGAAATCATTCTATCAAACCAACAGCGAACAAGCATATAATTTGTATAAGATTGCAAGAGATTTTGCAGGACTTACAGGCAACGAATTGGTTTATGACCTTTACACCGGAACCGGAACGATTGCTAACTTTGTGGCCAAACAAGCCAAGCAAGTGATTGGTATTGAATACGTTCCCGAAGCGATAGAAGACGCGAAAGTAAATGCCTCTATTAACAATATCAATAATACGCTTTTCTTTGCCGGAGATATGAAAGATATTTTGAATCAGGATTTTATCAATCAATATGGTCGTCCTGATGTGATTATCACCGACCCTCCCCGCGCAGGAATGCACGACGATGTGATTGAAACTATCCTGTTTGCAGAGCCTGACCGGATTGTTTATGTGAGTTGCAACCCGGCCACGCAAGCAAGAGATTTGAATTTATTAAACGTCAAATATAAAGTAGAGAAAGTACAACCGGTCGATATGTTTCCACATACGCACCATGTTGAGAATGTTGTGCTACTGAAGTTGAAAAATCTCTGATTACTTCCCGAATTTAATTTTGCTTAGCTTTTTAATTTTGTTCAAGTCGGAGTAATCGTATTGATAGATACCGTCTTCGGCTATCATCATCAATACATTATTAAAAGGAATTACGTCATATCCTTCCATGCCTGAATAATGGGCGAGGCGTTTTCCCATCAATGTGAATGGGTCGGTAGCATCAAATATTTTCAATCCTTCATCGCAGATAAAAAGAGTGCCGTTGTCGATGCCTAATCCTTTGGGTTTGGTCATGGTATAAGTTGCAATAGGTTGGGGACTATCCACGTTTTTTACATCAATGATTATCAATTCGTTGAAATTTTGTCCGCAATTATTGCCCGCGTGTACCGTGACGTATGCAATGTCATTTTCTACAACTACCGGGTCGCACCCCCAAACATGACTGATAAATGACCTATACTTAGGTGTTAACGGATCTTCAACAGAATAAATCAACATACCGGTAGGTGTTCCCATGAAAAGTTTGTCTTCATAATTGAAAATAGTTTCCACGTTGTTCCAAATACCTAAACTCTCGACAGCTTTTTTCGGTGTATCTCCCGAAAGGTCGAATATTGTCAGCATATTGTTGATTATGGCATACATGTAGTCACCGTACAAGCCGAAACGAGCCATGGAGCCGGTTATTCCGTTTGTCATATTCGGTTGATTTGTGCTTGTTTTCGCCCCTGTAGAAAATTCTGCATAAATGAGTCTATCATCGTAGTAGTTATGTCGTTCTACTTTTTCTGTTCTTTTTACTAAATTCCAACCAACTATAATGCCTTTTGGTTTATCTTCAGAATATAATTGAGAATAATCGCAGCCATAATCGTTGAAAGTTGTGGGGAAGCTTTCAGGAAAAACATTTTCCAAACGACCTTTCAATTCGGGTTTAGTGGGATTGTTAATATCAAACCATACTAAATCAATAAGAGCATCGGCATATAGCAAATCGTTACGGATAGCAAGGTCTGCATTGCCGAGCAATTCAACGAATCCAACGTTTTGTGGTTTAGCCGGATTGCGGTTGTCGATAATGTGTATACCTTTCCCCGGTTCGGAAATGTAGAGGTAACCATTGTAGAAACACATTTTTCCTTGTTGGGAAATTTCAACAGATTCGGTGGTAACATTTACGGAACTTCTGAATTCAGCCAAGTCCATAAAGACAGGTTCGTTGATATTGTAAGTATAGACCTCCGTCATGGAGTTTTCACATGCGTTAAACAACAGACATGTTGCACCGATTAAAAAAGAGAATAATAATTTTTTCATGATTTATTTGAATTTAAAATGAATATCGTAATCCGCCACCGACTCCTACTGAAACAGGCCAATCCGTGCGTATGCTCATAGGTTGATCGCTGTCGAAATAGTAAGAAATTCGAGGCTCTGCATAAAGTTCCATTTTGTTTGCAAAACGATAACTGATTCCTAATGAGCTGTTTAAAGACCATTGCCAACCGTCAATATTACTTTTTTGGGTCGTAACAAGCGTATAATTACTCCAGAAATGCTCATTGCGGACGGTTCTCATCCAAAGACCTTTTTCCAGCATTGCTCCGAAAGAAACGTACGCATTCCATTTCGGGTTATTCTTCCAAAGATAAACAACGCCATTCAAGGGAACACCCAAATAATGCAGTTGCTGTGTAGCATCAAAAGCATTTCCATAATTCCAACGATAGACGGACGAAAGGTAAGTATAAACCAATCCGGTTTCGATTCCCCAATGCGAATTTAGATTTTTTCGGATGCTTAATCCAAACGATAAAGGAGGAGAATATTCTCCGTCGGTATTTTCAGGAATTAACTCATTATTTGAAAAGGAATTTTTCTCGCTGCCTAAATAAGAAGGATCATCTCCGGGAAAGCGATTAGCATAATCCATATTTAGTATGGTCGTATTGTTTCCCATACCGCGGCTTGTCCCGAAAGAAGCTGCAATCAATAATTCTTTTTTCTTTTTTGGGGTATATGTGGGATAATCGGTCGCAAACAATGTATTATTTTGATATTTATTAATTTGTTTTTCTGTTGGCTGTTTTTCCTGCTCTTCTTTCTTTGATTCTTCTTGATAAATGCTTGTTGTTTCTTGCTCTATGGCATCTTTTGTTTCTTTAAAATCCTTAGATTCTTTAAGGACTTTAGTGGCCTTAAGGTCTTGATTATTTTCGATAATTTTATCGACTTGATTGCTTTCAACACTTTCAACCTCTTGCTTTTTAACCACCACATTATCTTCTTTAATTTTGCTGTCCTCAAACCGGTATGCCAAAGTCAATATAATTGCTAAAGATGCTGCAACAGCACTCCATATAGCAATTGTTTTTTTCTTGTTGAATGATGATTTGCTTTGTAGCCGGTTGTTGATTACCTCCCAATCCGAAGAATCAACAGGAATCCGGTGATTCTCCAAATTCCGTTGGAAAATTTCCTTTAGAGCATCATGTTTGTTGTCTTCGTTCATTGTACTAAAAATTGAATTTGTTTTGTAACCATTTTTTGTAACGATTGCCGTGCCCTGACATATTGCGACCGGGACGTACTTTCCTGTATATTCAGGATTTGTGCGATCTCAGCGTGTGAATACCCTTCAATGGCATACATGTTGAATACGGTTCGGGAACAATCCGGAAGTTTGCAAATACATTCCAACAATTCGTTTGCCGACAATTGTTCAAAAACCGTAAAGTCCGTATTCTCAAAGCAATAAGCATCATCTATGTCTGTACTAAATCTCAAAATATCGTTTTTGCGAAGATATTCCAATGCCGTGTTCACAAAAATCTTCTTTACCCAGGCCGGAAATGAACCGTTTCCCGAATAAGTATGAATTTTGGTGAATAAAACGACGAATCCATCGTGCATCAAATCACGAGCGGTTTCTCTTTCATGGACGTATCGCAAACATATACCCATCATTGCCGGAGCATATTTTTCGTATAGTTGCTTTTGTGCACCGGATTCGCCTTTTATACAATCATTGATCAGTGAGAGTTCTTCCATTAACTTAATTCTGAGTTATAGATGCAAAAGTATATAAAAACGCTGCAAGCAAGTGTATAAATAAATATTTTAAATCACACAAACAGCAAATCTCAAAAAAATGAGGGAAATGAAGGCTAATATATGCGCTATTTTAAACAAAATGTAGAAATCAATTTTTTGCGTATATTTGCATTTTAGTAATTTTTATAGTATAAACAAATTAGAATATCGAGTATGAAACAGTTAATTGCTTGTTGCGGAATAGATTGCGAGAATTGTGATGCCTACATAGCCACTATCGCTAATGACAACGAATTAAAAGAAAAAACTGCCGAGAAGTGGCGTGTGATGTTCAATGCGCCAAGTATTACCGTAGAAACCATAAATTGTATGGGTTGCCGTACAGACGGGGTAAAATTTGGACATTGCTACGATTGCGAAATTCGCAAATGCGTACATGGAAAAGGATTTAACACCTGCGGAGATTGTGAGGAATTGGATACTTGCCAAATAGTTGGCTTTGTTATTCAGAATGTTCCCGGTGCAAAAGAAAATCTTCTTTGGAAATAGTTCAAAAAATTGTAAAAGAGTAATTTATAGACATAAAACCAATGAAAAAAACAGTAATCACATTTTTAAGTATTCTTGCGTTAATTGTGAGCGGTTGCGGACGAAAAATGCAACAGAGTGAACCAACAGAGAATATTGACAAATATGTTGGTATTTATGAATATATCTATCCTTACTCTTCGGACGAAAACCACTATATCGTTTTAATGGAAGATGACGGTAAATTGATTGGGCTTTATTATGGAAATTCCGATGAATTTGAAGAAGTGAGAGAAGGATATTTGCCCGGATTTTTTGTTGTGCCGATGGATGAGCTGGAAATAAATAAAGATACGATGCGATTTGTTTTAAATGTGGTACAAAGCGATTTGCTAACCAATCCCATTAGTTTGCGAATAACATCAACGCAAGAAGCTTTTGATAAAGGTAATAAAAGTTGGTGGAATAATATTTCACCCGAACCCAAAAAATATGTCGGACTCATTTCGGCAGACGAGGGAACTATCTTTTTCAAAGAAGAAAGCAATTGGGCAGGCGATAGAATTTTCGTGAAGAAACCTTTAGAGTCCACTCAGCCTCGAGGTATTGAAAAAATACTGTCCGAAGACGAAATAATTGTTAGGACTTATTACGGCGATTTGAACAAAGACAACGAAGATGACTGCGTGATAATTACACAAAAAAGCGAAAATAATTATCAATTAGGAATGACAATCGCCCTCAAAAAAAACGAAAATTACAAAGTTGCGTGGACGATGTCCGGTTGTTTTGAACCTCAAAAAGACTATGAAGACAACGGGAGCGGTTTTCGAACTGGAGATGCATTTATTTTCCTGGATAACGGAAAATTGATAGTTCATTACAAAGATGCCAAAGACTCAAGCATTTGGTGGGAATATGTGTTTCGCCTTCGCAACAACGAATTGGAACTTATCGGTTTTGAGGATTACAATACGAACCTGCCACATTACGAAAGCAGAAGCATTAATTTTCTTACAAGTAAAATATTGTTGCGAAATGAGGAAACGTTCAACGGAAAGAAAAAAGAATCGTGGTATACATTAAAAATTTCAATACCGCTCAATCTGACAGATTTGTTGAATGAATTTCATCCTTATTCGCAAAATTTCGAGGGTTTGAACGCTATGATGTTCTGTCAAGACAGTTGGATGGGTAGGTTGGAAATAATATTGCCCGATAACTTTGAAAAAAATGATACATTTTAACCCCGAATTTACATCGTTATCCATCACAGCAAACAAAGTATATGCTGAAATGGGATATAAACAGATACAACCTGAAGAACAGGTTGTCATGCTAACGGAATCATTGTTAAAAGAAATACTCGGTATTGCCACTCCGGAATATACTTTCAAGTTGTATCGCGGAAATATAGAAGGCGATACCGTATATTTAGATGAAGGCTCCCAATTGAAAGTTGGAACTGTTTTATCATCATTGATGCAAGGTTCGGAAAGTTTTGCTATATTTGCCGCCACAGCGGGCAATACTTTTCAACGTTATCAAGAAGAACTGAAGAAAGGGGATGATTTATTGAAGAGTTATGTGGCCGACGCTATCGGTAGTTGTATTGCCGAAGAAACGGGCGACTACATGGAAAGTATGCTGAAAAAAGAAATCGGAGCGTTGCGGCATACCAACCGGTTTAGTCCGGGATATTGCGGCTGGCATTTATCTGAACAAAAGGAGTTATTCCGGTTATTAGGTGAAAATCCTTGTGGTATAACTTTATCAGACACTTGCTTGATGACACCGATTAAATCCATCAGCGGCATCATCGGAATCGGTCGCAATGTAAAAGAGAAAAAATACGGTTGCCGCTATTGTGAGTTGGAAACATGTTATAAACGAAGGAAATAAAATCTAATATTTATCAAAATGAACGAAGAATTATTGTCAAAACTCTCGGAATTAACAGAGGCAGGTAAAATAAATAAGGCATTAGCCAAAGGACAAGATGGCGTAGATGAAGTAACCAAACAAGCATTGGACGAAGGTGTTGCTCCCGATGCGGTATTAGAAGCATTGGTGAAGGGCATGAGTGCTATCGGTGAAAAATTCGCACAAGGTAAGGCTTTTGTACCTAATATGTTGTTGGCTGCCAGAGCAATGAATGCCGGAATGGCACACTTGAAACCATTCTTCAGTTCGGGACAAGTAAAAAGAAAAGGAACATTTATCATCGGGACAGTTTTCGGAGATTTGCACGACATCGGTAAAAACTTGGTAGCCATGATGGTAGAAGGCTCCGGTTGGGAAGTTATCGATTTGGGCGTAGATGTAAAACCCGAGAAATTTATCAATGCCGTATCGCAGCATCCCGGTTGTGTGGTTGGATTGTCGGCATTGCTTACCACAACGATGGGCAATATGGAAGTTGTTCTAAAATCCCTACGCGAAAAATATCCGACACTGAAAATCATCATAGGAGGAGCTCCTATTTCACAAAATTTTGCTGAAACAATTGGTGCTAATGGCTTTGCGACGAATCCGCAAGGAGCAGTGGAGTTGTTGAACGAGTTGGTTGCATAAACTTGTAAGTTAGTGACAAACAACGAACAACACAAGCACAGTAAAACAAGTTGAATTATTTTTATATTTATTATGGAAAAAGTTTTATTTAAAATTTTGAAAATAAAGGTGTTAATTTTGATTTTGATTTTGGTCGTTCCAAAAGGATTTTCACAAAATGAAAAGGATACTATTCTTCTTGTTGGTGTCATGGCTCATGATCCATCATATGAAGATGTTGAGATAACATCATTTTTTCAAAGAATGATAAAGGATATAAAAAAAGATAATCCTGATTTCCCATTTACGACTGTTCACAAATTAGAGTTAACTTATAAGAGTGATTTTTCTCGCCATGTAAATAAAGCATTTATAGTAACATTAACCCCGTTAAAGTATGCAATAGAAAAAAATAAAAATAAAGAGAAAATTAAAGCAATATTCATATCGAAAAAAAGAAACGAACAAATACCATATTATCCCGCTGTTTTTATCACAAATAAAAATTCTAATATAAAAAATTTATATTCAAATGACATAAAAAATTTTTATTATGTTGAAAATTCAGCATCAGCTTTTTTAGCACCACTGCATAAACTGTACAAATTAGGAATTATTAAAGAGCCAACGCTTGAAGGAATTAGAGATATAGGATGGAATCCTATAGAATTAGATGGTCACAAAGATATTGAAGAGGAAATAAAGGAAGATACTATTATTGGAAATTCTATTGGATCAGTATGGCATTTTGACAATTGGAATAAGCCATCATCAACTTCTGTAAGAGTTTTACTGCGTTACGACTGTTTGCCTCAAGATCCTATTGTTATCAGTAAACAATTATATGAGAAGTATGGAGATGATATAAAAAAGTGGTTCCTGAAAGAATTTAAAAATAAGCCTGAAAACTGTAAAAGGTTTATGTCGATAGCAAAAATTACAGGGATTGAAGAATTTGTAGAAGAGCATGAAAATGCGTTTAATGATTTATACAAAAAATATGAGGATTCATGTATAGAACCTAGACCTGAACATCGTAGTATTTTTTATTCTATTATCAAATGGTCAGTGCCATTATTTTATATTACATTATTCACAATGATCTGTGTATTTGTTGTAAAATATAAGAGAACAACTGATATTTCTAAAAAGAAAAAATATTCAACATATACATCTGTTTCATTTATTGCAATACTTCTAACCTCTTTAGAATATATAAGAGTTTTTTTTGAATGGCTTGCAGACATAATTTCTTCCCACAAAGATTCAGAACCATTCATTCGATTGTTAATAGTTTTAGTTACTATACTTATTGCTTTTTTTGTTGAACAAAATAAAGGAAAATTAGCAAACTGTTTATATGCTTTTTTAGAAAAAATCAAAAAATTTATAAACACATTAGAAGATATGTTTAAACAAGAATAATTCTAAAACTGAAAGTAAATAAACGGCTGAATTTGAGCAGACTTTACATAGCTAATAATTACAATAACTATAACCAGTAAAAGTGCCTTGCATATCAATGGCATCATAGTTGTTCGTTCGATTCCCCAGCGTTTCCAACCTTGAGGGAAATAGTGAGTTACAAATCCGATAAACATCAAAAGAAAAACATACGGATAGCCTTTTATCATTTCTACAAATAATTCGGGACGAAAATTTGTTGCTATTTGTTGCATCATTGCAATGGCAGAATCCATCGTGTGCGCCCTGAAAAATATCCATCCGAAACACACAATGTGAAATGTCAGCAGTATACCTAAAAACCGTTGAACAGGTTTCATCCGATTGCCTGTGGATTTCAAAAATGGGAACAAACCTAAAAATATTTTATGTATAACAAGCGTTGCACCATGTAATCCTCCCCACAATATGAAACGCAAAGATGCTCCATGCCACAACCCGCCGAGCAACAAGGTGATCATAAGATTGATGTAAGTCCGTATTTTTCCTTTGCGGTTTCCTCCCAAAGGAATGTACAAATAATCTTTCAACCATGAAGACAGGGAAATATGCCAACGTTTCCAAAATTCAGTAATAGTAGCAGATTTATAAGGAGAATCAAAATTTTCATTGAACCTGAATCCCAATAATAAAGCTATACCGATAGCCATATCGGAGTATCCCGAAAAATCGCAATAAATTTGCAAGGCATAACCATATATTCCGAATAAGTTTTCGATACCACTATATAAAGAAGGATTGTCAAATATTCGGTCGACGAAATTGATACTGATGTAATCAGAAATGACTGCTTTTTTCAAAAGTCCGGCAGCAATCAGGTAAACACCTCTGCCAAACATATTTCTTGTTACCAGTAACGGACGATGAATTTGAGGTAAAAAATCTTTGGCGCGGATAATCGGTCCGGCAACTAATTGTGGAAAAAAGGAAACGAAAAAAGCATAATCCCAAAGATTATGCGTAGGTTTTATCTTTTTACGATATATATCTATCGTATAACTCATCGACTGAAATGTATAAAATGAAATGCCAATGGGAAGGAAAATATTAAATGGCGTAAATGCTTTGCCGGAAAAGTCGCAGAGATGTTCATATACAAAATTGGTATACTTAAAATAACAAAGAAGTCCCAAATTCCCAAGTATACTGAGGAAAACAAGGAATTTCCTCATACTTTTCTTATGGAATAAGCTGAGGCTTAAACCTATATAATAATCCCAAATGGTAACAGCCGCCATCAAGAAAAAATAGCCACCACTTGTTTTATAATAAAAATAATAAGAGAAAGCTATAACATAAAGAATCCTTAATGTATTTTGTTTCTTCAACAAAACGTAAATAAGGATAAACCCCGAAAAAAGGAAAAGAAAAAAACCGCTATTGAACATGAGCGGCTCTTTAGGATTATATAAAAAAGAGGCTATTAATTTATCAAAATCAATATTCAGCATGAAACTGTTATTTTACCACGGTTTGGAGATGTCTTTTTTTATAAACGTCCTTCTCATGTATAAAAGTTTCATATAGAAGATTTCCCAAATATTCACCTCCGGCAAATGTTAAGTGTGTATAATCTTTATTGGCCTTCGGGGGGGTAGAATCTACGAAAAGAGGCATGCTGTTTCTTCCGCCCATCGCTTCGAATAAATTCCAAAAAACTATCCCCGTTTTTTCGCATATATCTTCCTGACTTTTAATCATAGCCGATACTCCGGGCATTGTTTCGTAATTTCCATTTTCTTTGTAACTTCTGTCCGGAACACTGATTAAAAGGAAATTAGCACTGGGGAACGATGATTTCAAGTGATTGATCATTTGGATCATTTCTGCTTTATACGATTCATATTCAGTGCGTTTGGGTTCCATAACATTTAATCCGTATCCCAAAATAATCAAATCATATTGTAATAAATCGTTGAATTGAGATAATTTTGAAAGATTCTTTAATCCGGCACCTGAAAAACTTCTAATAGAATAGTTATCTAAAATCACACCGGCCGTATCCTCCAAAGAAACGCCATATACATGCAAACCATTGAGTTGAGGAAATGAGATTTGGATGTTACCGCAACTTCCATCAATGTTTACACGGCTAACTTTATCAGCTTTGGGAAGTTGTGCGTAAACTGATGTTCCCTTATTTTTCTTGTAAAAAATGCGAGTATCATTATCCTCCAATGTGTAGAAAACACTAACTCTGTTACAGCTGTCTAAGTGATCTTTATTCACTCCTTGATAATATACCCACGCATTCCTGTTAGGAGTATATTCATAACCGGCTATACCTAATTTCGATTTATCGGAACAATTGTTGAAAGAATGTGTATCCCAAGCACTAAACTGGTGGACAACCGTTTTGCGAAAACCGTTCACTTGCGAAGTAATCGGCATCATTCCAACACCTTTTCCTCCCATGTTTTCCTGAAATAAACGCCTTAAATCACCGCTTAAAATATCTCCTTCAATAAAAGAATCTCCAAAAAAAGCGATTCTTATTGGTCGGTTCAAGGTTTCAATATTACATAATTTTCCCAAAAACGAATGTAGTCCGTTTGCGTTTGGTGAATAATCAGTAAATCGCACTATTCCTAATAGATTGTCATCATTTGAAAAAGTATCAGTATTACCGCCTCCTGCACTTCCGGGAGGAGGGAATGGTTGGTCTTCAACTACGGGAAAATATTGTTCTTGCTCTTGTTCTTGCGAAAAAACTTTTTTTGCATAAGAAAACAATTCTCCTTCTATCCCCTCATCAGCAATTTTTAGTCCGATAAGAATAATAACGACTAAAACTACCAAAAAGAATACTGAATATATATAATTCTTAGGTTGTGTTTCCATGAAAATTACTTTAATAATTTACAGTGTGCATGTGTGTGAAAACTTTGCAAAGGTATAAAAATAAAATTTATATATTATTAAAAAGCGTGAAAAAATGTGTTAATTTGTTTTTAGGTTAAATTTTTCAAGAAAAAAATGGTAATTTTTGGAATAATTTTCTATCTTTGTTGCAGATTTTAATAAAGCACACTATTGCAATAATAATTTAATTGTAGAATTATATGAAAATGAGAAAAATGTTTTGGGCTGTTTTAGCCATTATTCCTCTTGGAATATTTGCTCAAGAGGTTAAGTATGTAACAGTTCCGGTGTCTCAGGATTATGCTCCTGCAGCTACATATCAATATCAATCTCAAAGGCAGGTGGTTTCACAACCTTTAACTCTTACGAATGAACTTTTTCGCGACACGTTAAAAACCAGTCAAAGAAAAGCAATTCATACTACCTTTATGAAAAACGATTTTCGAGATAATTGGTATGTGAATCTTGGTATCGGTGCGGGAATGCTGATGAGTGAGGAATCTCGCTATGCCGGTATTTTTAAACTTGCACAACCTGCGTTTTCTTTTTCACTTGGAACTTGGGTAACTCCTATTGTTGGTGCCCGGATAAATGCGACTGGTGGAAAATTACAAGGATTTTCCGTATGGTACGATCAAAGTATGGGAAATCTTAGTGGCAATCATTGGGGGCATGGCGACTATTACATTGGTATGAGTAACGTGGATCCTCTTGATAATAGCAGAATAAGAACAAATACATATTTAAATGCTGAAAATAATAATTATATAGCTGATCCTCTCAGTTCTGCTATTGGTCAATATATCGAGGAAACTTTTTTGGAAGGCAGAAAATATCCACGTTTTGGTAATACATCGTCAACCGGTCTTCAGCATCATTCTAAAGGAGCAGGATATGACTATTTTATGAGATATGCCGGAGTTTCATTCGATTTAATGTTAGATGTAACTACGTTGTTTGACCGCTATAGACCTAACAGATTTTGGCATCTTAATTTATTTTTGGGCCCAGGTTACACTCATACTTTCAGAGAAGAAAAATGGATTGATGATTTGCCTACATCTACATATACAGATTTAAACGGACAATTGGTTGTAGAAGATAGAATACAAGGCATTGGAAGAACAAGAATTGGCTCAAATGGACAAACACAAGTTGATAGAAGTAGATCGGCTGTTAATTGTGTCATGGCAAAAACCGGAATTGAAATGAGTTTTCGCTTGAGTAAACAAATGAGTTTAAATTTGGAAAGTCAATTTTTGATTGTTCCTGAAATTTTCGACAGAAAAGCAGGAGACGGTAATACACAGGATATGGTATGGAACATTTTCGGAAGTCTCAGTTACAAATTTAAGGAAAGATATTTCTATGAACCACTTACTTGTTGCACTGCACCTTCGGTTTATATACCTCCGGTAGTAAATGAAGCTCGATATAACTGTTGCGAAGATATTGCAGCCGGATTAAATCGACTTGCAGACGTTTTGGATCGTCGACTTGCAGCACCACCTGCTCCGGGCCCGGCACCGGCAGCCCCGTATTACGATGAAATTAGGCAGATAACAGAACACTTGAAAGTAGTTATTCACTTTGTTATTGACAGATGGGAAGTGCGACAATCAGAAATGTATAAATTGGATGAAATCGCCAGATTTATGAATAAATATCCTCAAGTGCGTGTTTCTATTGCAGGTTACGCCGACGTGCAAACTGCATATCCCGCATATAACAAGAGATTAAGTGAGCGTCGTGCGAATGAGGTTGCTCGTATTCTTACTACCAGATACGGAATTGACAGAAGTCGTTTAAGAGTTTCATTCTACGGTGATACAGTACAGCCGTTTGAAGTTAACGAATTGAACCGCGCTGTTATCGCTTTCGATATTCCTGAATAATTGATATTTAGAAACATCTTAAATAATGAAAAAACATGTAAGAATCCTCTTACATGTTTTTTTGTATCTTTGCATTATGATTCTCACAATTTATACTCCCGAAATAACCGATAGAATAAGATATATCATGAATGTTGTATTTACAGAACATTTAGGTATATCTTACCAACTGACAGAATCCATTTCGGATTTTAATAAAGCAAATTGTAGAATTTCATACGCGCCACAACCTGTAGATAACGAAATCTTTATTTGGCAACATACATTACTTCGAGAAAACGATATTCGACAACAAACGATAGAGCCGAAACTGTTGGAAAATGAAATAGCATTTTTTCACTCTCCCATAGAGCAATCCATATTGCCTTTCGATATTTTTTCACTTGCATTTTATTTGCTTTCTCGATATGAAGAATATTTGCCTCACGAAAAAGATAAATATAACCGATTTCAAGGATGCGAAAGTATTGCTTACAAATATGGATTTTTGCAAAAACCGCTTGTTGACATACACGTTTTAAAGTTTGCACAAAAGCTGAAAAAAGCTATTCCCGAATTGAGATTTGAGCCGAAACGACCGGAATATATAGCGACTTATGATATTGATAATGCTTATTCGTATAAACATAAAGGAGTAATTAGAACATTAGGCGGTTTGTTGAAATCTTTGTCTCGCTTTGAATTAAAAGAAGCAATCGAACGAATTTCTGTTTTACTAAACATGAAACAAGATCCGTTCGATTCGTATAAATATATCAATGCACTTCAACAGGAGTATCATTTAGAGACGTATTATTTTATTCTTTTTTCGGAAAAAGGTAAATATGATCGAGGATTAAATCCCGGAAGCAGATCTTTTCGCAAATTACTAAAACAACTGGATAGAAACGAAGAAGTGGGAATACATCCGTCTTTTGCATCTGCCTCCGATAAAGAGAAGTTAAAAGAGGAGATAAGAGGACTATCTTCTGTTTTGCAAAAAAAAATCGTTTTCAGCCGTTCTCACTTTCTACTGCTTAATCTTCCGGAAACGTATCAGAATTTCATTGCAAACGGAATCAAGGAAGATTTTACACTGGGATATGCCGATCAAGCCGGATTCAGGGCATCAACCTGTAGGTCATTCAATTTCTTTGATTTATCTACCAACAAAGAAACGTCATTGATATTGTATCCTTTAACTTACATGGAAAAAACATTGCAAGATTATATGAAACTTTCGGAAGAAGAAGGACTAACCTTAGTAAAACAATTAATGGATTCGGTTAAATCCGTTAACGGAATTTTCATCAGTCTTTGGCATAACGAAACATTAGGAAAAGAAGAATGTAAGAAATTCTACCAACAAACTTTGGATTATTTTTTCTAATTTTGTGGGAAATTAAAATTATCAGACTATGTTTTCAGGAATTGTAGAAGAAGCTGCTCCAATCGTTGGATTAAAAGCAGAACAAGGAAATTTGCACATCACTATGCAATGTTCTTTCGTCGATGAATTAAAAATAGATCAAAGCATCGCACACAATGGAGTTTGTCTCACGGTTGTAAGCATAACCGATGATACTTATACCGTAACCGCTATCAAAGAAACATTAGATCGCTCTAATTTAGGCGTTTTAAAAATTGAAGATAAGGTCAATTTAGAAAGAAGTATGTTGATGAATGGCCGTTTAGATGGACATATCGTGCAAGGTCATGTCGATCAAACTGCAATCTGCACAGAAGTAAAGGAAGCTGACGGTAGTTGGTATTACACTTTCGAATATGTTTATGACGAAGTAATGGCAAAAAAAGGTTACCTGACAGTTGAAAAAGGTTCTGTTTGTGTAAATGGTGTTAGCCTTACAGTATGTAATTCTCAACAAAACAGCTTTCAAGTAGCTATCATTCCTTATACTTACGAATTCACTAATTTTCATCAAATTCAAAAAGGAACGATTGTCAATTTGGAATTTGATATTATCGGTAAATATATTAGTAAAATGGTTAACCCCTAATTGGCTAACGCCGAACGTTGTTTCCCCTAAAGGGGACTTTGATCAGTGATAGACCTTAGTCCAATTTTTTAAATGGAATTTATATGTACAATAATGATAATATTGCTGCTCCAAAGTCCCCTTTAGGGGAAACAACGTTCGGCGTTAGCCAATTAGGGGTTGACTTTCTCAATTTAGTTTCTCAAAGGCAAAGTGATCGCTCTTTCGATGTGAATCGCCCCGTAGAGAAAGAGAAAATCGATAAGATTTTAGAAGCGGCACGTTTGGCTCCTTCGGCTTGCAATGCCCAACCATGGCATTTTATTGTTGTTGATGATCCTATCATAAAAAATGAAGTGGCAGACGCTACTTCATCCAAAGTTTTGGGAATGAATCATTTTACTAAACAGGCACCCGTACATATTGTCGTAGTGGAGGAAGATGTAAATTTCACTTCTAAATTTGGAGGTTGGGTGAAAAATATACATTATGCGCATACTGATATTGGAATCGCAGTCGCTCATATCGTACTTGCAGCCGAATCGGAAGGATTGGGTTCTTGCATTTTGGGATGGTTCGATCAGAATAAAATGAAGAAAATATTGCATATTCCTGCCAAACGCAGGGTTGTATTAGATATTGTTATCGGATACTCTACACAAGAAAAACGAGAGAAAAAAAGAAAATCACTCAAAGAAATTGTTTCCTACAATAAATATTAATTGCAATCTACTGAATATCTTTGTTTAGTTTGCTGTGTTTAATTCCATAGCAGAAATAAATGATTAACCCGATAATCGTCCAACCAATAAGCCGTGCCCACGATGCCCATGGGAGGGAAATCATCTGCAAAATACATACACCTGCACCTATCAATGGAATAACCGGTACAAAAGGAGTTTTGAAAGGGCGTTTCAAATCGGGGCGTGTTTTGCGAAGTACAATAATAGAGAGGCAGACAATGGTAAATGCCATCAATGTTCCTATCGATACCAATTCGCTCAATACGCTGAGCGGGAACAATCCGGCAAAAATTCCGGTTACGATACAAGCAAATATAGTGGCATTTTGAGGAGTTCCGTGACGATTCACTTTGGAGAATTTTTTTGGCAATAGACCATCTCTTGAAATGGCGTAATAAATACGCGACTGTCCGAGCATCATCACCAAAATCACTGAACTAAGTCCTGCGATGGCACCTATTTTCACAAACGGACTTAACCAAGCTAATCCTTCTCCGGCATGGTCGATAGCCAAAGCAATAGGAGCAGCTACGTTCAATTCTTTGTAATTGACAATTCCTGTTAAAACAGCTGTTACCGCAACATAAAGTACCGTACAAATAAGCAATGAAGCCAATATCCCGCGAGGCATATCTTTTTGTGGATTTTTTGCTTCTTGCGCTGTGGTGGATAAAGCATCAAAACCTAAATAAGCATAAAATACGACTCCTGCACCGCGTAAGATTCCACTCCATCCAAATTTTCCGTATGTTCCAGTATTTTCAGGAATGTAGGGTTGCCAATTTCCAAAATCGATATACGACAATCCAAAACCTATAAACAGCAGAATCACACCGACTTTAATAACCACTATAATGTTATTGACTAACGACGATTGTTTAATGCCTCCTATCAAAAATGCGGTAATTAAAGCAATGATAAAGACAGCCGGAAAATTAAAAATGGCGCCTGTTGCTATCCATTCTCCATTTACATGATCAAAGGTTGCATTCGACAATTGTGCGGGTAAATCCATTCCCCAGCCATGCAAAAGGTTGGTCATATAGCCCGACCATCCGACAGCCACACTGGAGCAAGCAAAAAGATACTCAAGCACCAATATCCAACCAATAAACCAAGCCTGAATTTCACCCATCGTGGCATAACTGTAGGAGTAAACACTTCCTGCAACGGGCATCATTGCTGCAAATTCTGCATAACACAATGCCGCCATAATACAGCCAATTGCTGAAATAATAAATGAGATAGTAAGCGCAGGACCTGCATAGTCGGCAGCTGCTTGCCCGGTAATAACAAAAATACCGGTGCCTACAATTGCACCGATACCCAATGCGATGATATGATGTGTTGTAAGATTTCGTTTTAACCCTCCATGTTGGTTTTCGGATTCACTCAACATGGTGGCTACATCTTTCTTTTTAAATAATCGGCTCGACATAAATCGTGGTTTTATTTCTTGATAGTTTTAATCGCTACCCAATTGTTTTTTTCTATATAAGATACAAATTGAAGGTTGTTTTTGTGGCATTCTTCTTTTATCATTTCCATATCTTCAGTATAAAATCCGCTCATAAATAGTTGAGAATCAGATTGCATACAAGAAGAATAAATATGAATATCATTTAATAAAATATTTCGGTTGATGTTGGCAAATATTACATCGAATTTTTCTTTTCCAAGCAATTCGGCTCCGCCCAGACGTATACCAATATCAGGGGTATTATTTAATCTGATATTTTCGATAGAATTGTTGTACGCCCACTCGTCGATGTCGATTGCAACGACAGGATTAGCTCCTTTCATTTTGGCCAAAATAGCTAAAACAGCGGTTCCGCAACCCATATCTAAAAAAGATTTGTTTTTGACTTCAGTATCTAACAGAAATGAAATCATCAGACTTGTGGTTTCGTGATGTCCTGTGCCAAATGCCATTTTAGGGTCGATAATAATGTCGTATTGCAATTGGGGAATATTTTCATGAAAAGAACTGTGTATCACACATCGGTCGTTGATGATAATCGGTTGAAAAAAGTTTTTCTCCCATTCTTCATTCCAATCTTTTGTTTCAACAAATGAAGATGTGAAATTTAATTGCGTGTTTTCTAACGGAAATTCAGCGATACAATCTTTTATTTTCTCTTCATCATATAATTTTTCGGAAATATAAGCATCAATTCCGTTTGGATTTTCGGAAAAACTTTCAAAACCAATTTCGGCTAAAATTGCAGCCAATACATCTCGATTGATTTCTGTATTGGGTTTAATGTTGAATTTAATTTCGTAGTAGTTCATTTTAGTGGAAATTTTCTCTCGCAAAAATAGATAGATTAGTTTAATAATAAAAAATATTGCCGTACATTTGTGGCATAATTCTGAAAAATTCATAATAAAAATACATATTTGTCAAATGAAACGTGATGATTTAATTTTCGACATTATTGCTAAAGAGTATCAACGTCAGTTGAAAGGAATCGAATTGATCGCTTCCGAGAATTTCGTCAGTGAACAAGTAATGCAAGCCATGGGTTCTTGTTTAACCAATAAATATGCCGAAGGCTATCCCGGAAAAAGATATTATGGTGGATGTGAAATTGTTGACCAGAGCGAACAAGTAGCCATCGACCGACTGAAACAAGTTTTTGGTGCAGCATGGGCTAATGTACAACCGCATTCGGGAGCACAAGCTAATATGGCTGTTTTTCTTGCCTGTTTGCAAGCCGGAGATAAATTTTTGGGATTGAACCTTTCTCATGGTGGACATCTTTCTCACGGTTCTCCTGTCAATTTTTCGGGTTTAATGTTTCATGCGTTGGAATACAATGTAAAAGAAGATACTGGAAGAGTTGATTATGATCAATTGGAAACGATTGCTTTGACCGAAAAACCGAAATTAATCATTGCCGGAGCATCTGCTTATTCTCGCGAATGGGATTATGCCCGTATTCGTAAGATTGCAGATAAAATCGGTGCTATTTTTATGGTAGACATGGCGCATCCTGCCGGATTAATTGCTGCCGGATTGTTGGATAATCCGCTTCTTCATGCACATATTGTTACTTCTACAACTCACAAAACACTTCGTGGCCCTCGCGGAGGAATCATTTTGATGGGACAAGATTTCGAAAATCCTTGGGGAAAGAAAACTCCGAAAGGCGAAATCAAGATGATGTCGGCATTGTTGGATTCTGCCGTATTTCCGGGCGTGCAAGGCGGACCATTAGAGCATGTAATTGCAGCGAAAGCTGTTTCATTTGGAGAGGCGCTTGATCCTTCATATAAAGAATATCAAAAGCAAGTACAAGTAAATGCCAATGCCATGGCAAAAGCATTTGCCGATAAAGGATATAAAATTGTTTCTGGAGGTACCGACAACCACTTGATGTTGATTGACCTTCGTTCAAAATTTCCTGATTTAACAGGAAAAGAGGCTGAAAAAGCATTGGTTTCTGCCGATATTACCACCAATAAAAACATGGTGCCGTTTGATAGCCGCAGCCCTTTCCAGACTTCCGGATTGCGTTTCGGTACGCCTGCGATTACAACTCGCGGAGCCAAAGAATCGTTGATGGGCGAAGTTGTAGAACTGATTGATTCAGTGTTGACTAATGTTTCCGACGAAGTGAAAATCAAGGCAGTTCGTGAGAAAGTTAATCAAATGATGAGAGAATATCCGTTGTTTGCTTGGTAATGAAATTCCTTGGAATAATCCCTGCTCGCTACGCATCTACTCGTTTTCCCGGCAAGCCATTGGTCGACATGCTTGGGAAAACGATGATACAACGTGTCTATGAACAAGTTGTCGGTCTTTTAGACGATATTTGTGTTGCGACCGATGATCAACGTATTTTTGATGCAGTCGAATCTTTCGGAGGAAAAGTCGTAATGACTTCCTTCAATCACCAAAGTGGAACTGACCGTTGTTTTGAGGCTTTCACGAAAATAGGAGAAGGGTATGATGTGGTCGTTAATATACAAGGAGATGAGCCGTTTATTAAACCTTCTCAAATCAAACTGTTGCAATCTTGTTTTGAAGATAAAAATACACAGATAGCAACTTTGGTAAAACCTTTTGAACCTGACGCTGATTTTGATGTTTTTTCGAATCCGAATTCGCCTAAAGTTGTTTTAAATAAAAATATGCAGGCTTTGTATTTTAGTCGCTCTGTCGTTCCGTACTTAAGAGGAAAAGAGCAAACGGAATGGCTAAAAAATCATGTTTATTACAAACATATTGGCCTGTATGCTTATAAAGCTGATGTGTTGAAAGAAATTACAGCATTGCCTCAATCCGATCTTGAAAAAGCCGAATCATTGGAACAACTTCGCTGGTTGGAAAACGGTTATGTGATTAAGGTCGGGATTACAAATGAAGAAACCATCGGCATTGATACACCCGAAGATTTGAAAAAAGCGTTATTGAGCTTAAATGCAGAATAGCTCACTGCTGAAAAATATCTTTGAAGATTTCTAACAACTGTTTTTTTACAACATTCAAATCAATTTCTTTTCCCAATTCAATTTGCATTGAGGTAACTCCTTTGTCAATAAAACCACAAGGATTGATAAGACGAAAATAATTCAGGTCGGTATTGATATTCAGTGCCAATCCATGCATGGTAACGTAGCGGCTTGTTTTTACTCCGATAGCACAGATTTTTCTTGCTTTTTGAGGATTGTCTGTGTCTAACCATACTCCGGATGCGCCTTCCAAACGTTCTGATTTGATGCCGTAACCGGCTAACAGTCGGATGATTACTTCTTCCAATAAATGTATATATGACTTCAAGCCTAACTGGAAAGATTCCAAATTGAAGATGGGATATACAACCAATTGACCGGGGCCGTGATAGGTAACATCGCCACCCCTGTTTATGTGAAATAGAGAAACTCCTTTATCTTTCAGGATATTTTCGGAATACAAAAGATTACTGAATTTTCCGTTTTTTCCGACAGTGATTACATGAGGATGTTCGCAAAAAATCAATGTATTATTGACTTTTTGATTGTTAGATTTTGCATTTAACGCCTGCTCAAACAGTTCTTTTTGTTTTTCGTAAGCGGTAGAGTAGGGGATAATGCCCCAGTCTATAAAATTCATAATTTGTTTTCTTTTTTTGAAACACATAGGCACATAGGACACATAGATATTAAATTAATAATATGTATCGTTTGACAAGCCATCAACGCTGCTGTTTCTGTTCTTAAACGACTTTCGCCTAAAGAAATCGGCTGAAAACCATTTTTGATGGCCATAGAAACTTCTTCTTCGCTGAAATCTCCTTCGGGGCCAACTAAAATCAGAGCATTTTCTCCTTTTTTGTATGCGCTGGTAAGATGTATTTTTTCTCCCGGATGACAATGTGCTATGAATTTTTGTCCTGCGAAATCTTGAGTGATAAATTTATTGAAATCAATCATGCTTTGCAGTTGAGGTAGAGTTGCCTTTTGCGATTGTTTCATTGCTGAAATCAGGATTTTTTCAATTCTTTCGGATTTAATTTCTTTGCGCTCCGAGTAACGGCAATTGAGAAATGTGATTTGATTAACTCCAATTTCTGTAGCTTTTTCGGCAAACCATTCGTTTCTATCCATATTTTTAGTGGGAGCCATTGCAATATGGATTTGATTTTGCCAAAGCAAGGGTTGCGATATGGTTTCTAAAATTTCGACCTTACAATGTTTCGGAGATGCAAGGGCTATGGTAGCTTTGAAAAAATGACCTTTTCCGTCGGTCAATAAGATTTCGGTACCTTCTTTAAGTCTTAAAACTCGCGTACAATGTTGCGCCTCTTCAGATGGGAGTTCTGAAGTTTGCAGAATGTCGGGTGTATAGAAAATGTGCATATTACAAGAACAGGCAAGTCAAGATTTCTTTTTGTTCAGCAAATCCCGAAGTTTGGAGGCTTTTTCGTAATCTTCCATAGAAATTGCCTCATTCAAAGCTTTTTGCAATTCTTCTTTCGATAGTTTCTCGGACAAATGTTGTTGTGTTTGAGAAGTTTGATTTTTCCGGCTATTGTCGAAATCTTCAAAATCATCATCATCTTCTTCAATAACAATTCCGGCCTCTTGCATAATTTCGTCTGTGGTATAAATAGGAGATCCGGACCTTATGGCTAAAGCAATGGCATCGGAAGTTCTGGAGTCGATTTTGATTTCTTGACCTTCGCTTGAAAAGACCAGTTCGGAATAAAAAACGCCATCAGAGAACTTGTAAATGAATATTTCTTTGAGAAGAACATTTACTTTGCTCATGAAGGTTACGAATAAATCGTGAGTTAACGGACGAGGCGGATGTAGGCCTTCCAAAAAGATAGCTATAGATTGGGCTTCCGGAGTTCCGATAATGATAGGAACTCTCCGGAGACCGTTTTCTTCAGCTAAAACCAAAGCATAAGCACCCGCTTGCACTTGACTGAACGTGATGCCTAATACATTTAGTTTGATTTTTGAATTTTCCATTTAGTTTCTTCTTCCTCCCAAGAAAATCATGATGTAATACAACAGAGTGGCCAAAGAACTCAAAGCTGCAACAACATAAGTGTATGCTGCCGAGCGTAAGGCACTTTCGGCTTTATCGTGATTATATGAATTGGTTATCCCTGAACTGTTTAACCATTTTAATGCTCTTGAACTCGCATTAATTTCGACCGGTAATGTGATGAAACTGAATAATGTTGTGCATGCAAAAAGGATAATTCCGATTAAAAGAAGTATAGAACTTCCCCGGCCATCACTTCCCAACATAAACATACCTCCCAATAATACAAAAGGTATATATTTGGAGGAAAAACTTACGACAGGGACCAATGCCGAACGCATTTTTAGCGGGCCATACGCTTTTGCATGTTGTACAGCGTGTCCGCATTCGTGAGCCGCAACAGCCGCTGCTGCAACACTGTTACTTCCGTATACGCTGTCGCTCAGGTTTACAGTTTTATTCATCGGATTGTAATGGTCTGTTAATGAACCCGGAGTTGAGATAACTTTTACGTCATATATACCGTTATCATGTAACATTTTCTCTGCAACATCTCTGCCGGTCATGCCATTTCCCAATGGAATTTTGGAGTATTCAGCGAATTTTCTTTTTAAGTTCCACGAAACTAACCAGCTTACAACTGCAATACCAATAAATAATATCCAATAAGTTGTCATTATAATTAAGAATTTAAAATTATTGTCTGTTCTCTGTCTGGCCCTACAGAAACAATTTTAATGCCAACACCTAAACTTTCTTCCAAGAATGTCAGATAGGCATTGAATTCTTCGGGGAATTCGTTTTCGCTCTGCATTTTTGTCATATCTGTTTGCCATCCGGGAAATTCGACAAATATAGGTTCTACATTGTCTGTAATTTCAAATGGGAAATCTTCTGTTTCAATTCCGTCAATTTTGTAGGCAACACAAGTTTTGATAGTTTCAAACGCATCCATTACGTCGCTTTTCATCATGATAAGTTGAGTAACTCCGTTAACCATAACGGCGTAGCGCAGAGCAACCAAATCTATCCAACCACAGCGACGAGGACGACCGGTTACAGAACCGTATTCATGACCTAAATTTCTCATTTCTTGTCCTGTTTCGTCAAAAAGCTCTGTTGGGAAAGGGCCGCTGCCGACTCTGGTACAATATGCTTTGAAGATTCCGTATACTTCTCCGATTCTTTTAGGCGCAATGCCCAATCCTGTACAGGCTCCGGCACATACTGTATTGGATGAAGTTACGAAGGGATATGAACCGAAATCGATGTCGAGCATTGTTCCTTGTGCGCCTTCGGCCAATACTTTACGGCCTTCGGTTAGTGCTTTATTAATAAAATGGTCGCTGTCGATTAATTGAAAACGTTTCAAGCACTCAATGCCTGCAAACCATTCTTTTTCCAATGGGATTAAATCATATTCGAAATTGAGATTTCTTAGGATTTCTCTGTGTCGAGCAACAGCTTTAGCATATTTTTCTTCAAAATTATGGAGTAAATCACCTACTCGTAAACCGTTTCTACTCACTTTGTCGGTATAAGTAGGACCTATGCCTTTACCTGTAGTTCCGATTTTTTCGTCTCCTTTAGATGCCTCATAAGCAGCGTCTAATAATCGGTGCGTCGGAAGAATAAGGTGTGCTTTTTTTGAGATTAATAATCTGTTGGTCAAATTGTGTCCGGATTTTTGCAAATCTTCAACTTCTACTTTGAAAAGAGCAGGGTCGAGTACTACTCCGTTGCCAATGATATTGATTTTTCCTCCTTGAAAAATGCCTGAAGGAATAGAACGTAAAACGTATTTTTGACCTTCAAATTCTAACGTGTGTCCTGCATTGGGTCCTCCCTGAAAACGAGCAACTATATCATACTTAGGAGTTAACACATCGACAATTTTGCCTTTACCTTCGTCGCCCCATTGCAAACCTAATAAAACATCTACTTTCATTATTTGTTTATTGTTATTGATTTTTTATTTGTTGTTTTTGTTGAATTTGTTTCTTCCGGTTGAATTTTCTTCTTTTTCTTGAGTTCTTTGGCGCATTTACTGCATATTCCAAAGATATAAAGACTATATAGAGCCGGTGTAAACTGTTTGATTTTTTTATTTTGAATCTGGCTTTTTAATTCCAAGTCTTTATATTCCTGTACAGCATCACAATTGGTACATATAAGATGATGATGAAAATCGTTATTATAAGAACGTTCGTAATAGGAAATATTAGAACCGAATTGATGTTTGAGTACTAACTTACATTCCAGTAGAAGTTGCATCGTATTGTACAAGGTGGCACGGCTAATTCTAGGGCGGCGGTTATTCATTGCTTCACAAAGAGAATCTATATCGAAATGCCCGGTTTCGGAGTAAATAAAATCTAATATAGCATACCTTTCCGGCGTTTTTCTGCAATTTTTAGCCGTAAGATATTTTGTAAATTCGTTTTTAACGTGCTCTTTTGTTTGAATGTTATCCATCGAAAATTATTGCTCGGATATGGAGCAAAGTTACATCATTTTCGTTAAAGAATAAAATAGTTTACGAATAATAATCGAATTCGAATTTTAAGTCTTCATAAATAGTGGTTTTAGTTTGGTATTGAGCCAAAATATCTTTTGCATGGATGATGGATTGTCGGCCTAATTTTTTCAAAGAAATGAGTGCAGTATTTCTTAATATTAGAGATTCCGAATCTAAAGCTTTGGCAGTACAGATAAAGAAGGTTTCTTTATTTTCATCGAGTTGATAGTCGGCCATAAAAAGACGTGCATATATCAAATATCCACAAATTTGAGGATATAACTTTTCCGACTGAATCAATTTGAGAGCATTTTCCGGAGCATCGGGCGTTTTTGAAAATAAATTCATGGATGCCTGTTCGGCTAATTCTAAATTATCTATATCATTCACCCAATCTAAAGTTTTTACAAAAAATTCCGAAGGGTAAATCAGTGTAGCTAATATTTTTAATTCGCGGGTATTTTCCTTCCACAATTCCTCGGCTAATTCGGCATTTGGAGTATATTCTTGAGCCATTTTTCGCAAATTCATTATTGGAACGCCAAAATTGAGTTTGTAATTCACACCTTTTTCACGCATAGCGGAAGAGGTGATTCCATTCATGGCTAAGCGTAGTTTTTTACGGATTTCTTTCTGTTTTTCGCTCATTTTTTGAACAATTACAAGTTCACGGTTAATAAATCATTACCAAATTTATGCAATGCTGTTTCGATCTTTTTTCTTTGCTTTTCGCGAGGCTTTTTCAAACCGGAGGCGTAATGATGTAATAGTTTTTGATTGATACCGGTAATACGTTCCAATGCAACATTGGTAAATATTCTGTTGTAATAGTTTAAGAAACTTTGCACATCATATTGATATGTAATATCGTATTCTCCTTGTAATATGGGAGGTAAATCTTTTTTATCTCTCGAAGAAACAAACAATCTTAATCCTTCTAATGCGTTTTTCTTTGCTTCTTCTGCTGTTTCTCCTGCGCCATATATACCTTCGCAGTTTTCGGCGTAAGCATCGTAAAAATCTGCGCTTTTTTCGATAATAATTTTTATTGTTTTCATAATTATTATATTTTTTAGAAATGGACTATTGAAGTCCCAATTCTCTAATTAGTTTTTTTCTTAATCCTTTTCCTATTTCTTTTGAACCGTGATAAGGAACTGGAGGAGATTCCTTACCGTCTTTTTCGTAAAAATAATGACTGCCTTCTGCATGAGAAAACTTTCATCCGTTTTTTACGATTTTTCTGTGAAATTCTGAATACTTCATTGGTTATTATTGGGTTTTAAGTCAACGCCGCAAAGGTAACCATTTAGATACTGTTTCGTGAACTTTTTACTAATTATTTTCACGCAAAGTATAAGATTTAACATTTGAGAAAGGTTTAATTATGCTAAATCGCAACCAAAAACAAGTCTCTGACTTGCATATTTACAAAGTTTCTATAATCCACATTTTAAAACCAACCCCGATTCTGAACAAAATATTTCAAAATCGGGGCAAATCAACTACTGTCGCTTTCTCAAATTTTAAAAGAACAACCTAGCATAAAAAATTGAGAAGTCGAAAAAAGTGTACCGAAATATGTGCGCGAAAACACAGAAACAAACAGATGTTTAGAATACAAGTATTTCCATCATTTGCCTTTGCGTAATCTGTTTATTACAAACAAGACAATGGCTGTTATACAACCTATTAATCCAAGTGTCATCAGCCCAGTAGAATAAACAGAAGGACAATGATTCAGTTTAACTATTGCTCCTAAAACAATACACAAAGAGGAAATTCCAAAAATAATAAGATACTTCATATATAATAACTTTAGCGAAATATGCAATATAACTGCTTGAATCAACAATATAAGCATAAACCGTATTATGGTCGTTGTTTTCAGCCAATAATGCAATTTTATTACCTGAATAATAATAAATTCCTATATTTTCAACATCCAAATTTTTGTCTTTAATATACAGTGATTTAATCGCATTTTTGTACAAAGAATGATTCTCTGTAACTATCTTAATTGAATCAACTCCATCAGGCAATTGTGTTGTATAAGTAGCCAATACATCTGGTATCTCTTTTTCAAAGATATCCTTTTGAGACCAAGACATTGTTTGTTCTTCCAAAGCATTATTACAGCCAACAAACACTGCTATTGAAAATAACACTGCGAATATATACATTTTTTTGTTCATAAGAATTTTTTTAATTGATTTAACATTAAATTTTATAATTATTTTGCGCAAAAATTATGGGCACAAAGGTTGAAATAATTTTTAGTAAAATATTTCGTTTTACGGTAAATTTATTTACTTTTGCGGATAAAATATTTCGTTTTATGGAAGATAATAAAAACACTGTAGAAAGAATCATTAGAAAAATTAGAGAGGTACGGAAACAAAAAGGCTATTCTAATGATGCAATGGCTGTGGATTTGGATATGAGTACCTCAGCTTATAACAAATTAGAACGTATGGAGACTGTGCTTACCTTAGAGCGTTTTTTGCGCATACGCGATATTTTGCAAATCCCCTACTCTGATTTTTTTGAATGTAACGGCAATAGTTATCAACAAGACTTGAAAGATAGTTCGATAGGCCATTATGAAGTACAAAATCTCTATCAAGAGAATCGTGAGGTTTACGAAAAACTTGTTCAAAGTAAAGATGAACAAATTGCTTTTCTGAAAGATTTATTGGAGAAAAAATAGTCTCCACTTGAAATGTTATCGATTTAAGGCTGAAAGCCTTATGTCAATAGAGTAGGGCGTTGCCCCACGCTATTGATTATGCCCTCAGGGTTTAAAATTATAACTCGGCAACGAAGAATAATCTTTTGAATACCGCAACATCTGTTCGGTATATCCTTCTGTATATGAGATTTTTATGTTGGTAATATTGCCTTTTTTATCTTTTACTGCCTCATAAACAGGATTTACAAAACCTCTGTGCGGAGTTAAATTCAGCTTTTCGTAACGGTCTAATATTTCGCGGTGCAAAACAGGGTCGACCTGTACGGCATAAGTTTCTACCAAATGTTGAGCGGCTTTGAAATCTCCTTCCGATTTAATTCGTTGGATTTCAGCTAATAATTCTCCGATGAGTGTTCTCATTTTTTCGTAATCGTTGATAACGACAAATGTTTTTCCATCTCTTTTTACGAGTTCCACAACGTTGTCTTTTGCTCCTTTTTCAAGTATCCAATGTGCAATTAGCGCACGGTTGCGCATGTGCGTTTGTTGAATGGTTTTACCCGGTTCGATTCTTACTAATTGAGTCATCAAGCCATTCATCATAAATCTGTAATATTCGGCTTTATAAGCATCATCATTGTTTAATAATCCTAATTGTACTGTTTTAGGGTCGGCTGTGAAGTAAAGCGCGAAAAGGTCGGCGCGGGTTTCTTCAATGGCTGCACCATATATTTCGAGTGCATCGGGACTTACTCCCGGAAGCAATTGACCTGAACCGTGTCCCAGACATTCGTGCAAATCTATATTCAAATCGGAAGTCATTGCACCGTATTTTTTTATCAATTCGCGTTCCGTATCACTCCAAACAAATTCTTCGTTGAATCCGTTGCCTTCAGCGGCTTTGAAGTAAGCGTGTGTAATATTTTGCATTGTCACCGATTTGGAACCGTAATCTTTTCTTATCCAATTAGAATTGGGCAAGTTAATTCCGATGGGAGTTGTAGGATAACAATCTCCGCCCAGAATGGCAACCGTAATTACTTTGGCACTTACTCCGGTTACTTTGTCTTTTTTGAAACGAGAATCAGTCGGAGAATGATCTTCAAACCATTGTGCATTGCTGCTTATGATTTCGGTACGTTTCGTAGCTTCGAGGTCTTTAAAATTGGAAATTGCCTCCCAACTTGCCTTAAATCCTAACGGATCACCGTAAGTTTCGACAAAACCATTAACAAAGTCGGTTCTTGATAAAGTATCTTGTACCCAGACAATATTATAAGCGTCGAATTTTTTCAAATCTCCTGTTTGGTAATATTCGATAAGTGTTTGTATTACTTGCTTTTGCTTATCGTTTTCAGCTACATTTTCAGCTAATTTCAACCAATTCACAATTCTTTCGATGGCTGGGGAATATAAGCCTCCGATTTTCCATACTTTTTCGACTAATTTACCGTCTTCTTTGATTAATCGGCTGTTAAGTCCGTATGAAACAGGAGTTGCGTCGTTTGGATCAAGCATATCGCCATAGAATTTTTTAACTTCTGCTGCTGTAATATTTTCACCATAATAATTATTAGCAGAATTTTTAATGGCATCTACATTCGGATCTTGATTTACTTTTATTGCATAAAGACTAGGGTCAAACATGACAGGAGTCAGTTTTTCAATGAAAGCCTCAACCGTTTCTCCTTCTTCCAAAGGAAGTAAACTTGCATCAATGGATTTCACGGCTTCTGCAAAAAATGCAGGAGAACAACCGGGTAGAAATTTTTCTTCACTGTTGCTATGATGGATTCCGTTTGAAAACCACACTCGTTTCAGATAAATAACCAATTGATTGTAATCTTCCGTAGATTTGTCTCCTTGATAATTTTCATAAATAGCTTCCAACGTGCGACGAATGGCCAAATTGTATTTGAAATTTTGGTCGAATAGAATATCTCTACCTTCCAATGCAGCCTGAGAAAGATAATAAATCAGTTCTTTTTGTTTCAAACTTAATTCTTCAAATCCGGGAACTTGATACCGAAGAATTTGTAAATCGGCAAATTGTTCTACTCTAAAATTAAAATTGTCTTCTTTTCCTTTTTTTTCTCCGGAACAAGAAAGTAATACCGTTGCTGTCATAAGCATCAAAATCTTTTTCATATTTATTGAATTTATATTTTGTATTTATTTTTACAAAAGTACAAAAAAACCTATATTTGTCGCAGAAATCACTAAAAAACGAAAATTATAATGAAAAAGACTTTGTTTATTGTATTAGCAGTGATGTTTGCCTTTTCAGCATCTGCTCAAAAAGTGAAAATTAAAAAAGGTGAAATTCAATTAGATGGAGTATCGGTTGTTAAAATTGAAAAACCAAAAGGCTCTGATGCTTTTGTATTTAGAGATTTGAGCGGTAATCAGCTATTTACAGTATCGGAAGAAACAAAAGCACCATCGGGTTTTCCTTTCCTTAATTCTGTGTTGCTTTTTACCGGTACAAATGGCAATATGCAAGAAATTTCTACTAAAGATATAAAATATCCGTTTGTTTTCGGCAAAGAATATAATATGGCTTACCTTGTGATTAATAGCGGAGCAGATCTTATTACGGCACAAGGAGTAAATATGGACAAAGTCAATGAGTTTTTCAAAACATCAAATAGGAGTGTGTCAGAAGCTTTTATTGCAGAAATAGAATTAGCTGAAGCAGAATTGGCTAAAGAAGATGAATTGGCGAATTCTGTAGAATTAACCGTAAAAAGAGACGGAAATATTATGGCCAACGGAAAAAAAATCGGACGCATTTCTGTGACTAGAAGTGAAAGTGGTTCTTCTTGTTCTTATCGCATTTCTGAATACAACGACATTTTTATTGCATCGATGGATGCCAAGATGACTACTGATCCGGAATTTTATGAAACAAAAACTTATGATGGCAAAGTTTTTTCTGTTTATTCCGGAAAAGGCTTTTCATTTCTGCTTGATAGTAACGATACTGCTAAAAGACTGGTACGCAAATTGTACTACCAAGGTTATAAATTGGGCAATTTAAAAGAATTTTTTGAAGAAAAGAAAAGAGCGGAAGAAGAAGCTTTAAAAGCAAAAAAAGAAGCTTCAATTGAAGCATCGGGAAATATTTATAATAAACAAGGTTATATAATTGACAAAAAAGGGAAAAAAATCGAAGGTTTGATTACGCTTGAGTTTGTGCCGAGATTTGAAGCAGAAGGTAAGAGAGACGCGACTGCTGAAGAGTTGAGAGGATATGGAAACCGAGTTACTATCAG
>JAIRVZ010000101.1 GCA_031253625.1 Dysgonamonadaceae bacterium
TAAAAACAGCCTCTCTGCTTGTTCAATGGTAATTTTAAAAGTGTCTTGAGCAAATATCTTATGCGTGCATAAAAATAATACAACAATGCATAGCAATGTCATTCTAATGAATTTCATAAAAGTCTGAACTATGATTTTTAAATGAATTATGTGATTAATATGAATTACAAGATTAATAAACGGTTATTAATCGCGATAATCTTGTAAATCTTAATGCAATTAAAGTTCAGACAATTTGAGGAGGGTGGTCTATTTGAAAGCGAAAACCTTTTAAGGGAAGATTTTCACTCCATGGGAATATCAATTTTTCTATGTTTTTTGATAGCGGATTTATTAACTCAAGAGATTGAACAAATTGTTGTGTAAAATCATGGTGAACAATTTTCACAAAATTACAATATGTTTGCAGGTCGCCATCTTCGTCAATATCATTACTTTCACCGGTAACAAGGCTTATCAATAATTCGATAGCGCTATTTGTTTCTTCAAATCCGGAATTTTCCATTTCATAATCACCGGAAACAAATAACCCTCTGTTGATGTATGTCAACAACAGAAGAGCAATTACTAAATATTTTACAACAGTTTTCTGCATTATTTATTGGAATGCAAAATTAAAAAGAAAATTGTATTTCCACAAATTCACTTCAAATCTTTAAAAATGAATAGGATTATTTATAATTTTTTTATGTAAGTTTGCGCAATTATAACTCCAAAAGGATAAAGTCATGAAAATTTTATTGAGATTAGCTTTAGTAAGTATGTTGTTTTCTTTTACAAATCTGTCTTTTGCGCAAGAAACAGAAAGTGTTTTTAGTAGTATGGTTGGAGATTGCGAAGTAATTTTGCTTTCTGATGGACAGGGACAAGCGAATACAGAATTCCTAATCGGAGTAACTGCTGAGATGCTCAAAGAATGTGTGCCGTCGGGTACTTTCCCTATAGCCGTTAATGCTTTTTTAGTTAAAACTCCCGAAAAAAATATTCTAATTGATACAGGGAACGGAGCCAAATTATTTGAAAATCTATCAGAAGTAAACGTAAATCCGTTGGAAATAGATGCAATTCTTATAACCCACATGCATTTCGATCATATTGGCGGCTTATTGGCAAATGGCGAAGTAATGTTTCCCAATGCTGAACTTTACACTGCCCAAGCGGAGCATGATTACTGGACAAGCGGCGAGGGTGGGGGCTTTGATTTGGCTCGTACAGTTATCAATGCCTATAAGGATAAATTAATCCTTTTCGAAGGCGTTTCGCTTGATGATGAAGATACAAAAGAACTAATTCATTCTGTTGTAGCTATTTCAACTCCCGGACACACTCCCGGACATACCATGTATATAATTGGGTCGGGAGATAACCAAATGATGGTTTGGGGAGACTTAATTCATGCCATGGCCGTTCAGGTACCATATCCGCAAGTTGCTGTTACTTACGATGTTGACCCGAAACAAGCCGTAAAATCCCGTGAAAAAGCAATGGAATATATTTCAAAAAATAATGTTCCGATAGCTGGAATGCATACACCTTTCCCCGGAATGGGAAAAATTAAAAGCGAAGGAACAGGGTATATATTTGAAGAAATTAAATAAACGTGAGCAAGAAAAATATAAAAGGAATGAAATCCTCAAAACGACTGACTAAACAAGAAATCGTTAACCGGATAGTTAACTGGTTTAACACACATCCTCGTGAGTTAGTGAATTATAAGCAAGTAAGTGCAGAAATCGGTGCTACTTCTCAAGTCAACAAATTATTGGTCAACGACGTGTTGGGAACTCTGCAGGCCGATGATTTTCTGATAGAAGAAGATAGAGGAAAATATCGTCTGAATGGTCTCGGCACTGTGGCTGTCGGTACTTTTGAACGGAAATCGAACGGCAAAAATTCATTTATTCCCGAAGGCGGAGGCAATCCAATTTTTGTGGCCGAGCGAAATTCCATGCACGCAATGAATGGCGATCGCGTGAAAGTTCAGATTTTTGCCAAACGAAAAAGACGCGATCCTGAGGCTGAAATTATCGAAATTTTAGAACGTGCTCGACATATTTTTGTTGGTACATTGGAAGTACAACGAAATTATGCTTTCCTGATAATGGATAGCAAAATATTGGCCAACGATATTTTTATCCCCAAAGACAAACTAAGAGGCGGAGTGAGTGGGCAAAAAGCTTTGGTGAAAATTTTAGAATGGCCGGAAAGGTCAAAAAATCCTATTGGCGAAGTAGTTGATATTTTGGGCGAGGCAGGAAATAACAATACTGAAATGCATGCCATTCTTGCAGATTTCGGATTACCTTATAAATATCCGGAAAATGTAGAAAAAGCTGCCGATAAAATTTCTTTGGAAATTCCTAAGTCTGAAATTAAAAACAGGGAAGATTTCCGCGAAGTGCTTACTTTTACAATCGACCCGAAAGATGCCAAAGATTTCGATGATGCCTTATCTATTCGTAAACAGAAAAACGGACTTTGGGAAGTTGGTGTTCACATTGCCGATGTAACTCATTATGTGAAAATAGGAGATATTATTGATAAAGAGGCATATAAACGAGCTATTTCTATTTATTTGGTCGACAGAACGATTCCCATGTTGCCGGAGCGTTTGTGTAACCAACTCTGTTCATTGCGTCCGAATGAAGATAAATTGAGTTTTTCTGCCATTTTCGAAATGAACGATAATGCGGAAGTTAAGAATTATCATATAGCCCGTACAGTTATCAACTCTAATCGCAGATTTACATACGAAGAAGCCCAAAATATTATAGAAACTGGAGAAGGCGATTTTAAGGATGAAATCCTGATATTGGATAAATTGGCCAAGCGATTGAGAGAAAAGCGATTCAATGCCGGAGCAATCAACTTCGACCGCTATGAGGTGAAATTTGAAATCGACGAAAACGGAAAACCCTTGAGCGTATATTTCAAAGAATCGAAAGATGCCAACAAATTGGTTGAAGAATTTATGTTGCTGGCTAACAAAACGGTTGCCGAAGCGATAGGAAAAGTTCCTGCAAAACAGAAAGCTAAGACTTTCGTTTACAGGGTACACGACTTGCCCGATCCTGAAAAAATGGAGAATTTTGCAGAGTTTATCCGCAAGTTTGGATATAAAATCAAAACAACCGGAACAGAATCTGAAGTTTCCAAAGGAATCAACAAATTGTTGGATCAAGTGCAAGGTAAGAAAGAACAAAATCTGATAGAAACCATCGCTGTCCGCACGATGGCTAAAGCGAAATATTCAATACACAATGTCGGGCATTATGGCCTTGCATTCCATTATTATACACACTTTACGTCGCCCATCCGTCGTTATCCCGATATGATGGTGCACCGTCTGTTGGAACGCTATCTCTCTGCCGGTCGTTCGGTTCCTGAGGCCAAGACGGAAGAAGAATGTAAGCATTGTTCTGCGATGGAAAACACGGCAGCGATGGCTGAGCGTGCATCCATCAAATACAAACAAGTTGAATTTATGTCCGACAAATTATGCATGAAATTCGACGGAGTTATTTCGGGCGTAACCGAATGGGGGTTATATGTTGAAATAAACGAAAACAAATGCGAAGGTATGATTCCTCTCCGGGATTTGGATGATGATTATTACGAATTCGATGAGAAAAATTATTGCTTAATCGGCCGAAGAAACAGACGAAAGTATAATTTGGGAGATCCAATTACTATCAAAGTAGCAAGAGCAAATTTAGAACGGAAACAGTTGGATTTTGCCTTGTGCGAATCAGAAGAATAATTTTAGAACAAGAAAACCCGCTGATTAAGCGAGTTTTTGATTGTGGGCTGTGGCGGATTCGAACCGTCGACCCCCGCCCTGTCAAGGCGATGCTCTAAACCAACTGAGCTAACAGCCCCCATTTTTCGACTGCAAAGATAATCCTTGTTTTTATTTTACAAAAGAATTATACAATATCTTCAATGTCGATTTTCAATTGGCTACCGCCGAACGCTGTTTCAACATTCTCGATCAACTCTTCATCTTGCTGATTGATAAATTTTTCCAAAATATTTTCAGATAACATCTTTTCGTAAACACCTGTAGGGAGGAAAAACCGGATGTCTTTTCCTTCTTTGAGGCTTTTTCTGATAAAAGAAGATGAAATTTCAATCATGGGAGCCTCGCAATAGCGAACATTGTAATGATTGTAACTGACTTTATCCATGCCTTTTCTCGGATAAACCACCACTTGGAAATTCTTTAAAATAATCTGATAATCTTTCCAACGATGGAACGATTTCCAGTTGTCGGCTCCGATGATTAGTTCGAAAATCCGGTCGGGATACGTCCTGCGAAGTTTTTGTAACGTGTTAACGGTGTACACCGGACGAGGCAATTCCCATTCAATGGTACAAGTTTTAAATTTCTCATATCCGGCAATTGATTTCTCAACAAGTTCAAGTCTCATTTCTTGAGGTATCAGATCTTCTTCTCCTTTGATTGGATTTTGTGGCGTAATCAAAAACCAAATCTCATCATAATTTTCAAATTCTGCGATGTAATTAGCCAATGCCAAGTGGCCGATGTGAACCGGATTAAATGAACCCGGAAAAATTCCTGTCTTAATCATTTTGTTTAATAAAGTTTTTTATGGTTTGTAGCGATTCTTTTTGAGCTGTTTCTAAATTGTTGTTGACAATGATTTTATCAAATTGTTGTGCGAAACCCAATTCAAATTCCGCTTTTTCGATTCTTTTTTCAATAATTTCCGGAGAGTCGGTGCTTCGTTGTTCTAAACGGTTTCTAAGTTCTTCGATAGAAGGAGGTTGTATGAAAATAGACAATGCTTTCTCTCCAAATAGTTTTTTTATATTGCATCCGCCAACAACATCAATATCCAACACGGCATTGTAACCTTCATTCAAAATACGGTCTATTTCACTTTTTAACGTTCCGTAAAAATGATCTTTATAAACTTCTTCGTATTCAAGGAATTCTCCTTTAGCAATACGTTCTTTGAACTCTTCCGGAGATAAAAAGTAGTATTCAACACCGTCTTTTTCAGTACCTCTCGGTTTTCTGCTTGTGGCAGAAATAGAAAATTTCAAATTCAAATCCTGTTTCAACAAATAATTCGCAATTGTTGACTTTCCTGAACCCGAAGGAGCTGATAATATAATTAGTTTGTTGTTCATTTCTACAATTATGAATTATGAATTATGAAAAAGCACCAACAAGCTAATTTATAATTCATAATTCATAATTTATAAAACATTTAGTATCTGTTCTTTGATTTGTTCCAACTCATCTTTCATCTGAACCACGATTTTTTGCATTTCAGCGTGATTGGATTTCGAACCGAGCGTATTTATTTCGCGACCTATCTCTTGAGCGATAAAACCAAGCTTGCGACCTTGACTTTTCTCGTTATTCATCGTATCGATAAAGTATTTGAGATGGTTGTTCAACCTGATTTTCTCTTCGTTAACGTCTAATTTTTCTATGTAATAAATCAATTCCTGTTCAAAACGATTGGTATCGAAATTTTGAAGATCCATTTTTTGAAGAGAATCCAAAATTTTGACTTTTACTTTTTCGATACGCTCTAATTCATATTTTTCAATTTCGTTTAGAAGAAGAGATATGTTTGAAATTTTATTTTCGAATAATTTTTGTAGCACTGATCCTTCCTGGTTTCTGAATAATGTAAATTGTTCCAGCGCGTTTTTAATCGTTTCCTTGGTAATTTCCCACTCATTTTCGTCTAATTCGGCCATTTCGGTTTTCATAACTTCCGGCATACGCAGCAAAACGGAAAACCAGTCGGCAGGAATGGAAATTTGCAAATTTTGAGAAACTTCTTTGATTTGATTATAATAACTCTCCAAAGCATTTTGATTAATCTGCGAAGAAGATGCCTTACCGATATTTTCTACATAAATGGAAAAATCTACTTTACCTCGTTCGACGCTTTGAAGTAAATTGTTTCGTATTTCCATTTCTTTTTCTCTATACAGAAAAGGTATACGGGTATTCAAGTCAAACTGCTTACTGTTCAGTGATTTAATCTCGACGTATATTTTTTTATTTGGTAATTCGGAAGAAGATTTCCCAAATCCCGTCATGGATTGTATCATAAATAATTATATTTTCGTGCAAAAATAGTTTTTTTATCTTGTAAAAGTTAATATATCCGCTTAAAAATGTAAATTTGCACACAAAAACTCAAATGTCCTGCATAATTAATATAGAAACATCGACAAAAGTTTGTTCAGTTGTGTTATCCAAAGATAAAGAAATTCTTTTCAGTAAAGAAAATTACAGTGGAGGTTCTCATGCCGAATTGCTAGGTGTTTTTGTTCTTGATGCGGTCAAATTTGCAAGAGAGAACAATCTTCGAATTGATGCGGTGGCGGTAAGCGCGGGACCGGGCTCATACACCGGGTTAAGAATAGGAATTTCAGAGGCCAAAGGTTTGTGCTATGGGTTGGATGTTCCGTTAATAGCATTGTCTACATTGGAAATTATGGCTCATCAGGTGATTCAATCAGGGATAGAAACCGATTATTATTGCCCGATGATTGATGCCCGAAGAATGGAAGTCTATTCGGCTATTTATGATAGAAACATGAATAAAATAAAAGAGGTTTCTGCCGATATTATAGATGAAAATGCTTACTCAGAAATTATTTCTAAAGGAAAAATCTGTTTTTTCGGAGATGGCTTAACCAAATGTAAAAACATTATAACCTCTCAAAACATTATATTTTTAGAAGACGTTTATCCTTTGGCATCGGGAATGGTTGATTTGGCAGAAAAAAAATACGAACAAAAAGAATTTGTCGATTTGGCATATTTCGAACCGTTTTATTTGAAAGAATTTATAGCTATAGTTGCAAAAAATAAAGTAATATAATTTACAATTTTAAAAGATGAAATACAACACTAAATTGCCCCAGTTAAGACTTCCTGAATACGGAAGAAATATTCAAAATATGGTAGATTATTGCGTTTCTATTCCCGAAAGGAATGAGCGAACACATTGTGCCAACACCATCATTAATATCATGGGGAATATGTTTCCTCATTTGAGAGACGTAAATGATTTTAAGCATATTTTGTGGGATCATTTGGCCATAATGGCTGATTTTGAGTTAGATATTGATTATCCTTACGAAATTGTCAAGAAAGAAGACCTTTATATTAAGCCGCCTAGATTGCCGTATAATAACGGAAGAATTACCTATAAGCATTATGGTAAAAATTTGGAGAATATGATTCTCAAGGCAACTGAATATGCAGAAGGAGAGGAGCGTGAGCAATTGATCAAATTATTGGCGAATCACATGAAAAAATCTTTCTTGACATGGAACAAAGAAGTTGTTGATGACAGGAAGATTTTTACAGACTTGAATCTACTTTCTAAAGGACAGATTATTTGGGATGAAGAATCACACAAGCTGACCGAATCGAAAGATATTTTGATGAAGAAAAATAAAAACTTAGCAAGGAGACAAAATAAATAATGGCGTCGTTTGTTATAGAAGGTGGACACAGATTATCGGGTGAAATTATACCGCAAGGTGCTAAAAATGAGGCATTACAAGTTATTTGTGCAACCCTGCTGACTTCAGAAAAAGTAACTATCCACAACATTCCGGATATTTTGGATGTAAATAACCTGATTGTTCTTCTTCAGGAAATGGGAGTAAAAGTCGATCACCCTAGCCCTGGAACCTATTCATTTCAGGCCGATGATATTGATTTGGATTATTTGCAAACAGAACCATTTTTGAAAAAAAGCGCGTCGCTACGTGGTTCAGTGATGATAGTAGGACCATTAATTTCCCGTTTTGGCAAGGTGCTTGTTCCTAAACCTGGTGGAGATATGATTGGGCGCAGGCGGTTAGATACTCATTTTATTGGAATCCAAAAATTAGGGGCAACCTTTGATTACAGTGTTGAGAAGCAATTGTATAATGTTACTGCCGAAAAATTAAAAGGCACTTATATGTTGCTCGACGAAGCTTCTGTAACCGGTACCGCCAATATTTTAATGGCATCGGTTTTAGCCGAAGGAACAACAACAATATACAATGCAGCTTGTGAGCCTTATCTTCAACAATTGTCTAAAATGTTGTTGAAAATGGGAGCCAAAATCAAGGGCGTTTCATCAAATTTGCTTGAGATTGAAGGCGTTAGCGAGTTGAAAGGCTGCGAGCATACCATTTTGCCCGATATGATTGAAATCGGCAGTTTTATTGGTATGGCTGCAATGACATCTTCCGAACTCCTGATTAAAGATGTATCATTCAATAATTTAGGAATTATTCCGGACGCTTTTCGACGTTTGGGTATCACTGTTAATCAGCAAGGAGATGACATTTATATTCCGGCTCAAGAATCGTATGCTATTGAAACATTTATTGATGGTTCGATTATGACCATTGCCGATGCTCCATGGCCGGGATTGACTCCCGACTTGTTGAGCGTATTTTTGGTTGTAGCTACTCAAGCGCAGGGAAGTGTCTTGATTCATCAGAAAATGTTTGAAAGTCGCTTGTTTTTCGTTGATAAACTGATAGATATGGGCGCGCAGATTATTTTATGCGACCCGCACCGGGCAACGGTTATCGGTTCAGGGAAACGTTATCCGTTGAGGGCTGCCGTTATGACTTCTCCGGATATTCGTGCCGGAATCGCACTGCTGATTGCAGCCATGAGTGCCGAAGGAACCAGTAAAATTCACAATGTTGAACAAATAGATAGAGGTTATCAGGATATCGATAAACGACTAAACGCTTTAGGTGCAAGGATTACGAGGATATAAATTTAACACAGCGTAAGTTAATCAATAATACCAAACATATCATGGAAAAGGAAAAGAAAGAAAAAAAAATGAAAATGTATGAGTATCCGGAGGATACTAAACTAACCATTGTAGAGGAACCTTTTGTAATGTATGGAACCTTGGATTTAGACTTCTCTAAACGGTATACTTATGCAGATTATCTGACTTGGTTGGATGATAGACGAATGGAGTTAATAAATGGTTTTATCCATTTGATGTCGGCACCAGTGCGTATTCACGCTCAAATCACGTCGGGATTAAATTTCTTTATTGGTTCATTCGTTCGAAAACGCAAAGGCAAATGTCGTGTCTATCATGCTCCTTTTGATGTTCGTCTTCCCTTGCATGGTTCTAAATCGGATGATAAAATATATGATGTAGTTCAACCGGATATTTGTGTAATTTGCGATTTATCCAAATTGGATGATAAAGGATGTATCGGAGCTCCCGATTTGATAGTTGAAGTATTATCTCCATCAACTTTAAAATACGATTGGAATTACAAATTCAATTTATATGAATCCGCGGGAGTAAGAGAATATTGGATTGTAGACCCTAAAGCAAAAGTAGTCAATGTGTTTTTAATGCAAGATAACAGTAAATATGATTTTGGTACAATATATGATTGTACACAAAAAGCTCCCGTGCATATTTTTGAAGGATTGGAAATTGATTTGAACGAATTGTTTGAATGATGGAAAAGAAAAGAATCTTAGTTATTGGCAGTACGAATACCGATATGGTCATCAAAGCTCCGCATCTCCCCTGTCCCGGCGAAACGGTACTTGGTGGAACGTTTCTGATGAATGCGGGAGGAAAAGGAGCCAATCAGGCAGTAGCAGCTGCCCGCTTGGGTGCATCGGTTACATTTGTGTGTAAAACAGGCAACGATATTTTCGGACAACAATCCAAGCAGTTGTTTGCCGATGAAGGAATAGACACCACGTATGTCTTCATCGATGCTGAACATCCGTCGGGTATAGCATTAATTACAGTTGATGCCAAGGCTGAAAACTGTATCGTGGTGGCATCGGGCGCCAATGCGTGTTTACTACCATCCGATTTGGCAAATGCAGCCGATGCTATCGAACAGTCGGATATGGTGTTGATGCAACTCGAAATTCCTTTGGAAACGATAGAATATGTTGCAAACATCGCTCATGCCAAAGGGAAAACAGTCATCTTGAATCCTGCACCGGCACAGCCTTTGAGTAAACGTTTACTGCAAAACGTGAGTATTCTGACGCCCAATGAAACCGAAGCGAGTATGATCTCAGGTGTTCCGGTTACCGATGCAGCGTCGGCTTGCGAAGCTGCACGTGCAATTTGCGCTATGGGAGTGCAAACAGTAATCATAACATTAGGTGCAAAAGGTGCATTGATATACGCCAATGATTTCACGGCAGAAGTACTTGCCGAAAAAGTAGAAGCGGTTGACACCACTGCTGCCGGCGATGTGTTTAACGGCGCATTAGCCGTAGCATTATCCGAAAACAGGGAAATAACTGATGCTGTGCAATTTGCCTGCAAAGCAGCATCCATTTCGGTAACACGTATCGGGGCTCAGTCATCTGCACCCTACCGGAAAGAATTAAACGATTTCGAACCAAATTGTAATTCATAATTAATTTCATCATGTTTATAGTACAAAGTTATCCGTTAGCCATATTTTTTTGTGTGATCACCATGCTCTGCTGGGGATCGTGGGGCAATACTCAGAAACTTGCAGGTAAAACCTGGCGTTATGAACTCTTTTACTGGGATTATGTGATTGGAATCCTGTTGTTTTCGTTGATTTCCGCATTTACGTTGGGAAGTTTTGGTACGGAGGGACGCAGTTTTATCCCTGATCTCTGTCAAGCCGAATGGGGCAACATCGGTAGCGCTTTCTTGGGTGGTATTATTTTTAATGCTGCTAATATTCTGCTTTCGGCAGCCATTGCTATTGCCGGTATGTCGGTTGCTTTCCCTGTGGGAATAGGCTTGGCTTTAGTGTTGGGCGTGTTGATCAACTATATGGGCGCCGCCAAAGGCAATCCTGTGTTGCTGTTTTGTGGTGTGATATTAATAACGATTGCTATCGTTTTCAATGCTTTGGATAATTTTGTCAACCCGGCAGCGGGTAAAATGACGCCGTATACGGCAATGTTCATATTTGCTTGTGGAATTTTTGCCAGCAACTTTATTTTCAATACTATTGCCATGAAAAAACCGTTTGAAGGTTCGCCGGTGGGATACAGTGCTTATTTCAAAGGTCCGTTAAAAATCCATTGGGTAGGTATTTTAGGTGGTCTTATTTGGGGACTTGGCAATGCCTTCAACCTGATAGCTGCAGGAAAAGCCGGCGCTGCTATTTCTTACGGATTGGGACAAGGCGCTACGCTGGTATCGGCATTTTGGGGAGTTATTATTTGGAAAGAATTCAAAGATGCACCTAAAGGTACTAATAAGTATCTATATGCCATGTTTGCCCTTTTCCTATTCGGATTGGCATTGATTATCGCAGCGGGAGCATAACTTTGTGATTTCATGATAAAACGAGAAGATTTAATAAAAATCGGACAATTTAATAAGCCTCACGGCATTAAAGGTGAAGTTTCTTTTACTTTCACCAACGATATTTTTGATGAAAGTGAGTGTGAATTTTTGGTTTGTGAAATAGACGGCATATTTGTTCCTTTTGTTATAGAAAGTTACAGATTCAAGTCTGATACAACGGCTTTAATTAAATTTGATGGTATTGAAACCGATACACAGGCAAAACTTTTTACCAATTTGGATGTATATTTCCCGAAACAATATTTACAGGAAGAAACGTCTTCCGAGATAGCGTCTTGGGATTATTTTATCGGATATACATTAATCGACGATACATTGGGAGATGTTGGAATCATCACAGATGTTGATGAAACAACCATCAATACATTGTTTATCGTAGAAAGGGCAGGAGAGGAGATTCTGATTCCGGCATCGGAAGATTTAATGGCCGGCCTCGATGAAGAAAACAAAATAATAAAGATGATTATACCGGAAGGATTAATAGACTTATAAACATTTTATGCAATGAGAACACCGACTTTACAATATCTTTATTTACAAAAGCCATTGGTACTTTTGTTAATAGTTACAATAGTAAGTGTTTGTTGGATTTATGCGGGAGATTTTTATACCAAAGGTGAACCGAGAGAAGCTTCAGTGGCAGTGTCGATGGTTGAGCAAAATAACTGGATTCTGCCCAAAGTGTATGCCGATGAAATAGCATACAAACCTCCTTTGGCTCATTGGTTAATGGCGGCTTTTTCGTTGCCGAGAGGAAGTGTATCTGTTCTTTCCGCCCGTTTGCCGTCGGCTATTGCTTTTGTTTGGTTAATCGGTGCTTGTTTTTTATTCTTCGGACGCAGAGTAAAAGGACAGAAAGCATTTCTTACCTGTATGCTTTTAATTACGAGTTTTGAATTGCATCGAGCGGCCATGACCGCCCGGGTAGATATGGTTCTTACAGCATTAATTGTGCTCGGGCTGTTTTGTTTGTTCCGATGGGAAGATGATAAAAAACTGAAAGGTTTTCCGATAGTTACGGTTTTTATTCTAAGTTGTGCAATATTGGTGAAAGGACCGGTTGGCATCGTTTTACCGTTATTTGTATTCGGAGTATATCTACTTATTTTGAAGTATAATTTTTGGGAAATTGCCGGAAAATTTGTCTTGATTGCTTTTGCATCGATGGTACTTCCTGCGATTTGGTATTATTTGGCGTATAAACAAGGCGGACAAGAATTTTTAGATTTGGTTTGGGCTGAAAATTTCGGACGATTTTTCGGTGGCGAAGTGAATATCTCTTACAGTTTAGGGCATGAAATGCCATTTTGGTTCAATTTTGTTACCTTGGCCACCGGATTTATTCCATGGACCTTGTTACTTATTATGTCGCTTTTCGTGATAAAATACAGTTTTAAATTCCCCGGATTCAAAAAGATTTGGAGTAATATGTTGTCTATGAGCAAAGTGAAACTTTTCTCTTTGGTAGCAGCCGTTTTGATTGTCTTTTTTTATTGTATTCCGATAAGTAAGAGGAGTGTATATCTGATGCCCGCTTATCCTTTTATTGCTGTATTTATTGCGCAATATATCTTGTATTTAGTCAAAAACAAATCGAAAATAATCAGAATATTCAGCATAATTATCGGTAGTATAGGCATTTTAGTCGCTCTAATTGTTTTGTTAACGGTTGTAACTCAACTTGTTGAACCGGCACAATTGGTTGGCTTTATAAAAAATGAAAGAATATTGTCGGATATTGCTGTTATTTGGAGTGCTTTAACTGCTCCTAATTTATTGTATGTCGTATTGTTTAGTATTTTGGTGGGATTCATTTATATTTTGTTCAATTTACAAAGGAAAAAGAATAACCTGAAAATTTTATATGCTACGATTGCTACCTATTTGGCCATTTTTGCGGTAATGGATGGTATTTTTATTCCGGCATTTAAAAGTGGGGCGAGTGTCGAACCTTTTGCAAAAGAAATCACATCGTATAATTCTGAAAATGAAACCATATATGTAGTAAATGATTTGAGACAATATGCCAATATGTATGGTGTGAATTTTTATCTGCACAACAGTTTCAGAAATTTTGAGAAAGAATTACCTGCATCCGGACTTCTCTTAATCGGAGAAAATGATTATAAAAAGTTATTTCCTCATTACGAAAATTTATACGATTTTTCGTTGCTAAAACAAAGCGATGGGAAAATGAGTGACAACAGACAGGTAACTTCGCTTTATTCTTTTTATAAAAAAGACGGCTTGTAATCATGAAAAACTTAGTAATATTGACCGGTGCGGGAATGAGTGCTGAAAGTGGCATCAGTACATTCCGTGATTCGGGTGGTTTGTGGGAAAATTATGATGTAATGCAAGTCGCCAGCATAGAAGGTTGGTATGAAAACCCTGATTTAATGCTCCAATTTTACAACGACCGGAGAAGTCAATTAAAAGATGTTGAGCCAAACGAAGGGCATAAAGTAATTGCCGGTTTGGAGCAATTTTTTCATGTGACCATTGTTACACAGAATGTCGATAATTTACATGAGCGTGCCGGAAGTTCTTCCGTGATTCATTTGCATGGAGAACTAACCAAGGCTTGCAATGAAAGCAAGACCATTGTTTCGGATATTGGATATAAAGATATTCATCCGGGAGATAAAGCTTCTGATGGAACACGGTTACGTCCTTTTATCGTATGGTTTGGAGAGGCTGTTCCGTTAATTGAAGAGGCTGCCCGTATAGTTTCTTCTGCCGATATTTTGGTAATAGTAGGCACATCGCTTCAGGTTTATCCGGCAGCAGGATTAGTAAATTACGTCAAGCCGGGAGTGTCGGTTTATCTGATAGATCCGAATGATGTAAGTGCAGCAAAGAATGTGAAAGTTATCAAAGAAAAAGCGAGTGTCGGATTGAAACTATTACAATCCGAGATTATGTAACAAGGATTGACTACTTTTTCACTTTTTCCAAAACCCCGGAGTAAATAAAATCAGCACTGTGAAAAGTTCCAAACGGCCGACAATCATAAGAAGTGAATAATACCACTTAGCAAAGTCAGTCATAATTGAAAAATTTCCGGATGGGCCGAATGCTCCGAATCCGGGACCAACGTTACCAATTCCGGATAGTGAGATTCCCCACGCATCTTCAAGCCTTATTCCTGTAGCGGTGAACACGCCCACGCTGATTAAAACAGTTGACATATACAAAAAGGCAAATGCTAAAACACGTTGTACGATGCGATGAGAAACTGCATTTTGATTGATTCTGACAGGTATGATTGCCCTCGGATGGATTTGTCTGCTGAATTCGTTCATTGTATTTTTACATAAAATGACAAACCGAATAACTTTTAATCCCCCGCTTGTAGAGCCACCACTACCGCCTATTAATATCAAAAACGAAATGACAAACAAGAAAAATGGTCCCCATTGGGTAAAATCTGTCGTGGAGAAGTTGAACAATGTAGTCACATGAAAAAAGGATGTCCTGAATGAGTCGGAAAAGTTGTCGTACTCCTTATTGTATAACAAACAACATGTAACGATAAGAGTAGCAACAATTATGATGCCCAAGAACCATCTTAATTCTTCGTCTTTAAATAATCGTTTATAATTTCTTTTGAAAAAGAAATACCATAATGTAAAATTAATTGCTCCTATCAGTGAAAATATGGCAATTACATATTCCACATAAGCAGAATTCCAATAGGCAATACTTATATTTTTGGTAGAAAATCCACCTGTAGACATAGTTGTAAATGCGTGACAACAAGCATCAAAAGTATTCATCGGGCCTAATCTTAACAAGACGGCTAATACAACTGTGAACGTAAGATATATGAGCCATAATCTTTTAGAAATCTGACCTACTCTCGGGCGAAATTTGTCTTTTACAATACCCGGAGCTTCGTCTTCGTATAAGTAAGAAGAGCCGCCTCCTGCAATTAACGGCATAAATGCCAATACGAAAACAATCATTCCCAAACCACCGATCCATTGGGTAAGACTTCTCCAAAACAACAGACCTTTGGGCATTGCCTCCACATCTGTGAGAATGGATGAGCCTGTAGTGGTTAATCCCGACATGGTTTCGAAGAAGGCATCGGTTATGGAAGGTATTGCTCCCGACAGGTAATAAGGTAACATACCGAAAATGGAAAACAACACCCACGAAAGCGTAACTGTAAGTATACTGTCTTTTTTAGCAATGTTTTTAACTGTCGTACCATGTCCATACCAGCTTAATAACAAGCCGGTTGCGAATGTAATGCCTCCGCTGATCCAAATATATTTTATAATCGGCTCTTGATAATATGCAGAAACCAAAGCGGAAAGAAACATTAAAAGGGCTTCTAATCCCAATATAAACCCCATTTCTTTGGATATGAGTCGAAAATGGATGTCGAATTTATTCATAACCAATCAGTTGAAATAATCTTCTATTTTACGCATGGCAGTATTTAGACAGAAAACGACAACGTGGTCGTGCGCTTCAATCTGAGTATCTCCATTGATGAGTTGAGGATCTCCGTTCCTGATTAATCCCCCAAGAGTCATGGATTTAGGTAGTTTGAGGTCTTTTACGGGTTTTTTTGTTATTTTTGAATTCGGACGGGCGATTAATTCCGCGACATCAGCCTGAGCAAAAGTCAGAGATTTGACATTCGACACATCTGCATTCAATAAAAATTGATAAATATGGTCGACTGCGATTAATTTTTTGTTTATAACCGTTCCGATATCCAATTTTTCAGCCATTGGAATATAGTCGATATTTTCTACTTTGGCGATAGTTCGAGAAACTTTCATGGATTTGGCGGCCAAACAAGCTAAGATATTGGTTTCGGAGTTTTCGGTCAAGGCAATAAAGGCATCGCAACCCATGACGTTTTCCTGTACCAAAAGTTCCGTATCACGTGCATCTCCATTGATAATCATCACATTTCCCGGAACCATTTCTGCCAATTTATAACTTTTTTCCTTATTGATTTCAATAATTTTTACCCTGATGTTATGTGGAATATACTCTACTGCTTTGATAGCAATGCGACTTCCTCCCATAATCACGATTTTCTTGATTTGAATATCTTTTTTTCCGGTTTGCTCTTTTACTACATTAATTTTATCTTTCAATGTGATGAAAAATAATATATCACCTGCTAATAATTGGTCATTTCCTCTTGGAATAATAGTGTCGTTTCCTCGTTTAATGGCAACTATATGATAATCTTTATCTTCTTTTGAGATGTCGTAAAGATATTTATTGACAATGGGTGCATTTTCTCTCACTTTAACTCCGATAAGAATAAGCGCACCATCGCAAAGTTCCCACCATTGTCTTGCCCACGGTTTTTTCAATGTGCTCACAATTTCCTGAGCTGCAAGCATTTCCGGGTATATCATCGAATCTACACCCAAGTTTTGAAAAAACTCTTTGTTTTTAGGGAGTAAATATTCATAATTATTGATTCGTGCGAATGTTTTGACGGCACCTAAGTTGGTAGCCAGCATACAGGCAGTAATGTTTGTCGATTCTTCCGGTGTAACAGCGATGAACATTTCGGCATCCTTCACTCCGGCAGCTTCTAAATCTTTCAACGACGTAGGATTTCCTTCAGCCGTCATGATTTCAAAATGAGTTGCAAAATTCAATTTTTCCTCATCGGCATCCATCAGAACAATATCCTGATTTTCTTTGGCAAGTAATTTAGACAAATGTGTGCCGACTTCGCCCGCTCCTGCAATAATAATCTTCATATCTGATTATAAGTTAATCACGAATTTACTCTTACAAAATTTTGACAAAGGTAAAACTTTTCAGCCGGATTCAAATAAATACAAAAAAGTATTGTCATTTAAAAATACATATATCCGAATTATACACAACAATAGGCAAAAGAATAAACATTTCGCGCATATAAAAATCATTCGCAATTACTTTGTGAATAAATTTTTATAGTAATTTATTGTAAATTTAATAAAAATGTAGTAGTATTGCATCAATTTAACTTATTAGGTGCAAGCTGCGTGCGACAATGTAAGAGAACATTGAGAAAAACAAATTGATAAATTTATAAAAAAGCATAAATGAATAACCCAATTAAAATATTTAATATGAAAAGAAAAACATTAGAAAAAGTAGTTGAAATAATACCCGATTTCCTTACGAATGCAGTTGATTATTTGAAAAATAATTTTGATGAAAATGGTCAGGAAATTCTCGGTAAGGCAAGCGGGACAACGATTGCTGTAATAAAATTATTTACTCAACCTTTAATTAATAAATATTTTGAAAATATAACAGAGAAAAAATTAGAAAATTTTGGTCTGCAAACATATATCAAATCAGCGATATTACAAGCCACGAAATCCATTGAACTTATAGAAGATAAATTGGATAAAGAATATTCTCCGTCAATAATAGTGGGTATTATCAATAGATCAATGTTTGAAGAAATAGAGTCATTTGATAAAAATGATGCTATTTTGGTTTTCCAACCTCAATATCATCCGGCAGTAGAGTATGTGAAAAGGAGTTACGAAAGAATGCTCAGAGAGTTGGGGGCTAATCAGACCGATATAAATACTTTTCTGAAAAACTACAACGAAAATATTGAAGCAACGATTATCAAAGAGTTTGGAGATGATTACGATAAACATTTAGAGAAAACAAAAGATTTTCGATTGAAAGATAACGAGGTTAAGTTTTTGTTTGATACCATTCAACAGGGGAGAATAGGTTTTAAGCCAAACGAGAATTTGAAATACGAAACTACTTATGCTCAATGGCAACACGTTAGTTCTTTGAGAGAGAGTGAGAATGAGAATGCAGAAGAATATGAAAAACAAGAGCAAGCATTAAAGCCGATTAATGAGTTAATAGAAGAATATTTTGATATAAATAGAGATAATCATATAAATAAAATTCTATTTACGGTTGCAGATTTTGGAAAAGGAAAATCTGTTTTTATGAGGAATTATGCAGCAGAATTAGCAAAAAAATATTTAGAAACTTTCGACGGAGATTTTCCTGTTTATTTCAATTTGCGAAATTTTTCAAAATACTCAAGTGAGGCACATTTAGGAGTTATTAGTGATTTTTTATTAACAGAATATGGCATTAAAATAGACGAAGATTATTTCAAAAAGAAAAGATTCATCTTTTTAATTGATTCGTTAGACGAAAGTGGAGAATTAAATAAGGCGGCAATAGATAAAGTAATCAATTCGGTTAAAAATATCCAAAACATAGATAAAACGATTTGTCGGACAAATAGAATTATCATATCTTCAAGACCTTTCGATGAAGGTCTCCGTCAACAATTAGATATCTACGACCCATATAAAATAAAAAAAACAGAAGGTGGAAAAGAAATAGAATACGCTTGTTATCTGAATATTTACGGATTTACGAAAGTACAGTTTAATGATTGGTTACGACAAACATTAAAGTCGGACAATGAATTTGAAAATATTGCTACAAACGGTTTTGCAAAAGAAATTATTGATGCGATTAAGGCGAACAGCGACATTGATATTTACGAGAAATTACTTAAAAACGGCACATTATCAAGAAGCGAATTAAGAAGACCTATATTTTCGTATATGATTTATCAATTGATTATCCATAATGTTGATTTTATGGAGATTGGCAAGTTGGGCGTTTATTTATCATTCTTAAATTTGCTGACCAAAGAGGCAAAACACATTGATGACCCGAACTATCAAGTAAATCTGATAGAAGAATTGGAGTTTAGAAATATACTTCACGCAACCACTGCTTTATGGGCATACGAGCGACAAAAAGGCAAACAGGGAATGCTCAAAAAAGCGGATATATGCCACGTATTGGAAGGAAAAAATAATAGTAATGAAAGCGACAACGAAGTATTGGAACGGAATAAAAATATTACTGAAATTCAATTCTTATCACACTCTTATTTTGGAGAAAACGATAATGTTTTACATTTTCAACATCAATCTTTTGCCGAAATATTGTTGGCAGAGTATTATTTGAAAATTTTTATAAAATACGCCTTGGACGAAAATGCAGATATAGATGAAGCAAGAGCAAAATTAGTTGCTGGCGAGCCAACAGAACAAACAATATTTTTCTTAAAAGAATTATTGGAACTGCTAAAAGAAACATCTGCCGACTCAACTACTCCTCAAATAATCGAAAAAAGAAGATTACTGTTTCCTTTAATGGCATCGCTTTCTATAAGCAAACACAACAAACGTTTGTTTTGCAGTCTTATTGCTCATAAATGGTTTCAGTTATATGAATTCAAAGAAAATGAAACTGAATATCCTAAAGCATTATTAGAAAAATGGTGTATCGGTCAAAATGAAATAGACAGTATTTTAACTTTTGCTGCAAAGATATTGAATAATACCAAAACTATTTATCAAGCAGGGCGAGCAACACCTAAAAAAGCCCTTTTTGATTTTGAGGTAGTCGAAATACCTGTTAATCAAAAAACAACAAATTATGATAAATGGCTTTCGCTGCTTGTTGGCAATCATTTGTACAATGATGTAGAAGATAAAGAACAGCCTAAATTATTTAATTGGGACCATAAGATTAATCCAACACAATTATTTGATATGATAAGGAGTTGGAATTATAGTTTTAATGATTCTTCTCCTTCTTGGGGAAGGAATTTATTCAGAGGAATTAATATGGAGGATTATAATGGGTCAAATTTACATCATTCAAATTTTGAGGGCATTGATTTTTCTTTTTCTACAATTAGTAATTTTTGGTCTTGGGGTGCAAATTGGTGTAGAACAAAGTTAGATTATTGCTGTTTTAGAGACGTACGTTTTACACATTCACTTTTTATTGATGCAAGCATTCAGAATATTAAGGAACTTGAAAAATTTAAGATGCGGAATTGTCAGGCAACGAGTTCAGGATTTACACTGCTTAATGGGTTAGATACTTACAATTTGGAAGACAATAACATCTATTTTGAGAAAGATAAACCCCGTGCTTTTATTTCGAGTTACGACATAGACGTAATGTTTTATAGCAATGTGTTTGGTACCTGTTCCGGCTTTATGATTTACGGTTTAAAACAATCTTTTTTCACTATTAAAGAATTAAAAAGCTGCTTTACTTTTGATAATGACGAAACAAAAAAGGTTTTTTTAGAAAAAATAGATTCATTAAAAGAATATGAGGTAAAAAGTGAGAAAAAGAAAAACGACTAAAAATTGAAAGCTTGCACCTAATGGGTGAAATTCTATGTTTCTCTCCAAATAAAAACCGTTAAATTATATTCTTTTTAAGCGACTTTATCCAAGTGATTTCTATACTCCACTTGATAAAGTTGCTTATTTATCTGTTTTTTGCCTTTCCTGTTGACTCTCGTTCGAACGGTAGTGGAGCCCCGCCACTGCAATGATTAAAACAGAATAAATATATTTTATTTCTCGAAATTGGATAATTATTTTTATCTTTACAAGAAATTTTCAATAGAAAAATTATGCAAACAGCAACATTAAAAAGAGGCTCAAGAAGTTCGGCACGCGAAAGGGTTTTTATCGATTTACCACAGGCAGACATGAAATTTTTGCAACTATTTGCCAGCAAAATGGGATGGTCTGTGGATAAAAAACACAATCTTTGGGATAAGTATATCCAAAATAGCCCACAAAATGTTGATTTGTCGGACGAAGAAATAATGGAAGAAGTCAGAGCTGTTCGCTATGAAAAATTGTAAAATAATTATTGACACTAACCTTTGGATTTCGCTGTTGATAGGCAAAAAAATGTCGGAAATGCGAGCGCTATGTAACAGTGAAATCGTTTCAGTTTACATTTGCGAAGAATTAATGGCAGAATTTGTTCGCATTGCCTCTTGTGAAAAAATTAGGAAATATGCTCCGGAAGAACGAATAAGGGAAACCGTGAATTTGATGAAATCATCTTGCATAGAAGTTCCTATAAAAAATACAATCGTATCGTCCCCATTGAGAGATGTTAATGATTTGTACTTGCTTGCATTTGCCGACACTATTAAAGCTGACTATATCTTGACAGGTGACAAAGATTTGTTAATACTGCAATCTCACAACCAAACAAAAATTGTTACTTATAACGAATTTGTTCAGTTATTTAGTTAAAAATACCTTATTGTAAAGATTCTGTGTATCAACTCATTCGCGCATGATAAATAATTTATCGACATATCTCAAAGAAGAAAAAGAGGCAAGACGGAAAGGTGGTTTGTATCATAAAACACAGATAAATCTTGCTTACAATTCTAACAGAATAGAAGGAAGTAAACTGACAGAAGAGCAAACTCGTTATATTTTTGAAACCCGTACTATCGGTTTTAAAGAAGAAGAGGCTGTGCCGGTTGATGATATTATCGAAACTTCAAATCATTTTGTTGCGTTCGATTACCTGCTTGACACAATTGATATGCTATTTTCAAATACTCTAATTAAAGAATTTCACCGTATTTTAAAAACAGGAACTTCCGAAGCTACAAAAAAATGGTTTAACATTGGTGAATGGAAAAAACTGCCTAACGAAGTAGGAGGAATAGAAACGACCTTACCACAAGATGTAGAAAAAAATATGAACAATCTCAACGATTGGTATAATTCTTTACCCAAAGTCGAGCTTGAGAATATTGTAGAATATCATTATCGTTTCGAGGAAATTCACCCATTTCAAGATGGTAACGGCAGAGTTGGTCGTTTGATTATGTTTCGAGAGTGTTTGAAAAATAACATAATTCCATTTATCATAGATGACAATTATAAACAATTTTATTATCGCGGATTAAAAGAATTCGCAAACGTAAAAGGTTATTTGATTGATACTTGCCTATCTGTACAAGATACATATACAGAATGGGTTAAGTATTTTTATGGGGATTTGTTGAAGTTGAATTAAAAAACGGTTGAATGTCTGAAATGAAAAAGATTATTTTACTCTTATTACTGGTGCAAAATATTTTCACTTGCCCAATGACTGTCAATGCCTGCTCTGCTTTTATGCTAAAAGGAAAGGATTATTGTGTGGTAGGGTTTAATGAGAATGATAGGAAATCATTGCCGGGTCTTGTCTTGACGAATAAACGAGGTGTTACCAAAGAAGGGCTGAGTTGGAATCAATTGATTTCAAGCGAAAAGATAAATGAACCGAAAATAAAATGGACTTCACAGTACGGCTCGGTGAGTTTTAATTTGTTGGGTATTGATATGCCATGTTATGGAGTGAATGAGAAAGGACTGTTTATTGTTGAGCTTTTTTTGGATAAAACATATTCTACGAATATTGAAGGTAGAGCTAATTTATGGTGGGGTCAATGGATTCAATATCAATTGGATAATTACGCATCGGTAGACGAAGTGCTGAACGCGCTTGATTCTGCCCCTGTCATTGATTGGTGGCCTAATTATCCGGGCAGTCATTTTTTTCTGTGTGACAAAAGCGGCAAAACAGTCGCCATTGAACTTATTGATGGAAAATATGTCGTATTTGCAAATGATAAAATGCCGGTGCCAATACTGTGTAACAATCAATATCAGGAAGAATTGAAGAATTTGCAGCAATATAAAGGGTTTGGAGGAACAATTGATTTTAATGTAGATTCTCAAAGATGGGAAGACAGATTTTGTAAAGCAGCCCATTTAATCAATAACTACAATGACGCTCAATCGGCTTACACTTCTGTTGGTTATAGTTGGAATGTGCTGAATGATATTTTTCCGGGAGTATGGCAATTAGTGTATGATGTAAACAACAACACGCTGCAATTCCGGTCTGACCGGGGTCAGGGGATTAAGGAACTGGATATGTCGACAATTGATTTCTCAAGTGAAACTCCGATAATGTATCTGGATATTCATGCAGATTTTTCGGGCAAGGCATTTCCCCGCTTTTCAACGTTTACTCCTGAAGTGAACATGGAATATGTGCTAAAAGGCTTTAATCTCGGCGATAATAATCCGGAATTTGCTATTCTCCAAAAGAATATTGACGATTACGTGAGAAAAACGCATCGATTCACTAAACATAACTAAACCTCTATATTATTGTACTTTCTTTCGGCTTTAAGCTCGTTAGCGACTCAATTTTAACCGGTTTTCCGGTATCAATGCTATTTCTGGCAGCAATTCCAATCAATATCGACATGGCGCCTTCGCGGACTCCGGCCTCTTGTCTTAATGTGTCTGTTCCACCTTTGAATACGCGTTCGATAAGTAAAGGATCGCCTCCACCGTGTTCTCCGGGTTTGGGAGAAACACGAATTAAGCGTGTTTTTCCAAAACTTGTAGTCAATTGCAAAACATCGTCATTTTCCAATTCTTCCCACGGTTGACGTTCTTTGATCCAAGCCTCCAGCCGTCCTTTTGTGCCGTTAAAAGCAATGCGATAACCTTCGTATGGAGAATAAGTGGTTAATGAATAACTCACTTGTACGTCATTCATATATTTAATTTGGACTGCCATTTTGTCAAATATATCGATATCTTCACGGTATACGCATCCGTCGCGGAAATAACCGTCGTGATGTTCATTTTCAACATATAAGTCCATTAAACGTTTGTCTTTCGTTACATCGAAATAAAACTGACAATCTGACTTATGACTGCATGAGCGACAGTTTTTCCCTCTAAAAGGACCGTTTTTACCATACACTTCCAATGCTCCGTAAGCAAAAACTTCTTTGGGTTCGGAAGCTATCCACCAATTTAGCAAATCGAAGTGATGGGTTGCTTTATGAACGAGTAACGATCCGCTGTTTTTTCGATAGCCATGCCAACGGCGGAAATAATCAGCGCCATGATAAACGTCTAAGTACCAATTAAAATCAACTGAAGTAATATCTCCGATTTCACCGGAACGAAGTAATTCATATATTTTAGCACGATGAGGAGAATAGCGATAATTAAATGTAACAGTTACCTTTCTGCCTGTACGATTCTGTGCATCTATGATGGCCTGACATTTATTTTCGTCGGTAGTCATCGGTTTTTCGGTAATTACATCGACTCCGGCCTCCAATGTTTTGATAATAAAATGGTCGTGAGTTCCATCAGGAGTTGTAATCATTATCACATCAGGACGTGTTTGTTTAATCATTTCGTCGAAATCCGAAAAAACAGGACAGTCGGTTTGAGTTTCTCTGAGAGCAAATTTCAAGCGTCCGGGATTGGTGTCGCAAAAGCCTACAAATTCAACAACGTCCTTATATCCACCCTTGACTACCTCTTTACCCCACGTTCCGGTGCCTCTGTGTCCGCATCCTACCATGGCATAACGGATTTTCTTCTTTTGGTCTTTTGCCATATTTCCCAATACGGATGCCGTACTACCCAATGCAGAATATGCTATCATGCTGCCGGCTGCTATTCCGTTGGCTCTTAGAAAAGATCTTCTGTTCATGATATTAAATTTAATTTAGAAATAAGAATTGCAAATGTAGTTAAATTCCGGTGTTTCTAAAATGAATATCTTGAAAATATTTTTGAAAATCAGTGTATAAATAAAAAAAACTGCTTATATTTGCGGCCTCAATACTTCATATCAGTACAACTCGGTACATAAAAAAATTAGAATTTACATAATTATTAGTTTATGCAGAAATACAATATTTTGCAATTAAAAGAAATGGAACAGGCCGATTTAGTGTCTATGGCTAAAGAATTAGGTCTCAAAAAGGTTGAAAAACTCGAAAAAGATGATCTTGTATATCAAATATTAGATCAACAAGCTATCGTTGGTGCAGCAAAACATGCAGCCGCAGAAAAAGAAATTGAGGCAAAAAGGGAGCATCAATCCGGAAATACAAAGCCTCAAGGTAAAAAAAATAAGGCAAAAAAAGCACCTCCTCAAAACAGGGCGAAAGAAGAACTTGAACTTGTAAAATCTGTACCCGCAGATCAACAATCAGAGAATAAAGAAAATATGCCTCAACAACCGGTTCAAAAAGAAATTCAAGAGAAGAATGCTCCTATTAATATGGAAGAAGTGGTAGTGGAGAAAATAGAAGAAACATCTTCTCCTGTAAACAAGAAAAAAAATAACCAACAACTTGAGAAGAAAAAAAGAGCCAGAATTCAGCAACCGTCAGAACCCAAGGTTGTTGCTGTTCCGGAAAATATAGAGCAACCTCAACAAGTATTTGTAGAAACTGTCAATTCAGCAGATGAGCAGAAACAGGAAGAACCCTCAAAACCACAAAAAATGGTTTTCAGGCATAGTCCTTCGGTGAATAGCGTTATGGATCAGGTGTTGTTTTCTAAAAAAGAACCGCAACATAAGCCGCAACAAAATGCACCGGCTGCCCCACAACAAAACCCGAATAACACAACAAATAATAATAGCGACAACAACAATAACAACAACAACAATAACAACAACAATAATGCGAATCGCTCTAATGGAAAAGTCAAAGAAAAACCATTTGAGTTCGATGGAATTTTGTCGGGAGAAGGTGTGCTGGAAATCATTCAAGAAGGATATGGTTTTCTTCGTTCTTCAGATTACAATTACCTGTCGTCGGCCGATGACATCTATGTTTCGCAATCGCAGATAAAGTTATTTGGCTTAAAAACCGGAGACGTTGTTGAAGGTCCTATTCGTCCTCCCAAAGAAGGAGAAAAATTCTTCCCGTTGGTTAAAGTCGACAAAATCAATGCATTGAAACCGGAAGAAGTGAGAGATCGCGTTCCGTTCGATCACTTGACACCGCTTTTCCCTGACGAAAAATTCCGTTTGACAGCCAGTATGAGTCATAAAGTGAACGACCCGATTTCTGTAAGAGTAGTCGACTTGTTTTCTCCTATTGGAAAAGGACAACGCGGATTAATTGTCGCCCAACCCAAAACAGGGAAAACAATGTTGTTGAAAGACATTGCCAACGCAATTGCTTGGAATCATCCGGAAGTATATATGATTGTGTTGTTGATCGATGAACGTCCTGAAGAAGTTACCGATATGCAACGCAGTGTGGATGCAGAGGTAATTGCATCGACTTTCGATGAGCCGGCAGAACGACATGTCAAAATTGCCGAAATTGTTTTGAGTAAAGCCAAAAGAATGGTCGAATGTGGTCATGACGTGGTTATTTTATTGGATTCTATTACCCGTTTAGCTCGCGCGTACAATACTGTTCAACCCGCATCGGGAAAAGTACTTTCCGGAGGTGTGGATGCCAATGCCTTGCAAAAACCCAAAAGATTTTTCGGAGCAGCCCGTAATATCGAAAACGGAGGTTCGTTGACAATCATTGCCACCGCACTTACCGAAACTGGTTCTAAAATGGACGATGTAATCTTTGAAGAGTTCAAAGGAACCGGTAACATGGAGTTGCAATTAGACCGTCGCTTATCTAATAAAAGAATATATCCTGCTGTCGATATTATTGCATCGAGTACCCGTCGTGACGACTTGTTACAAACAAAAGAAACAGTCAATCGTTTGTGGATTCTTCGCAAATATCTGTCGGATATGAATAGCTTGGAAGCGATGGAATTTGTGAAAGACCGTTTGGAAAAAACTTACGATAACGAAGAGTTTTTAGCCTCTATGAATGGTTAAAAAATGTAGACAAAGCATAAAATTATCATATTTTTTGAACAAAAAAATAAATATATTGTTATAATGGTATGAGATTTGATACCTCAATTTACAGTAATAATTTTTAATTTTTTTAATATGAAAAAGAGTATTTTATTTTTGTTATTAGCAGTGGGAACTGTAGTGATGCTGTCATCTTGTTCATCATCTGCCTTCACTTTAATACGCAGTAATGTTGTTGAAGGACAGGATGTGAAGAGATATGAAACATTTAGTATAATGGATTTTAATGCAGCTCAGTTGCCTCCCGGTATCACTATTTTTGATGTTCAAAATGTTCAACGTGCGATAGCCAATCAACTTTCTATCAGAGGATTTAATGAAGATAGATCCGGAAACGGAGAATTGGTAGTTGTTGTAACAATGTACACTAAACTTCAAATTACAACTATGGATGCTATACCCAGTTGGGCACCAGTAAGACCGATGATGAATCCACGGATGGCTATGTATCGCAGTTATTTTCAAAATGCTCAACTTATCGACAATATCAGCAATGATCAAGTGTTGGGTGTTGAATTGGTGGATATTCAAACAAATCAAGTAGTTTGGTATGCTGCGGTTAGTTCGGTAGTTGATGGTAGTCAACAACGAATTAAAGATCCGGTACAATTAAACAAAGCGGTTGAAACATTATTCAGCCGATTCCCTATACCGGTTAAAGGTAAATAATTTGACAGGAAAAATAAAGAAAGATAGCCACGAAACAACGTTTCGTGGCTAAATTTTTATATATTTGTGTCGTAATTTTAAATAATAATAATGAAATGAAAAAGAAATTATTGCTGTTTGCTAATTTGCTTGTTTTTACTGCTGCTACTTATGCTCAACAAGGAGATTTGTATGTTGGAGCCCAAGGAGGATACATAACTAATTATAAAGATTTTTTATTTGGGGCGAAAGTCGGTTACCGTTTGACGAATCCGTTGGAAGTGAACTTTTCATTTTTAATGAATCCGGAAATAAAATTGGAAGATGATATTAATCCTAAAAATAACAGCAAGATAAAAATGTATGTGTATGATGTGAATCTGTGTTATTACATCATTCAAAACAATATGTGGGACATGGGGCCGGCTTTTGGTTTAGAATATGGAATCGCAGATAATCATTTTTATAATATTGCTGTTCCCCTTACTGAAAATGCTAATTACCGTGCTTTCAATGTCGGATGGCAAATTAAATGCAACATTACGGATAATCTAAAACTCAGCGGCAGTTGGAAATATTCAACCGGTAAAGATGCGGATAGTGAAAGTAAGAATCTTCATACATTTTGTCTGGGTATAGGGTATACTTTCAGCGTTATCAATAAATAATCATGAATAATCAGTCTTTTTCGACCAAAATTATCAGTACAGCGTTTCAAAAACCGGATGTGCACGGTGCAATTACGTTCCCAATCTATCGCAACGCAGCCTTTGAATTTGCCGACTCAGAATCAATTGCAGCAGCATTTCAAAGTCGAATAGATGCGCATACTTATTCGCGTATTTCAAATCCGACGGTTACAAATTTTGAGCGGAAAATAAAAGCTGCCTCAGGTGCAGAAAGCGTGTTGGCACTCGCTACAGGTATGGCAGCTATCACAAATGCTTTTTTTACGATCGCTTATGCCGGTAGTAATATTGTTTCGTCGCCACACTTGTTTGGTAACACTTTTTCGTTTTTCAAAGCGACTTTATCTGCTTTTGGCGTGGAAATTCGCTTTGTAGATACCAATGATTTACAGCAGATTGCCGATGCTATCGACGAAAATACCTGTGCTTTTTTTGCCGAACTGATTACCAATCCGCATTTGGAGATTGCCAATTTGCTTGAAATATCAAAAATATTGAAAGCGAAGAATGTACCCATGATTATCGATACAACGATTATTCCTTGGTGTGCTTTCGATGCGAAAAAAGCGGGCATTGACATTGAAGTCGTATCTACCACAAAATACATTTCAGGAGGCGCAACAAGCACCGGAGGCGTGATTGTGGATTATGGCACTTACGATTGGACAGCAAACAAAAAATTCAGCACGCTGACGAAACCGAAAGATATTTCGCTTTTTACATTCAAGCTTCGTTCTGAAATTACGCGCAATTTGGGTGCCTGTATGTCTCCCGATACTGCTTATATGCAATCGCTGGGCTTGGAATCTTTACAAGTACGCTACGAGCAAATGTCGCGTTCGGCCTACGAATTGTCGCAATATTTTTCCACACATCCGAAAGTTGTCAATGTGAATTATTCGAAACTCGAGACGTCGCCCTACAAAGCTATTTCCGACACTTTATTCAGCGGAAATCCGGGGGCCATGTTTACCATGAGTTTGGCATCGAAAGCGGATTGCTACAAATTTATGGATGCGCTGAAAATTGTTCGCAGAGCTACTAATTTGTTCGATAATAAAACGCTGGCAATTCATCCCGAATCGACCATTTATTGCTCTTTCTCGCCCGAAATGAAAAAAGTGATGGGTGTAGAAGACACACTCATACGTTTTTCTGTCGGTTTGGAAAATGTTGAAGATTTGAAACAAGACATTGAGAATGCACTCAAATTTGTCTGAATACTGTTGTATGAATTACGATTTTGATACCATTATTAACCGTTACGGTACAAATTCCATAAAATACGATTTTGCCCATGAAAAAGGAAAGCCGGAAGGGCTTTTGCCGATGTGGGTTGCCGATATGGATTTTCTTGCGCCGCCGGAAGTCTTGGCAGATATTCAAAAAGCCGTATCGCACGGAATTTTTGGTTATTCCGAACCGAAAGATGATTATTATAATGCTGTTATAGAATGGTTTGGCTCGCATTTTGGCTATTACACGGAAAAGAACGAAATAATAACAGTACCCGGCTTAGTGTTCGGTTTGGCGCAGGCAGTTCATGCCTTTACCGCTCCAAACGATGCAGTAATAATACAAACACCCGTATATCCTCCATTTTATGATGTTGTTCTCAGCAACGGTAGAAAACTCGTAACCAATCCATTGATATATGATAATGGAAAATATTTGATTGATTTCGAAGATTTTGAACGAAAAATCAAAGACAACGACGTAAAACTGTTTATCCTGTGCAGTCCGCACAATCCGGTTGGCAGGGTATGGACGCGCGAAGAACTTGAGCGGATGAGCAATATTTGTGTAAAATATGGTGTAATCGTTGTTTCCGATGAAATTCATTGTGATTTTGTTTGGCAAGGACACGAACACATTTGCTTTGGATTGCTGAACGAAAACGCTGTTGTCGCCACTGCTCCGAGCAAAACTTTTAACTTGGCAGGTTTGCAGGCATCAAATATCTTTGTCAAAAACGAAGATATACGCAATAAACTGAAAGCTGAAATTAATCGTAGTGGGTACAGTCAGTTGAATGTACTGGGCATCGTTGCTTGCCAAAGTGCTTATACAAAGGGTGGTGCGTGGTTGGGAGCTTTGAAAGCGTATTTAACGGAAAATATCCGGCTTATACAGGATTTTTTGACGGCTCGGCTTCCGAAAATAAAACCGGTAGATCCGCAAAGTACTTATCTTCTTTGGTTGGATTTTTCGGAATACGGTCTTACGCAGGCGGAACTCGACCGTAAAATAACCGAAGGCGCAAAATTATGGTTGAATAACGGAACAATGTTCGGTGCCGGCGGAGAAGGTTTTCAGCGCATCAACATCGCCTGCCCGAGAATAACATTGATTAATGCACTTGAAAAATTAGAATATGAATTTTCCTGAAAAATTATTTAGCCGTATGCAGGCTCTTGATATGTGTTTGCCTTCGTTAAAACAAACTCACGAGTTTATAGACGACATGATACGGTTTCTGTTTCCATTGTGTGAAAATAAAAATATGGAGATTTCGCAATTGCGCGATGAATGGGAACGATTGCAACGGCAGTTTGTTGATTTGCTTTCGTCACTTGAGCATCTACTCGAAAAATCACCGGAAGAATTATCTCAATATTTTTTTGCAGCGATTCCTTACATTCATGAGCAATTGCTGGAAGAGGCCGTCCATTTTGCACAATGCGACCCAGCTGCGGAAAGTGCGGAAGAAGTAATTTTATGCTATCCCGGATATTATGCTATTTCGATTTACCGGTTAGCCAATGAACTGTATCGTATGAATATTCCCATACTGCCTCGCGCCATATCCGAATATGCTCACAGCAAGACAGGTATTGATATTAATCCGGGTGCTACCATTGGCAAGCATTTCTACATTGACCACGGAACAGGTATTGTGATTGGCGAAACAACCGAAATCGGCAATAACGTGAAAATATATCAGGGCGTTACTTTAGGTGCACTGTATGTGGAAAAAGACCTGCAAAACACCAAACGACACCCTACTATCGAAGATAACGTGATTGTTTACGCAGGAAGTACCATTCTGGGTGGCGATACGGTAATCGGACATGATACCATTATTGGTGGTAACGTGTGGCTCACCGAAAGCGTTGCGCCCAATTCAGTGGTATATCACAAACCGGAAGTGGTTATCAAGAACAAATAATTTTATTCAGCAATAATTTCATCTAAGAACAGCCAGGCTTTATGACCTCCGCCTTGCTCTCCCAAAGGGATTACACCGAAATTCCTGACATCCGCTTTTATTTTTTTAATTGTCACCGGAGCCATATCGATTACCGCTTTACTGTTGGCTTTTAAAATGGCATCGTGCTGCAATATACCAATGCTTTTATAGGTAGAACCGTCTTCTGAAATAAAGCATTCCACACTTTGAGGGGCATAAATCCATTGACCGGGTTGATGGGTCGAGCTAACGGTAATTTTACTTACGGATTCCGGTTTGACAAATTCAATGATTACTTCCGCGTCTTCCTTGTCAAAACCAAGCCATTGACTTCCTAAGATAGGATAGCGTCCTAAAATACAATCAGTTAAAGTCAATCCGCCTTTTCCTTTGTACTTTTCGGAAGGCTGCGGAGTTACTGTAACTTTTTGTCCCGCGGCCTTATTGGAAATAAATTGCTGATTATAAGGAGCGCTTAAAACGACTCCATTTTTCACTGGAATGGCATTGACAATCATTACCCTGTCTCCCAATGAAATCGGAGTTGTGTAAACCGGACTTTCCGGAGAAGCCTTGGTTCCGTCTGTTGTATAATGAATATCCGTTCTTGGGTCTGCGGTATGCAGGCTTAGTTTTAATTTTCCGTTTTCAACAAAAACATTTCCCGACACATTAAAAAATGCCCTGGAATAATTGATTCCCATTATATCATAACGTTCTAAAAGAAAAGGCAAACGGGATTCGAAGTTTCTAAAATCTTTTTTATCCTGCGGTAGCCATCCGTTTTCGGCCAAAGCGACAATACGAGGGAAAATCATATATTCACGGCGTTCGCGACTGGGCAAATATTCCGTCCAAAGATTGGCTTGAGGCCCTAAAATGTGTTTGGCCTCTTCGGGAGTTAATTCTTTGGGAGTGGGATTATATTCATAAACCATTTGAAGTGAAACATATCCTCCGATAGCCAATGGCTCGCTTGGCAACTGCGACTGATAGTAATCAAGATAAAGTGCGTAAGTCGGAGTCATAATTACATCGTGTCCTTGCCGGGCGGCAGCAATTCCACCTTCATTTCCCCGCCAAGACATTACAATCGCATTGGGAGCTAATCCGCCTTCAAGTATTTCATCCCAGCCGATAAACCTTTTGCCTTTGTCGGTCAGGTGTTTACCCATGCGTTTAACGAAATACGACTGTAGTTCGTGTTCGTCTTTCAGGCCTTCTTCTTTCATCCTTGTTTGGCAAGCATAACAACGTTCCCAGCGGATTTTCGGAGCTTCATCTCCTCCGATGTGTACATATTCTCCCGGAAATAATTCTGCCACTTCATCCAAAATATCCTGAAGAAACCCGAATGTTTCTTCCCTGGCACAAAAAATATCATTAAAAATTCCCCAGCGTCCTTCCACTTCAAACGGTCCTCCCGAACAAGAATATTGCGGATAGCCGGCCAAAGCGGCAATTGCATGTCCGGGCATCTCTATTTCGGGTATAACAGTGATAAAACGTTTTTTGGCATAAGCAAGCACTTCTTTGATGTCTTCCTGAGTATAATATCCGCCTACCCGCGTATCATCCCATCTTCGGGGAACATCGCTGTAATGTCCTATCATTGTGCGGTTTCGAAAGCCGCCAACTTCCGTCAGGCGAGGATATTTTTTGATTTCGATTCTCCAGCCTTGGTCATCCGTTAAATGCCAATGGAATTTATTGATTTTCAGGAAAGCCAATTGATCGAGATACGCCATGACTTCTTCTTTGGGAGAAAAATGACGGCAAACATCCAAGTGCATTCCACGATATCGATAATAGGGAGAATCTTCAATCTTACAGCACGGAACAGCCCATTTAACATTGTTTTGCCGGGTCTCACTCTCAATGACGGTAGGCAATAACTGCCTGATAGTTTGTGCTGCGTAAAAGAAACCGGCAGGTTCGCGGGCTTCAATGGTGATTTTATCTCCTGCAATATACAGAATATAACTTTCTTTATTCGGGAGTTTATCATTCAGTTTGCAAATAATTACATTCGATTTTGGAGAATCGGTAGTTGTTTGCAAATTAATTCCTGCCGCTGTATTTAACCTGTCGGATAAAACAAAAAAAGCGCCGGCAACTTCTTTTCCCAAACCTTTGTCGATAAACAGGCGGGTTTGCTCATTAAATGTAAATTGTCCTGAAGCAGGTTTCAATGAAACAGGTTTAGGAATAACATTGTACTCGTTTTTCTGGCAAAATATACTTTGCGTGCATAGTAACGCAATTAGGATGAATGCGATTTGTTGTAAAGTTTTCATGGGATGTTTTGTTTTATCTTTAATAAAAAATAATTTTTTAAATACAGAAAACGGCATATAAAGGTACTGATTTTATATTGTTTTCAAATCCGAAATTCTTTTTGGAAATGCGGATTGCGTATTCTGAGTTGTATTTTTCCATAAAAATGCCCAAACTTTTCGCTCGATTTCGCTTGCCTTTTTTTACTTCTATCGGTACTACTTTTCCGTCTATTTGTAAAACAAAATCAACTGTTCGCAGAAATATTTCAACGAGGTTAAAGTTCTTTCACTTGCTTGAATTTCGTCAAAGAAAATTAAGGTTTTTTCGGGAATAATTTCTTGGCGTTTAGTGGATTCTATAAACTGAATTATTTTTCG
>JAIRVZ010000075.1 GCA_031253625.1 Dysgonamonadaceae bacterium
TTCACTAATAAATCCTGCATCGGGATAATTCAATCCGATGTAACTTTTTTCCAACCGGCCTTGTATGATCTCTCTGTTGTTTAAGAATTCGTTGAATGCTTGGGAATTAGTACTCGCGCCGCTACGTCTGAATGCCGATCCGATAGAAATCGTTGTCATCTCAAACGTACCGCTCAATTTTTCAGGCAAGGCTGGAAATCCTTCCGGTAGAAGATAAGTTTCTTGACGGTTTGTTTGAGACATTCGAGCGTTCAAATCGATTTTCATTCCGACAATAGGCTCCAAAGTGGCTTTGAAAGTAAGTGTTTCGTTCATACTAAACATCGCGGCAGCAACATTTGAGGTATCTCCCTTCAACCACTCATTTTTCGATGCTCTTTGAATATAGCTTTCATCGGTAAAACCAAAAGCAAAATCGAGACCGGGAGCAGTGCCATGGTCTGTGCTCCCCTGACCGAAAGCATTACCGATATTAGGCATAAAGTTAGGCAACGTCAATCCGTCGCGCCTACTGTAAGTAAATCCTACGGAACGAACCATCATGGCTCCGCGAGCGGTTACTTGTGCCACTTTATACCAAGGCAAGTCGTCTAACGGAGGCAATTGAGAAATCGCCAATGTTAAACTGACACTATCTTTGTTGGTAATTTTAATGGTATTCGGGTCTACTACCTTGAAATTAACATCATACGATTTACCGTCGGCCCCGCGGGCTGTTACACGTATTCGTTTATTGTTCAATTTGTGAGAAACAACGGTTACCGAATCGGCATTCAATAGTACTGTTCCCTCAAATTTTTTAGTATCTCTTTTATCCGAAATCCTTTGATTATTCCGATTGCCGGTATTTCCTGCTCTTTGAGTTGTCGCCGGACGTTTCATCTTAAATTTCTCATTTGCTTTTTTCAGGAAAGGCGACTTATTATAAAAATTCAACAAATTCAGGGTTACATTGTTGATAGTAAACGTTCTTTCGTTGCTGATTACATTTCCTAAGTTGATAGCTTCATTGTCTATCGCTTCTATCTCTGCACCTCTATCCCAATTATATCTTGCATTATATGCCAAACTTCCGGTCATAAAATCCAAAATCGGAATCGACTTGAACGGTATAGTGTAAGTTGCATTGACCGTTTGCGCATAAGACAACGGAGTACCCAAATCTCTCAAACTCATCCAAACGGTATCTTTCCATTGTTGATATTCATCGCGGCTCGCGACATCCCTATTGGCTTGTATATTAGCCGTTTCGATACGGGCTTGTGTTCCGGTTTGTATGCTAAAATTCAAATTTTTGAGCAGATTCCACTGCAACGACATATTCCGATTCCAGAAAAAATCTTCACGGAAAGATGCATCGATCATATTTTCTCCTCCCAAATTACTTAAATCGCGCAATTGCATTTCATAATAATTTCGGGTGATTTCGGAATTGAATGTAAAGCTATTCGGAAGATAAGTCAAACTAAAATCGCGCAAAAGCTGGGTGGATTTCGATTTGTTTTTCATGTTTTTGAAAGGCGTAAACGGCTGAAAAAAAGGAGAATATCCATATCCGAATCCGATACGGGTATCTGTGTTTCTTTCATACTCGATAGCCGGATCATGTTTGTTATTTTCGGCAAAAGAATAGCTGAAATTAAAATTATCAGGATCCCAAGGCATCGGATTTTTACTTTTTATTCCGATTTTTACATTACTGAAAGTGACACTCTTAGTTGTAACTACATCTTGAGCAAAACCTTTGATAGAATCTCTTTCTGACTTCGAATCGGCGGCATCTAACGCCTCTTTCAACAAAACATCCTGATCTAACGGATTATACTTACTACTCGTTACCTGCTCGGAATAAGTATAATACATAGGTAAGGAAACTTTGGCCTTTTCGGGAAACACTTTACCCAGTTCGACATTGGCAGAAACATTATACTGAAAAAAATCGTCTAAACCGCGATCCATAACTCCTTGTTCGATGCTGCCAAATCCGGCAGTTTCCATTCGACCTGCAAAATTAACAGAGCCTAAATCCGATAATATCACATTCAGATTGGCGTTGCCTGCCCATCCGCCGTCTTCGTTGAAATCAGTAACACGCAATTCGTTTACCCAAACTTCTCCTGATTTGGTAGTGTTTCCATTATTTCTCACACCAATCATGATGACTTTCACATCCGAAAGAGTCGGATTACCCACTACCGTTACTCGGTTATTGGGTTTTTGGGGATCTGCCTCGGTATAAGGAGTTTGAAAACTGACATTCGATCCCTCTTTTCGTTTTTCTTTGTTGCGTTTTAATTTCAAGTCGGTCAATACTTTAAAAGGAAAATCAAACATATTTTCTTGTGGCCAAACAGTCAACTGATCGGACATGATAAAAGAACTATAAAATGCTCCGGGAGCAAGAGGAGGAGTCAGTTTCAAAGGAATCTCGTATTCATAATAATTGTTTCTGTAGTCGGATCCCATTCGCAAAAATACCGATAATTCATTGTTTTGCAACGGGGTATAATCGGGATCGGTATCTATCAATTCTTCCGCATGAACAAACATTTGAAGTCTGCGATACTGGCGGGTATCTAATCCGGCCGATTGGAAAACAGCACGAGCATCTCCTCCGTCCAGTTTTCTAACTCTCAACGACATGGCTTGCTCGTTTTCTTGGCGCATTTGCGTTTGTCCCGGATCAATCGTTCTGAATACTCCCGGAGGAAGTACATAATTAACAGGTGTGCGGGTTCCGTTTTCTTCAATATTAACAACCGACATATCAATTGTTCCGGCTGTGGTAATGTAAGAATTCTGAGACAATAAATCTTGCGTGTAAGTTCTCCAACCACCGCGCACCAAGTCAAGCGATCCGAAACGAAGTACAACCGAATCTTCGAAATTGGTCATGTACATACGCATAAAACGAATCGTTTTGAAATCTGTGATGCCATTAACTTTCCTTCCGCTTCTAAGAGGAATCTTGAATTGATACCAATTTACCTCAGTGAGAGTGCCGGGAGGATCTTTACGAAGCTGAACGAGAGCCGTTCTTTTGCCGATGACATAATTTTGACCTACCTCTAATTCTCTGGGATTAATTTTGACTCTATACTCATAATATCTTTCGGTTTCATTGAGTGTATTGTCCTGATTGATGTCTTCTATATCGGGAGTAATTTTGGCCGCCGCATCAAAATTCTCTGACGAATCTTCGGAAGTTTCGGAGTTGCCTTCCGTTCCATTGAATCTTTTATAGCGATATAAAATAGATGCTTGTTCCGCGTCATAATCCGATCCGCGAAAGTGGTGAAAGTTGTCTCCTGCAGGGTCGTGAAACGGAGAAAAACGATCTTGTTCCATTCGCGTTCTAGCTTGAGGACTTAAATTAGCTTCTAGAAAGTCTTTAAGATCAGCATAAGGTCTCGTAGTTACTTTGGTTTCCGGGTCAGTGTATTCATACACAAATTCTTCCTCTGTGCTTAATCCGTTCAATCCGACGTCTTGCTTTTTTCTGTTAGCAGGATTAGGGTCGAAGGCATAAACAGTCGATGGTCTGTTTGGCACTTTTCCCCAAGTAGTATAGTCGACAGCGCTTTCATCTCCATCAACCGGCAAGCCATTTTCGAAAAATCTTTTTCCGTCTTTCAAAATATCTTCCGAAATTTCACCTAAGTTAAAATACAAATCGCCTCCTTCAGCATTCGGATTATAGATAAACGGATCCATCATCCAAAATTCGATGTGTTCGACGTTAGCAGCTTCGAAGTCGATCTGACTTCTCTCCATTTTGCGCATAATGCCGCCCCATCTGTCTTTGGGTTTTAGTAAGGTTCCGTTGTCAAGATCATATTTTGTATCTAAATTGTAGGGGCCTCTTTCGTTGGGATAATATGCCAAGTTCAAAATCGACAACATAGCAGGTTCGTTGTTTGGCAATTCTTTATTGGGATAAAGTTCCATTTCGGTAACTTCTCTCACATAGTGATTGGATTGTTGCTCTAAATCGTTTCTGAGATATGTCGGTGTCAGCGAATTTCGCCTACGCGTAAACATTGGGTCAATCGTGTACCATGCTAATAAAGACCTGTCATTTCCATACTCTAAATTATTCATTAGGTTTGCTTTTTCGCGAAATTCCTTCGGATCTTCCCGTTTATCATTATCTTTATCATAAGGAGTACTGGCTAAAAACCATGCCTGCGGAGAACGTAAATCATAAGTGATTTTAGTTCGTTCGAAGTCATCGATATAAGAAAAACTACCTCCGAATCGGCTTTCATAATGTCCGGGAATTAACTGGGCAAATTCTGCACTGAAAGTAATCTGCGAAGGAGCCGTCAAGTCAAGGAACGGCAATTTATCGAGCATATTAGTAAGCCATTGCGATTTCTTTCTCCAGTTTGCATTGAAACCATAAATGGTGTTATTCACAGATTCTTCTCCCATACCGGCTTTCAATGTAATAGGCATTTCTCTTAAATTCATGAGCGTTGCCCCTATATTAAAGTCAGGATTGAATTGATATTCGAGGTTTACTCCCATCAATGTTTTTCGCTGCATACCGAATCCCGTATTGTTTTCGAGTGAAACGCTCACCGGTGCTCCCGACTCTGCAATATGTTGCGCTAAAGTAACTTTTCCGCCTACATAATCGACAGTATAATCAGAACCTTCCGTTAAAAGTCGTCCGTTTGAAGTTACACGAACAGACCCGCGAGTAACATTGTAAGTACCCAAATCAATATCACCACCGGAAGATCCGGAACCTCGATATTCCCCTTTCATGAGGAATTTATTTTTTTCTGCAATTTGCTGGGCAACCGTCAGCGTAGAATCATATAGTTCTTGAAATACATATTTATCTGCTATTTTATTCGCTGCATCTAAGTCGGTTGCCCCTTTAAGAAATTTTTCTCGTAAATGACTTCCGAAAGGCTCTATAACAGGAAAAATAATGCGGCCGGTTTGCGACGAAACTGTGAAACCTTCTACATAGTCGAAAAAACCATCCGGACGCGGATTATTTTGAATGTCCAAACGGTCTAAATTCATGACCCGGAGCAATATTTGATTGGCAATCTCACCTTCTGCAATGTAGTTAAGATACATTCCTGTCGTGTCGTTTAGATGGAGAATATCCAATTTGAACTTATCTTTTTGCAAAGAGTAAGTACCCAGAGAATAAATATTTTTCATCATCAAGTGCCAAAAAGGCATTGCGGGCGACATTGTCGTACCTTTCAATAATTTCAAATACATACACTGGCCGGGATTATTAGTGTTTTCGGTCGACAATTCTCCCACCTGATAAGCAATACCATTATATGTATATTCAAATGCCACTGCCAAAACTTCGTCGGCTTGAAGCTTGGTTTTCAAAGAGATATATCCTAATTGTCTGTTGAAAGTATATTCCGAATCTCTTAACTTTCGGGCATTTCCTACTTTTTCGTAATCAACGCCTAATTGAAGTCCGGCATCCCCAAGAACTCGATTTACTTCGCTAATATTTCTTGCTCCGGGATACTCTTCATTTATTCTGTAGTACAAATTATTTGCATCATTAAAAGGTATTCCAGAACCTACAAGCGTTTTTTGCTTAACAAAATTTTGATTGAAGTGAGCAGTGTCATACTCTGCAAGGTCGGAAAAAGCCACAATATTACGTGACTCATCGAAATTGCTGCGGGTATTTGTTATCCAAACCTCTACATTACTAATCGAAACCGACGATTTGATAAAGGGAAGTGTTGACATGGCTTTATCGTAATTATCCCTGAAATAATGCGCAAGAAAAAAGTGTTGGTTTTCGTCGTAAGCATCGGCTGTAAACTCAAACGGAGTAGTTTGTACTCCTTTTTTAGAAGAAATTGTTTTGGATTGTGTTTCTTGTTGAGAAAAAATAGCACCGACTTTCAGTTTTCCAAACTGCATTTCAGCCTTGATGCCGAAAAGAGCAGCACCTCCGCTAATCAAAGAATTGGAAGTAGTCATGCTCACATTTCCGGCCTCCAATAATTTCAACACTTCATCTTCTTTTCCCTGATAGGCCAATTTCAACCTTTTGGAATCAAAATCGAAAGTTGTTTTCGTGTTGTAATTCATGTCGAAATTAACTTTATCTCCGACTTTAGCCTTCACATTGGCTTGTATCTGTTCGTCGAAATCAAACGCATACCGGCTCCTATTGAGTTCGGAGCGTGTAGGGTCGCCTGCATAAGTATGCGTGAGAGCCATTTTCAAGTCTACCGTACCGTTAGCTGTCAATTGTACACCTCCCGGTCCAAATATTTTGTCGGCCGGCCCAAGGTCGAATTTCATATCAAAGGGTGAAAAGGTTTCCTGTTTGCCTTGATTGGCGATTTCTTCAGCATTTTTCTGCCTGAAATATTCTTGAAGACTTTGTTCCAGTGTATATTGCAGATATTCTTCCCGCGTCATTTGAAAAGGAGTGGTTACTTCAATATCTCCTATTTTGGTGCGCATCAGATAAGTATCTGTGTTAGGGTCGTATTCGAATGTCGTCTTTAAATTATCGGGAGTTCTTAAATCTATGGGATACCTTTGGGTAATATCTTCATAATCTTCCGCATATATTTTGGCTACAGGGAATTTCATTTCCGTTTCTTTTTTCGGTGGCTCTTGCTTGGCTGCAGGAGTTTGCTGCTCCGAAAAGCTCTCAGGACTGAGTTCTACTTCGAGTGCATCAGCACTGAACACAGAAAGATCGGCATTCAAAGACAATACTCCGAATGAAATTCCGAATATAAGAAATATAAATGTTGATATGAATTTTCTCTGATTCTTCATTAAAGCATTTTTAATGCCATTTTAATCATTTCTTCCACGGTCGACAAAGGTTTATCTTTGACTATTTTGGAAATTACTTTCTGAGATGCAGCCTGATTGAAACCCAACATCATCAACGCTGAAATGGCTTCGTTGGCTGCTTGATTCATCGGCATAGCGATTTTTTCACCACCAATAATATCTTCCGGCAATTTAATTTTGTCTTTCAAATCAATAATAATTCTTTCGGCTGTTTTGGCACCGATTCCTTTTACTGTTTTCAAAACATTAGAGTTACCTGAAGAAATCACAGTTTCCAATTCCGATACGGTCAAGGAAGACAATATCATTCGTGCCGTATTCGCTCCGACACCCGAAACACTTATTAAATGAAGGAACAAACTGCGTTCGCGCTGTTCCGTAAAACCAAATAATAAATGCGCATCTTCCCGTATGGCCTCATATACATACAATTTCGCCGCTTTCTTTTCCGAAAGCGTACTATAAGTATTCAACGAAATATGGATAGCATATCCTAATCCGTTGACTTCCAATACCACAGAGGCAGGATTGAGTTCAACAATTTCGCCCTTGATAAAATCTAACATACAGCTATAAGTTGAGTACAAAAATAATAACGAAAGAAAAGTAAAAAAATTGCAAATTTGGTCAAAGCCGATAGCATAGAATATGTAAATTTTTATGTATTATATATTTATTTAGAAAAAATATTGATTTTTAACAAATATATTTGTATATTGTAAAAATATACAGTAACTTTGCTCACTTTTTAACGATTTATCACACACTAAAGTTTTATCATTATGGCTAGGCACACGTCATTCGCTTATCAAAAGAGCTTATTGGAGGATTTATTAAAAAGACTTTCGGATCTTGAACAAGATTTGAAGTTGCTCTCGCAAAGGTATGAAGGTCACATTTGTTCTTTGTATGAAAACCAAGGGTTAATGGAAGAGGTTTTTGTTGATTATGACAAATTGTATTTGAAACCTATGAAACAATCCTTATCCGATTTGTCCGAACGGATTCTCTCTCAGGATATTCCTTACATTGAGAAGGAAATTGATTACCTGTGTTCTCGTTGATTGAGATTTTTCACTCTAATATTTAGAACTAATGAATAATAACGCGCATATTGTTCAATATTTGTCTGAAAAAACTCGTTGGCCTCTACCAACAACAGAGACAATATTTGATACGTTAACGCATCTCATGGTAAAGGAGCTTTCTGCCGGGAATGACTTGCAGCTTTCCGGTTTTGGGCAATTGGAGGTGAAAAATTTATCCGGGCGCAAAACAGTAATTTTCAAATCATCTGTTGAATCTATTTCAACATTGAAAGATCCGGATTATTTAGAGAATGAGATCAGAGTATCGTTGAACGAAGAAGAACGCAAACTCTCTACCGAATTTACGACAGAAATATTTTTCAATTTGGAACTATTACTTATTGAGAAGAGAACCGTGAGTTTTGGTGCATTAGGTGCTTTCTTGTATCAGATAAGAGAAGGTGCCGGTGCAAAAATAACATTTATGCCTTCATCTTTTCTTCGTTCAGAGTTGAATAAAAACAGTTTGGGTCAACAACAAACTGAACGCCCTTCAGAAAAACCTATTGAACCGGTTCGAGAAGAAGTTAAGTCGATTCAGGAAGAAATTAAACCTATTCAGGAAAATACAGAACCTGTTCAAGAAAACATTGAACCGGCTCAGGAAAATATAGAACCGATTCAGGAAGATTTAGAAAAAAAGGACGTAGAAGAAGTTGACGATGATCAGCAGGAACTCCAAATATCAAATGAAGCAAATTCGACAGGAAAAAGGAAAGAACCTAAAAAGAAAAGAAAAAAATGGTTCGGTTTCAAGATGTTTGGGTACACATTGTTGATTCTAATTATTTTGGTCGGCTTAGTTTTTGTAGCCTATCGATATTTCCCTGAATATATCCCTGAGTTTGTTAAACAATATCTCCCCGAATCTTTAGAACAATCAGTAGTAGACCCTTTGGTAGCATTGTGGTCAAAATATTTCTAAAGACTTTTAAGCATCATATGCTTTGTTTGTAATATCATCTTTTCCGCTCACGTCTCCATGTGAGCGGAAGAGATGATTTTAACCATATAAATCCTGTAAAATTTTTAAATAGTTTGCCCAAAACGAAAAATAAGCCTAACTTTGTAGGTGTTGAATCTTGTCGAAAATGGAAAATTTTGAAAAACGTTGGGAAAATTTGCCGGTTTCTATTTTTAATGACGTGGAAACCGCGTCTGATTTGGTAGCAAAAAGAGTTGCTCAACTAATTAGAGAAAAAGCCATCAAAGGTGAAAATTGTGTATTGGGATTGATTGCAGGCTCTACCGCTGTAGGTGTGTATGAAAAACTTGTCGAAATGCACAAAGAAGGAAACCTGAGTTTCAAAAATGTAATCGCATTTAATATTGATGAATATTATCCTTTGGGAAAAACGGGACTGCAAAGCCATTACAGGTATATGTATGAATACTTGTTTAACGATGTAGATATTCTTCCTGAAAATATCCATTTGATTCCGGGTGATTTGACAAAAGTGGAAATTGACGTTTTTTGCAGAGAATATGAAAATAAAATAAAAGAAGTAGGAGGGATTGATTTTCAGCTACTTAGCTTGGATGGCAGAGGGCAAATCGGAGCCAACGAGCCGGGTTCCATATTCAATTCCCGAACTCGTCTGATAACGCTCGACTATAGTACCCGCATGGCCGCAGCCAGTAATTTCTTTGGAGAAGAAAATGTGCCCGGCTATTGCATTACAATGGGATTAGACACCATTATGCAAGCACGGCACATCATCGTAATGGCATGGGGAGAAGGCAAAGCCAGCGTCATCAAAAAAGTGATTGAAGGCAATGTAACCGAAATGGTTCCGGCCTCAATTCTTCAACGACACAATAATGTCAGCATTATATTGGATGCTGCTTCTTCGTCCGAATTAACCCGTATCAAAACGCCTTGGCTTATCGGAACTGTTAAATGGAGCGATAAAATGATTCGCAGAGCAGTATTTTGGCTGTGTAAAAAATTAGATAAACCCATCCTCAAATTAACGGAAAGAGATTATAATGATAATGGGATTGGCGATTTGGTTTCTCAACATGGGCCTGCCAATAAAATCAACATCAAGGTATTCAATGATTTACAACATACAATCACCGGATGGCCGGGCGGAAAACCTAATGCCGACGACATAACTCGTCCTGAACGTGCGACACCGTTTCCGAAACGTTGTGTAGTTTTCAGTCCTCACCCCGACGACGATGTAATTTCGATGGGAGGTACGCTTGCCCGCTTGTCCGAACATGGACACGAAGTTCATGTAGCATATCAGGTTTCAGGTAATATTGCCGTTTTTGATGACGAAGTTACTCGTTTCCTCGATTTTGTACGCGATGTTGCGCCTCTTTATGGATTTGATGAGAAGAAAGCCAACGAGGCATTTTATCAGACAGTTGATTTCTTCGAAAAGAAGAAACCCGGTCAAGTCGATTTGCGCCAAATTGCAGAATGTAAAGGTGCTATCAGACGAGGCGAGGCTAAATCGGCATGTCGTTATTTAGGAATACCCGAAAGCCATATTCATTTTTTGGACCTGCCCTTTTACGAAACAGGTTCGGTAAAAAAGAAACCGATAGGCAAAGAAGATATTCAGATAATTGCCGATTTGTTGAAAAAAATCAAACCGCATCAAATCTTTGCGGCAGGCGATTTATCCGACCCGCACGGTACGCACCGGGTTTGCTTTATCGCCATTTTGGAGGCATTGAAACAATTGAAAGACGAAGATTGGGTCGATGATTGCAATATGTGGTTGTATCGTGGAGCTTGGCAAGAATGGGATGTGTCTGAAGTAAATATGGCTGTGCCGTTGAGTCCGGAAGAAAGCCGTATCAAACGCATGGCGATTTTCAAACATCAATCGCAGAAAGACCGTCCGTTGTTTCCGGGAACAGATCCGCGCGAATTTTGGCAGCGTGCCGAAGAACGTAATATGGCTACTGCGGTTATGTACGACAAGTTAGGCATGGCAGAATATCAGGCAATCGAATTGTTTGTAAAATATAATTTTGAAAATGATTGGACATAATAACCACCCCTAAATCCCCTAAAGGGGACTTTGGCTTTTGCTCACTTAAAGTCCCCTTTAAGGGATTTAGGGGTAAAAATAAATATCATGGATAAACAGTATGTAATCGGAGTAGATATGGGAGGCACTAACAGTGCTTTCGGGATAGTAAATGCAAGAGGAGAAATTCTTCACAGAGGAGAAATTAAAACCAATATTTACAAAACAGCAGAAGAATATGTCAAAGCTTTAAGCGACGGAATCAATACAATGATTAAAAGTTCCGGTTTGGAAGGGCATATCAAAGGCATAGGAATGGGTGTTCCCGATGGTAATATGTATAAAGGAACCATAGAACATGCTGCCAATATTCCATGGGCAAATAAATCGATTATTCCTTTAGCAAAAATGGTATCCGAATCGACCGGTCTATTTTGTTGTCTAACCAACGATGCCAACGCGGCTGCCATCGGAGAAATGGCTTATGGTTCCGCTCGTGGAATGAAAGATTTTATCGTGATTACGTTGGGTACCGGAGTCGGAAGTGGAATTGTTTGCAACGGAAAATTAGTCTGTGGCCACGATGGTTTTGCCGGCGAATTAGGCCATGTCATCATTCGCCGTTACAATGGCCGTCCATGCGGTTGCGGTCGTAACGGATGTTTAGAAACATATACCTCGGCTACAGGAGTTGCCCGCACTGCCCGTGAGTTTTTAGAAACCCGATCGGATGACAGTTTGTTGAGAGCAATCGACGATCGTCCTGTCACATCCAAAGATGTTTCTGAGGCAGCCGAAAAAGGTGACAAAATAGCCAAAGAAATTTTTGAATATACAGGTAAAATATTGGGAGAAGCTTTTGCCGACTTTATCACATTCTCAAGTCCTGAAGCAATTATTTTGTTTGGCGGATTAACCAAGGCCGGTGATCTTATAATGAAACCAATCGAAAAATCGATGAAAGAGAATCTACTGACAATGTATAAAGACAAAACGAAATTAATATTTTCCGAATTACCGGATGCAGATGCTGCTATATTGGGCGCAAGTGCATTGGTTTGGGAAAAATAAGAAAAAAAAATCAACCGCGAGGTATAATACCGTTTAGTTGAAAATATTTTCAACTAAACGGTTGAAAAATATATTTTTTTCATATATTTGCAACTTCATTGCAACCGGAGAACAGTGGACAACAAGATTAAATAATAGAAAGTTAGTGCAAATAAGCAAAAATAAATAATAGAAAATCAGAAAACAAGATGAACAAACTAAAAATTATTGTAACAATGGGACTTTTTTCTTTTTTACTTGGTTGCGGTCAAAATAATAATTCATCAACAAACTCAGTAGCTCCGAAAATCACAAAGCCTGTAGAGAATATTTCTGCCACAAAAGACCAACTGGACAGGAGGCTGCAATCAGAGAAATTTTGTAAAGACAGAAATATTCCTATTTATCAAAATCCAAATTCTTTATTTGTTGAGTCTGAAGAAAACGTAGTGCTTAGGACAAAGGATGCTGTTGTTGATAGAGCAATCGCCCTTTGCTATTTGGAACTGAAAAGTGAAGGTACTGAAAAGGAGATACTTGCTAAATTTGACAAAAAATACAATGTAATGGAAAAATTTTCTCCGGAAGAAAAAGAATTTGCAATGACAGATAATCCGACACAACAGCAAATGGTTAATGCAAATTGGAGGGCGGAAAGTTTTCACGTTATGTTATGGGCTTTAGGTTATGTAGATAGTTTAAAATACCCAAATGAGGTCTGTAACGTAGGAGAAGATGTTATACATTTATTCTATAAAACTGAAAAAGAATTCAGAGATAATGCCAATTTGAGAAGTAAAACAGAAATATTAGATCAAGCGGATTTAATTTTGTGACTAAACTGGGCTTGTGTAAGTGCAAGAATTGAAAATCAACAAGCACCAAGTGGACTCAACCCAAGTATTGTTTATGAACGACATTATTCTTTGAATTGGCTTATTAATTACATGAATCAAGATTGGGATAATGTAAGTACAGATACATAAAAATGTTAGTATGTATTGGGATATTTTTCGAAAAACAAAATAAAAATCATGAAACTTCCATTTCAATACGGTAAATTAGCTGAAGGTTTTTCGTTTGTAAATCGCATAAAAGAAAAACAAACGTTAAAGATCAATCTTTCAACAGGCATCAACACCATGTTGATTTCGCCTCGCAGGTTGGGGAAATCTTCACTCGTAAAAGTTTCAATGGCAGAACTTGAAAAAGAAAATCCAACCATAAAGGTTTGTTTTATAGACGCTTTCACAATAAAAAGCGAAGATGAATTTTATCAGGTTTTCGTGCGCGAAGTGATTAAAGCTGTTAGCAATAAGTGGGAAACATGGATTTCGACCGCAAAGAAATTTTTAGCTGCTCTTTCGCCAAAAATCTCAATAGGAGTTGACCCGATGACTGACTTCTCGGTTGGGTTAGAGTGGAATTCTATTAAAGAAAATGAATTGACATTGCTGAATTTGCCTGAAAAAATTGCACAAGCAAAAAAGATCAAGATAGTGATTTGCATTGATGAATTTCAAAATTTAGCAAAACTGAAAGATTATAATTCACTTGAACAAAAGATGCGTAGTGTTTGGCAACATCAGCAAAACGTAACCTATTGTTTGTACGGTAGTAAACGACACATGATGATTGATATTTTCAATTCCCCGTCGAAACCGTTTTATCGTTTCGGCCAAATTATGTTTTTATCAAAAATTGCTGAAAAAGAATGGGTTAATTTTATTGTAAATGCTTTTGAAACAACAGGAAAAAGTATTTCAGAAACACTTACTCTGGAATTGGTACAAATGGTTGATTCACATTCGTGGTATGTGCAGCAATTAGCATATTTTGTTTGGAATTTAACAGAGAATAAAGTCGATGCTGAAATTTTGCAACAGGCAATTGAGCAGGTAATTGATGCCAATTTGCCACTTTATCAAAACGAATGTGATGCACTCACTGCAAGCCAGTTAAATTTGTTGATTGCCGTTGCCGGCAATGAACAGTTCTTAACTGCTGTTGAAACACTGAATAAATATAACATGGGTACACCGCAAAATGTATCGAAAAACAAAAAAGTATTACAAAACCGTGATATAATAGAAAAAACAAAAGATGGTTTTCTCTTTCTTGACCCTGTTTTCAGAAGATGGTTTGTGAGAGAGTATGTTAGATGAATATGAAAAAGAAAATATGCTTTATTATTAATCCGATATCAGGAACCGCGTCGAAAAGTAGACTTCCGGGCTTGATAAAAAAAATGATGCCGGCCGATTTATTCGAAGTTGAAATCATAAAAACCGAATATGCAGGACATGCAACCGAATTGACCCGAAAAGCATTAGACGAAGGTTTCGACTTTATTGTTGCTGCCGGTGGAGACGGCACTGTGAATGAAGTTGCAAGAACTATGGTACATAGCACTGCGGCTCTCGGCATTATTCCTTTGGGATCCGGGAACGGCTTGGCGCGCGACTTGGGCATTTCGATGGATATGAAAAAAGCAATCGAAACAATTATTATCGGAAATGTGATAACGATTGACTATTGTAAGGCCGACAATCATACATTTTTCTGTACCTGTGGTGTCGGTTTTGATGCAAATGTCAGCGAACGTTTTTCGGGAGAGAAAAGGAGAGGCCCCATTTCTTATGTAAAAAGTGCTATTACGGAATATCTCAACTTCCGGCCTGACGTTTATAAAATAACTTTAGATGATGGTACTACTGTAGAAGAAAAGGCTTTTTTAGTAACGTGCGCCAACGCTTCGCAATATGGAAACAATGCTTATATTGCTCCTAATGCCAACATCAGAGACGGCAAGATGGATATTGTTATGTTGGCTCCTCTTCATCCGATAGATGTAGGCCCGATAACGATTCAATTATTTACAAGACAATTAGGAAAGAGTAATAGAGTTAGTCATTTTCGTTCTGAAAAAGTAACAATAAAAAGAACTAAGCCGGGACCCATGCACATAGATGGAGAGCCGATTCATTCGGGAAAAGAAATCGTTATTCAAACAATTCCTGCCGGACTACATGTGCTTGCTCCGCAAGAGGGCACCGGAGTACAACCCATTCAGCGTCCGATAGAAGATTTCCAAATGTTTTTCAGAGAATTTTTCCAACGGTTTGAATTTATGAGATGAAAATATATAAGGCTTCTGCAGGTTCAGGGAAGACTTACACGCTTGCGTTGGAGTATATCAAAGAACTTCTTGTTAGTCCGTCGAATCAGGCGCACCGGAATATTCTTGCCGTAACATTTACCAAAGATGCTACGGGAGAAATGAAAGACCGTATTTTGGCCGAACTCTACGGCTTGGCTTTCAATTGTGAGGATTCAAAGAAGTTTTTGAATTCATTACAAGAAGAATTGACAAAAAACCATCGGCCAATGGAAGAAAAAGTTATCCGTGATAAAGCGAAAAGTGTTTTACAGGAAATTCTTCATGATTACAGCCGGTTGTACATCACTACCATTGATAGTTTTTTTCAGAAAGTATTGCGAAACTTAGCTCGCGAATTGGGGAAAGGCTCGAAATTCAACCTCGAAATGAATAGCTTTAAAGTGTTGTCGGATGCCGTGAGTTCGATGATTGAAAATGCTCACGAAAAACCGCAGGTATTGGATTGGCTCACGACTTACATCGAAGACCGGTTGGAAGAAGGAAATAATTGGCGCATCGATCGCGAAATACTGAATTTCAGCCGCTGTATTTTTGACGAATATTTCCAAGAACACGAATCTGTCTTGAAAAGTCAATTAGAAGGAAACCCTAAAATCTTCGAGCAGATTTGGAATCAACACACGCAAATTCAAAAAGGATGCAGAGATTTTTTCAAGACAACATACACCGGAATTACAAAAATAATAGAACAAAACAATTTTTCTTTGGGTGATTTCAGCCGTAACGGAACCGTCATTAATCTCCTGAAAAAATTAGCCGACGGTGATTTTACAACCGCCAATCCCGACAGTAAAACCGTGCAGGATTGTTGCGTTGATGCAGAGAAATGGGCTGCCGGTAAAAGCAAAAATAAAGATGTAATAACCTCTTTGGCATCTTCCGATTTGATGTTGCAGCTAAACCAAAGCCTCGATATGTTGCGGAGGTTCAATACTTCGCGCATGATTACCAAAAACATTCATCAATTGGGACTTATTTGGGATATCACCAACGAAATCGAACAACAAAACGCTGAGAACAACCGTTTTATGTTGGCCGACACAGCACTATTTCTCAATCGCATGATCGACGATTCGGATGCTCCTTTTATCTACGAAAAAATCGGAGCCGAAATACGCCATGTAATGATTGATGAATTTCAAGATACTTCGCGTTTACAATGGAAAAACTTTAAAGTGCTGCTTTCCAATATCCTTGCTGATAATTATTTCAGTTTGATTGTGGGTGATGTGAAACAGTCCATTTACCGTTGGCGCAATGGCGATTGGAGTATTCTCAACAATATAGAAAACGAATTATCCGGTTCGAATGTTAAAACGCTCGAATTTAATTATCGCAGCGAGGCTGAAATTATCGAATTCAACAACTTGGTTTTCACTCATGCAGCTAAAGTGTTGAATGAAAAGTATTATTCCCTTTTCAAAGATGTTTACGAATCCCCTTTTGAAACGGCTTATACTCCGGTCAATGTTGTTCAGCATACGCATAAAACGGATAAAAAAGGTTATATTTCTATTGATTTTATTTCCGATAAAGTTGAAGAAACAGCGTTCGGCGGCAGCCAATTGAAATATAACGACTTAGTACTGGAGCGAATACCACGGCAACTTCAACAACTAAAAAAGCAAGGAATTGCAGCTGAGCAAATTTGTATTCTGACACGCACAAACAAAAACATCATCACTATTGCCGAATATTTGGCCGCGCAAAAAGAACAATATCCCGATTTACAGAAAGGCAATTATTTGAATGTCGTTTCAAACGAAGCATTTCAGTTAAATTCGTCGATTGCCGTAAAGATTATTATTACAGCATTGCGAATGCTTTCCGACCCCGAAAATCCGGTACATGAAATGCAATTGAATGCATTTTTGAGTGAACAGGAAAACTCGTGTTCGTCATTGCGAGGGCTTTGCCCGAAGCAAACCAGTTTACAAACCTCTTTGGATTGCTTCGTCGTTCCTCCTCGCAATGACGAGCCGCTTAAGCGCTACGCCGAACAAAGCTCAGAGATGCCTTTATTTGAATTAATCGGCCATTTGTTTCGTTCATTTGGATTGGAAAAAATCGAAGGACAAAGCAGCTACATGTTTGCATTCTACGATGCGGTCAATAACTATTTAAAAGATTATCCGGCAGATATTTATACTTTCCTCAAATTTTGGGATGAAGAACTGCAATTCAAATCTGTTCCTGCGGGTACGGTCGTGGAAGGTATTCGGGCAATGACTATCCATAAATCGAAAGGATTGCAATTTCATACAGTCCTTTTGCCTTATTGCGATTGGGATTTATATCCCGAAAAAAATCCGATTGTTTGGTGTGGACCTAAAGATAATCTGTATAATTTGGAGTTATTACCGGTAAGATATACGCAAAAAATGTACGATACGGTTTTCTTCCCCGAATATGAAAAGGAAACCCGGCAATCATGGATGGATAATCTCAACGTGTTGTATGTTGCTTTCACTCGTTCTGAACATAATTTGTTGGTATTGGCCAAAAATAAGAAAAAATTAGAATCGCTCGAAGATGTCAAAACTGTTTCTGATTTGTTGCAATATATCGTTTGGGAATTGAAAGGCATGTATGATTCCGAAACATTCCGGTTTGAAAAAGGGATATTAGAACCATCTGTGTCGAAAGAAGAAAAAAAACAGGATAACCTGTTGAAACAAACTCCCGAAACATTGGAAGTTTCGTTTCTTTCCGAACCATTTAATCCCGATAAAGCCATCTTCAAGCAGTCGAACAAATCGCGCGAATTTATTGCTAACGATGAGGCTGTTACCAAGCGCAATGAATATATCCAACGAGGAAATCTGATGCACGAATTATTTTCACGCATCAATACTTTGACCGATATTGAAAGAGCTGTCGACCAACTCTGTTTTGACGGATTGATTGCTCCTGACGAAAAATTATATTATACCGAATTGGTAAGAAACACCATTGAAAAATCAGGCAATTCCGATTGGTTTTCAGGAGATTATCAATCATACAACGAATGTACAATTCTTTTGAAAGAGAATGGAGAAGTTGTAACTCGTCGCCCCGACAAAGTGTTGATAAAAGACCAAAAAGCGATTGTGATTGACTATAAATTCGGAGAACCTCATGCTGCCCACCAAAAACAAATGAATCAATATTTAGAATTAATGAAACGAATGGGTTATCAAAATACTGAGGGGCATGTTTGGTATATAGATATAAATTTAAATTAACTTTGCGCCTTTATTTTTCAATAAATCAACCATGAGAGATTCGAAATTGATAGCATACAGCGGTTTTACTCGATGCAATTGGGTAATAAGCGATATGTCGGATGTTGTTTTTCAAACCAGAGGAATCAATCCTTTTTATCAGGAAGAAGAAGATATTGAGATAATCGTTTCGGAGGTTTGCGAAAAAATGAGCATAGAAAATGTTGACTCGATTCATTTTTATGGAGCAGGCTGCTTTTTTCCTCAAAAACAAGAAATTGTCAGAAAAGTTTTAGCACATCATATACCGGGAGTAAATATTGAAGTTGAAAGTGACCTGTTGGCCGCCGCCCGTGCGTCGTGCGGACGAGAACCGGGGATTGCATGTATTTTAGGAACCGGTTCAAATTCATGCTTTTACAATGGTTTCCTTGTTGAAAAAAATGTTTCTCCATTAGGATATATTTTAGGAGATGAAGGCAGTAGGGTTATTATCGGAAAAATATTTATCAATAATTTGTTGAATAATCAATATTCCAATCGTTTATATGAAGATTTCATGAAGTATTATTATACTTCTCCGCAAGAAATTGTAGAATCAGTCTATAAAAAAACTTTCCCTGATCGCTACTTGGCACAATTTACAGAGTTTATTGCAAAAAATATCAACGAACCGGCTATGTACGATTTGATATTCAATGCGTTTTCGAATTTCATAACAAAAAATGTTATGAAATATAACTATATGGATTATCCGGTGCATTTTACCGGATCTCTCGCTGCCTGTTTTGAAGACATTTTGAGAGATGCCTGCCTTACAAATGGAATCAGACCCGGAGAAATCACCCGAAATCCGTTAAAAGGATTGATCGAATATCATCATTGAGTTGCTATTGTGGCTAAAATTTGCTTACTTTGCACCTCTTTTAATTGAAAATAATATGGCACAGCAAGAAGATGTTTTTAAAAAATTAGTATCACATTGTAAAGAATACGGATTTGTTTTCCCTTCATCCGAAATATATGATGGCTTAGGAGCCGTTTATGACTACGGACAAAACGGTGTAGAATTAAAAAACAATATCAAAAAATATTGGTGGGACAGCATGACATTGTTAAATGAAAATGTAGTCGGTATCGATTCGGCTATTTTCATGCACCCGACCATTTGGAAAGCCTCAGGGCACGTAGATGCTTTCAACGATCCGTTGATTGACAATAAAGATTCTAAAAAACGCTATCGTGCAGATGTTTTAATCGAAGAACAACTCGCGAAATTCGAAGATAAAATCAATAAGGAAGTCGAAAAAGCTGAAAAGAAATTCGGTGAAGCTTTTGATAAAGAGCAATTTTTGAGCACTAATCCTCGTGTGTTGGAAAATCAGGAGAAGAAAGACGAACTTCATGCTCGTTTTGCTAAAGCATTAAACGACAGTAATTTGGAAGAGTTGCGCCAAATTATTTTGGATTATGAAGTTGTTTGTCCGATTTCCGGAACACGCAACTGGACGGATGTACGACAGTTTAACTTGATGTTCTCTACCGAAATGGGTTCAACTTCCGACGGAGCGATGAAAATTTATCTTCGTCCGGAAACTGCACAAGGTATATTCGTCAACTTCCTGAACGTACAAAAAAGCGGTCGCATGAAAGTTCCTTTCGGCATCGCGCAAATAGGTAAAGCTTTCCGGAACGAAATCGTTGCTCGCCAATTTATTTTTCGCATGCGCGAATTCGAACAAATGGAAATGCAATTCTTTGTTCGTCCGGGAGAAGAATTGGAATGGTTTGCCAAATGGAAAGAAATCCGCTTGAAATGGCACAAAGCGCTCGGTATGGGCGATAGCATGTATCGTTACCATGACCATGAAAAGCTGGCTCACTACGCGAATGCTGCTACCGACATCGAATTCCGTATGCCATTCGGATTCAAAGAAGTAGAAGGAATCCACTCCCGCACAGATTTCGATTTAGGCAGTCATGAAAAATATTCAGGCAAGAAAATACAATATTTCGATCCCGAATTAAATCAATCATACGTTCCTTATGTGATAGAAACATCGATCGGTGTTGACCGCATGTTCTTGAGCATCATGGCTGGTTCTTTCTGCGAAGAAGAATTAGAAGGCGGAGATACCCGCGTGGTATTGAAATTACCTCCCGCGTTGGCTCCCATAAAGTTAGCCATTCTTCCTTTGGTTAAAAAAGATGGTCTTCCCGAAATGGCTCGCAAAATCATGAACGAATTGAAATTCGAATTCAATTGCCAATACGACGAAAAAGATACGGTTGGAAAACGTTATCGCCGTCAGGATGCCATCGGAACACCTTATTGTGTAACAATAGATTATGATAGTTTGAATGACAACTGCGTTACTATTCGTCACCGCGACACAATGGAACAAGAACGTGTTGCAATCTCTGCACTCCGCGATATTATAGCGGATAAAGTCAGCGTTAAAAATTTACTAAAGAAAATTGTTGAATAATGAAAAGCAAGTTATTTTATTTTTTGTTGATTCCGTTGTTTGCTTTTGCTTTTCAATCGTGCAAAGATAAAGACGATAACAGCTCTGCTTATGCCGAATGGAGAGCGAAAAATGAGGCGCATATCGAAGCAATCAGAAATAATCCGGAATATGAGGCAGTTACCATACCTCAAGGTCCTGGTACTATCTATCGTAAGGTACTTCAAGGGAGTGAAAGTAAAGATTTTCCGCTTTTTACTGATAAAGTAAAGGCTCGTTATAAGGGGTCATTTTTCGATGGAACTGTTTTTGAAGATGCCACCGGTCGAATTACAGAATTTAGTGTAGGTGGCGGAATAATACAAGGTTTCACCATTGCATTTCAAAATATGCAAGTGGGAGAAAAGTGGGAAATACAAATTCCATGGAATTTGGGGTATGGTTCTCAGGGAAAAGGTTCTATTCCCCCCTATTCTGCATTAGTTTTTGAACTTGAGTTGGTTGAAATTATCCAACAGAAGTAAAGAATGGTTTCTGTTGATGGACTTACCGTTGAATTTGGCGGCACAGCATTATTTTCCAATATTTCTTTTGTGATTAATCCCAAAGACCGTATTGCCTTGATGGGTAAAAACGGTGCGGGAAAATCTACTTTGCTAAAAATCCTTGCCGGAGTGCGTGAGCCTTCGAGAGGACGTGTTTCTGCTCCCAAAGATTTCACAATTGCTTATCTTCCGCAGCACTTGATGACCGAAGATAACCGTACCGTTTTTGAGGAAACGGCACAAGCTTTCGCGCATTTGCACGAACTGAAAGCGGAAATCGACCGGTTGAACGATGAACTGACCATTCGTACAGATTACGAGTCTGACGAATATATGCAAATCATCGAACAAGTATCGGCCTTAAGCGAAAAATATTACAGCATAGAAGAAACAAATTTCGATGCCGACGTTGAAAAAACGCTGATGGGACTTGGATTTGAGCGGTCTGATTTTACTCGTCCGACAAGTGAATTCAGTGGAGGTTGGCGAATGCGGATAGAATTAGCAAAAATCCTGCTCCGGAATCCTGATGTGATTCTGCTCGACGAGCCGACAAACCATTTGGATATCGATTCGATACAGTGGTTCGAAGATTTTTTGATTAATGCAGGCAAGGCGGTTGTTCTCATCTCGCATGACAAAACGTTTGTTGATAATGTTACCACACGCACCATCGAAGTTACCATGGGGCGCATCTACGATTATAAAGCAACTTATTCTCATTACCTCGAATTAAGAAAAGAGCGTCGCGAGCAACAGCAAAAACAGTACGAAGAACAGCAAAAAATGATAGCCGAAACGCAGGAGTTTATCGAGCGTTTCAAAGGCACGTATTCCAAGACGCTGCAAGTACAGTCGCGTGTAAAAATGCTCGAAAAGTTAGATTTGATAGAGGTTGACGAAGAAGATACATCTGCATTGAAGTTGCGGTTTCCGCCGTCTCCCCGTTCGGGAAGTTATCCGGTTGTGGGTGATGGGGTAGGGAAAAAATACGACGAAAAATTGATTTTTTCAAATGCCAATTTCACGATAGAACGAGGACAAAAAGTCGCTTTTGTAGGACGAAACGGTGAAGGAAAATCAACATTGGTCAAGTGTATCATGGGTGAAATTCCTTTTGATGGAAACCTAACCTTAGGCCACAATGTAAAAATCGGTTATTTCGCTCAAAATCAAGCATCTCTGCTTGACGAAAGTTTAACTGTTTTTCAAACAATCGACGACATTGCCGTTGGAGATATACGCACTAAAATACGTGATATTTTGGGAGCGTTTATGTTTGGGCGCGAAGATATTGACAAAAAAGTAAAAGTGCTTTCTGGAGGCGAAAGAACACGCCTTGCCATGATTAAACTATTGCTTGAACCTGTCAATCTGCTGATTCTCGATGAGCCTACCAATCACTTAGATATGAAAACCAAAGATATTCTAAAACAAGCTTTGGTAGATTTCGACGGCACATTAATCGTGGTCTCTCACGACCGTGATTTCTTAGATGGCTTGGTAATCAAGGTCTACGAATTTGGCCAACAAAAAGTTACCGAACATTTAGAAGATGTTTACGGCTTTTTGCAAAAAAAGAAAATGGAAAATTTACGAGAGATAGAGCGGGCGCGATAGCTTTCGAACAGGTTTTCAAAAATGGTCGCATATAAGTCGCAAAAGCACAAAAAAACTCCTGCAATTTTTACATCACAGGAGTTCATTATATAAAAGAAAAATTTTCTTACTTGCTTGCCTCTTCGATGCAAACCGCTACTGCAACAGTAGCTCCTACCATCGGATTGTTACCCATACCTAAGAATCCCATCATTTCAACGTGAGCAGGAACTGATGAAGAACCGGCAAATTGAGCATCTCCATGCATACGACCCATGGTGTCGGTCATACTGTTTTTCGCTGCTGTTTTTCAGTTTGCTTTCTTAATAAAACTCTCTGTAATTATCTGAAATACAGATTTATAAAAATCATTTAAAAGAACTTTCCCTGTTATTTATCACTTAATTTTTTTTAATATAGTCGCATATAAGTCGCAAACCATTTTGCAGGCTTGCCACTATTACTTTTGTACTATTGACTAATATTTTCGGCAATCTCTTTCAATACCGTTCCTGCCATTACTCCACCCGAAATGTTGCCATTTTTCGGATTGTCGATTATTACGATACAAGAATATTTAGGACTGTCAGCAGGGAAATAACCACAAAACAAAGCAGTGTTTTTCAGTCCCCCTGTTTTTCCTGCAATTTTAATAATATCCGATTTTGCAGGATAGCCTGTGCCTGTATTATTATTTACAACATTGACTAACATTTTTTTGATAGCCTCTAAAGTAGTAGGAGAACATTTTACCGTTCCGTTGGCAATGGAATTATAAAATTGCAGCATTTCAATCGCAGGAATTTTTATTCCACTCCCTAACGATAAATAATCGGTGATAGGTCTATCTTTCGGAATATCGACAAATCCTAAGTTATGCAATCCGTCAATAAATTTATTAGGATTATTTTCATATCCTTGCAGAATAATTTTTGCAGTTCCTACATTGGAAGAAAACATAATAACTTGTTCAGCTGTGATTTTTCCATAACCGCCTTTATCGGAAGTAATATCCTTAATTGTAACGCCTTTATAATTAAGGATTCCGTCTCCTGTATCAATTTTATCATTAGGAGAAACAATGCTATCATCTAAAGCAACTATCATGCAAGGCACTTTGAACAAAGATGCTGTTTCGATTGTATCGTTTTCAGATAAATTCTTGTTTGCAACGGCTTTAATAGTTCCTGTTTCAACATCCATAACAATAGCAATTCCTGCATCAGCGTTTAATACTTCCAATTGATTATTCAAAGCATTTTCAGCAATCTTTTGAAAGGTTGTATCAATAGTAGATACATTTTGTTCCGCTTGTACTGTGCTTACTTTCTTATCTTTACATGATACACAAAGTAAGACTAAGAATGTTAAAAAGTAGATTTTCATTTTCATTTTGTTTTTATTTTATGGCAAATGATTTTCACACTTACCGTTTGTTATTTAATTTGAAACTGTATTAATTTCTCGCTGTTTCTTGCCATTACACGAAGTAATCATTGTAATTGCTAATAAAAAGATTTTCATTCTCATAGTAACTTTTATTGTAAAAAAATAGCTTATCATAAAATTGCTGGGCAAATTTCTTATCCACTTGTTCAAACCAGCCATAATAATATTTATGATAATTACCCAAAGATAACTCATGGAACTGTTTAAATAATCTCTTATACTTAGTTACTGTGGGTTCAATTTCGGGGTTTGAATTGGATAAATTCGGATATTTCTCTTTAAAATCATTAATCAGTTTAATGAGAAGTATTTTATCCGATTGTCTAAGAAGTCGTTTTATTGAGGAAGAATAGCCTAACATTTCGTGTAATTTATTTTCAAAAATAACTAAATCTTTTGGCTTATCTATGAATATAAATGAATGGTTGCATAAATCAATATTTGATGATTCAATAGAAATAATGTTTTGTAATTTCATATACTCATTCAAAGCATCTGACAAAATCTTGTGTGTTCCGATTTTATCTTCGTTATAATGTCTTTTTGCCTCTTTTAATATATGCGAGGCATTTTCCCATTTTCTTTCATTTTTCGGAACTCCTAAAACTTCTTTTAGTGAATTTATAAATATTAATTTATCACTCATTAAGGCTACATAACAGTAATCTATAAAAATTCCTTTAAGCCTTGACAATTCATATTCGACACTTGGTCTTAAATCTCGTTCTTCTAATATTATCTTAAACACTTCTCGTTTATCCATTGTCTTACTATATTCTTTTGCAAGCAATAGTAATATTTCGTCTGTTATTTCTTCCATTGTTATAGTATTTGACAGTAAATGATTTTTACAATTTTTTCATTACACAATCAGGACAAAATTAATTCTTTCATTTAAGTAAAAATCAATCTTGTCCCGATTGTTCTCTTTATTTAGTATTTAATTTATCGCCTTCTTCCTGCAAATAACTAATATCTTCTTTCATTTTTTTTATGAGGAAGTAAATATTTGTCATACTTTTTCCTTTTAATTCTTCTATTGGAATAGAAGTGTAAATCGGAATGCCATGCTCATTCATTTCATTAGTACAATGCGCTATAACATTAGCAAGTTCTACAATGATTTTATCTTTTTCCTCGCCTTGAATACAAACATACTCGTTCAAAATATTGACAAATTTAGTTGTCGTGTCAATATTTGGATAGTGTCTTATTTGCATACTCTTGTATTTCACAGATACAAAACTTGACGACCAACTTCCATAACCAAAATTACTATACCACTCTATTTCAAAGCTGTTGATTGTAAATCGAACTTTTGCACCACTTACACCTTGAAAATTACATCTTGATTGAAATGTAGTTTTATTGTCAATTTCGACATCTCCTTGCTTGGCGAAATAAATATCGCCTCTTTTTTCTATATATTCCATAATATTTGTTTATTCTAAAATTACTTCATTTACTTTTACTTTAATATTACCGTTTTTTTTCGTAGCGACACCTTTAAGATATGCAACACGACCATTTGTAAGATTAAAACCAACAATAAATGACCGTTTACTATCGTAATATGAACCACCAACTTGATAATACTCTGTGGAAGTACTAATAGTATAACCTTTTATTTTTGAGCCTACTCCATATTTATATAATACGGCATCAATCACTTCATTGTCGTTTTTAAAAGTATTATTTACTTCCTTTTCTCGTTCAACTTGTTTATCTGTTACTTCGGTGTTGTCAAAAATGCTTATATAAATTTTGGATTGTGTTACTGTTGGCTCTGATAAATCCCCATTTACAAGCACTATCAATCCGAATATAACTCCTATAACAGTCATAATAACATTAGTTATATTGTCAGATAGTTCAAGTTTAAAACCTTTTTTTAACAATGAGCCTATTCCGTTAATAATACCCAAACAAATCACTACTCCACCAATCATTAAACCTACCATTGCAGAAGTAACTAATAACAATAATAAATTCCCAATAATATCAATAGCCATAACTTTAAAATATTATTTCGTCTTTCCGTTTCCCATTCAAAAGACTTGTTTATAAATTATTTAAAATACGAAAGCGCAGGAAACTGTTTAAACTTATCGCCTTTCAGTTCTCGCAAAACTACTACAACGATAAGCAACAGTAACCTACGCTTATATAGCATATAATAAATATACACCACATAAAACGTAGGCGTTTGTTGCTATTACCCCTTGTAGTATATCAAACTTTGCGAGATTGAAAGAGGGATAATATTTTAAAACGCTACGTTACCAAAATGTCCTTCCAAATAATAACGCTATATCATTCGGAATTGCCACAAAGATAACGCAAAGCATTTTATTTCTCACACAAAACATTTAAGATTTTTTTCTACATATCTACTATGCAATCTTTTTACGGCTGTAATATCAAAATTACATTCTCGCCTCGTTTTGAAACCGTTTGCGTTTAGTTGGCTAGCTATTTCACTCCATTTTGCGCCATTGTTCCGCATCGAAAGTATAAGTGTTCCGGCTTGCTTATTCCGGTCGTTGTTCAAGGCATTTTCTATTCTTATATTTCTACCTTTGGCAATGGAATTAGAAGTTAATCCGTTATTGTATGGATTCCCTAACTTAACACCTTGCTTTTTCTTTTCGGCAAGTGCCTGTTTTGTCCTTTGGCTGATTAATTGAGCCTCATTCTCGGCAATAGCTGCGATAATATGAATCGTAAGCCGATTAGCAGTCGCCATATCGCAGCAAACAAAGTCAATGTTTGCCGCTTGTAAAGAAGTAACAAAATGTAGATTCCTCGCCAAGCGGTCTAATTTAGCCACGAGCAAAGTGGCATTATTTGCCTTACAGCAAGCTAAAGCATTATTTAATTGCGGCCTGTTAACACTTTTACCGGTTTCTATTTCTGTAAACTCCGCAATAACTGTATTATTCTTAATAAAATTATCTACGATAGTCTTTTGTGCCTCTAAGCCCAATCCCGACAATCCTTGTCGCTTGGTGCTTACTCTGTAATATACAACATATTTCATAATGATTACTTTTTAATTGATTAATAGCGTTTTAAATACGTCGGATTATAAATTGCAACTTTAAGAAAAGCCATCTTTTGAACGGCTTTCATTTGTGAGTTAATAATTTGTTTTATTTTCGATTAATTTGCTTTTTTGGCTTGTTTTCAGTTGTTTAGATAGGGAAAAAGGCTTAATATATAAGTTGGCTAAAATCAACTTTGAAATGGTTTTCACAAAACCGGTTTCTCTAAGTGCCTTTTTTACAGCACGTTTACACATAAAAAGAAATCGTTCCCTTATCATAAGTCGGAGGGGACTTAAAATGTATCTGAACCGTCATTTATGCGCTATTTTTTACTTTTTGCTTATAGGTAGGGGTATTTTTAAGGATAGGGTTACAATTACGAGTGTGTGCGGCATTATCTTATTTGCTGATTTATAGCTATTTGTAATGTTTTTATTCTAGTCAAAGTGTTTCGGGGAATTTATAACACAGTTTTACCAATTCCAACGTAAAACAATACCTTATCATTAAAAATCAAACAACCCCTAACTCTCAAATATAAAAAATGAGTTTTAGGGGCTGTTTTTCATTTGGAATTTCAAATGTGCAACATTTTCTATTCTGGGGGTATAAAACCGATATATTTTAAAAAATGTTGCATTAACTATTTCGTCTAATAACGCTTACTTATCAGCAAATATCCCCTTTGTCTGTTTACCCAAACATTTTCGTTTACCTCAAAGAAGTCCTTAATTTTCTTTGCCGGATATTTGGTGTTATCGCTATAAGAACTGTAAATTTTTCTTATCATTGTTTTTATATAGCCAATCGGATATTTTTTCCTTTCTTCAAAAATGGCATAAATTGAAGTCATAATTGCAAATAAATCTTTGCCGGTTTCGTTCCGGTATTTTATCAAATCCAATTTCATTATTTTATCGGACATCAAATATCGTTTTGCATAATTTGCGCCTAATGCCTCGTAAACTTCCACTATTAAACTGTCTTCTCTGTGCAATGAATCTCGAAATTCCCTAAATAATGGCTCGTCATAAACATTTTCTTCGCCATTAAGCAAATCTAACTGTTCAATAATTGTGGTGCGTTTTTCTTTCTTGTTGTCGGCTCTGCTTATTTTCAAGCGGTCTTCGTCGCCTAACTGAAATGGTCTGTGTTGATGCGTTAATACAAAATGGTCGCTATCAAGATATGCCTGTATCAAGTTGTGATGATGTGTGTAATAACTTTTTACCCTTTCTTCGTCAAAATAATTATCAATAGCAAAGTGTTTTTTGTTGCCGTCTTCGTCAACGTATTTGGCGTATGTAACTCTCTCCAACGCCTCTTTTAATGTTTCTTTCACTCCTTCTCCGGTTGCAGTTTCAAATAAAAGTTTGATTTGCATATATACTTCGTGGCAACCGTCCAAATAGTTTTTTAATTGTTCCGGTGTTTTATAGGGCAAATCAGTATCAATGTTAGATACATGGATTATTGCGCCTGTGCCGTTTCTGAAACGCCCTAATATTTGTATTGCCTCTGTGTGTGGGTCAATCATGGAATGTTTTGCATAGAATAAACCGGAAATGATTACTGTTGTCGGTTGTGTTTGTAAATCAATATCAACTGCGGAAAAGAATCGGCTTGTAAAAAATGTGTACTGTGCTAATTTTACATATTGTTTACTGTCAAATTGTAAATCCGAAAAAGCGTTTGCATATCCTAATTTGTTTAGTTTCTCAACACTATCCTGCGAACAAAATACTTTAGATTGACTTTCTAAGCCAAACTTTTGAATGATTGCAAGAATTGTATCTGTTGAATTTAAGAAAATACAAACTTGTCGATTTTCACACATTGCCATTATTTTACGAAATACAGCCACAACATTATTGGTAGTTACTAACTGCATTTTTTTAGTATAATCGTAATCGGGAGTAATTTTCATTACTTGAAAGCCTTGTTCTTCAAATCGGGGGTCGCTTGGTAAAATCGGAGTTGCCGAAACAAAAGCCTTGTTGTCGAAAAGAAAAAAGTTCTCAATCGGAAATGCAATGGTTTCCCGATAGTCTATATCTTTAATGATTTTATCACATTCGTCAAAAAGTAACATATAATCTTGTTCATAGTTGATTTGTAATAATTCCATTGCTCGTATGACTTTGTTAAAACTTTCGGGAGTTGTCATGATTTTTTTATATTCGCCTTTTTTAAGCGGTTTTTCCAAATAAGGAATTATATCATTAACGGATATACCCTCATGCACTCCTAACAGATTTTTATGTTTTTGTTTCTTTCCTTTAATTACCGGTACATTTGGCTCTATAATTATGGAATGACGCTTTGATTTGATTTCTAATGTGGTTGCGCCTATTCCGGTTACTGTTTTTGCTAAAATTGTATTTGTTGGAATTTCCGGCAAAACATCTTCTAAAAATTGTCCCTGACTGATTGTTATATTTGTTGCTATCATTGTGAATTATTTTTACAGATTAGTAGATAGAGTTTGAAAAACAAAAGGGCAGGTAATTTTACCCACCCTTTTAGTTGATTATTAAGCGACTAAGTACGCTTTAAGTTCGGGATTCAAATAAGGCTTATAAGTTATTACGCCTCGTTTGTAGTAGCTTGAATATGTTTGACCGGTTGTTGAGTAGGTCTTTTTCATTGTTCTGCCTTGCTCTTTTTCTGCTCTGAACAACACATATTCAAAATTTTGGATTTTTTTATTGAAATCTTCCAAGTTGTCGGCATTAACGCCTGAGATATTGGCGGTTTTTCCGGTTAGGATAGATACAACAACATTCAGAACATCTTCATTCACATACAAAGCAAATTCTTCTCGGTCTTCGCCTTGTTTAGTTGCTTTAATCCACATATAAGCATTGCCTTTGCGGTTGTTCTTCGGTTGCATAACAAAGTAGTAAGCATTGTTTGCAAGTTCACAGATTCTCTCTAATGCGGGTAGATTGCTTATTGCAGCAGTTTCTTCCGCAGCGTTGAAATTGATTTCTAACTTAAACATTTCTGAAAAATTAAAAGGATTAACACTTGAAGTTGAAACTTCGTTTACACTCTCATTTACTTTTGCGTTTCCGCTTTCTTTTGTTTCTTGTAACGCTTTCATTTTTTTACGTTTTTATAAGTTTATACTATTTTATCAGCGAGTTGCGCAACTGTTTGATGATGCAAAGGTATAGGAGAGTGAAAACGGGTGTGGGGAGTAATTATAACCAAAAAACGGCTTAATTACTCCCAAAATATCAGAATGGGAAGAATTATAAAGGTAAGTTGTTGAAAATCAGGCTTTAATTGTTCAAAATCATTTCAGGTAGATTTATAATTGATTGTTTAATAAATTTATTTATACATTTGTCAAAACTTTTGTAATATGGAATTAAGAAAGTATAATGGTGGATTAAAACGAGAATATCGTGAAGAACAAGGATTAGAATATAGCCGACAAACTCGCAATCTATCAAAATATGCTTTAATCATCGCTTGTTTTTCAATTATAATTTCTTTAGGTGCTTTTATTGTTGTGATACTTACCTATATTAAGTAATCACACTCAAATTCAGCTAATTATAAATTAGATAAATTGTATCTGCGAGAGGGTTGGTTTAATCTTTCAAATGGATTTTCCGGTTGTTTTTCTTGAATATTTGAAAAGGCATTGCGCCAAAGTAAATCCCATTGAGGCGTATAATCTCGTTTTAGCATATCTTTTAACCAATCCCTCACATTTACTAGAATCAAATCATGAAGAATATTCAGATAATCCAAATAGGCAATAATGAAAGTGCAAATATCTTCGCTTATTCGTGTTTTGGAGTTTTTAAATTTGGAATGATGATTATACAATAATTGATATGTACCCCAAATTAGATTGTTTGTTATCCGGTTTTGAAATTTTCTTCCGGCTTTGCCTCTGTTATCCGGTAATAATTGGTTAATCTTTTCAAGTGTCAAATTAGGAAAGCGGTCTTTAAAGTATTTTTCCAAATCATCCAAAAACCATGCTGCGGAATTTACATCTATTTTATCCTGTTTGTAGCTAATTGTTACTGTTGAGCCTCTTTTTCTCTTTGATTTGGATTCTAATACCATTTTGTATAAAGCCAACATTTCGGGATAGATTTGATTATGCAAAATATTTTGATATTGAATGTCTAAGATTTCAATAATACAGGAACGATTAAATAAGCCTTTGATTTCTTTGTGGTAAATGTAAGATATGAAAGTTAAACAGAGATAAACAATATCGTCGTCGGTAATCGTTTCGTCTTCGTCTTCGCTTTGTAAGGAAAAATAATTGCTAAAATGTTCGTGTATTTCTTCTTTGTATGGGGTGGTTACGGCAAAAGTCAAGTCCTTGTGTTCTCTAAATGATAGGTCATAATCAATGTTTAAATCTTTCATGTAATCAATTCCGCTATTTTCGACACAATGCTTTATTTCGTCAATTAGCATAGTGGAATGATAATCGTAGTATTTTTCCATTAACGGCTCTGCTAATTGTAGGTGTTCCGAGTTGATATGAATATTTGCCATGAAGTATAATTGTTTTTAGCAAAAGTACAAAAAAGACCGTTCCCATAATGAAAACGGTCTTTATATTTAAATTATCTTCTGATAATGATAAATCAGTTTTAATTTGATAATTTTATCTTCGCTCAATTAATGACTCATACATAATGTATCTAATATATTCACTAGCTTCAATGTCATTTTCTGTAACCAACTCCATTTTTTTAAATAGAGTTAATAGTTGAATCATATTATCAACAATATGTGTATCTATAATTTTTTGTATTTTATCTCTATGTTTTTTAAAACTTTCACCTCTTGCATTCTTAACCTTATTTTTAACTAAAAACATTATTTGCCGAGGATTTTTTATTTTAGAGATTTCGTTAATCAACGTAAATAATTCATCGTGTATTTTTACAGAATTTTCAATTTCCTCTAATTTTTGGACAAATTTATTAGGGCTCATACTATGAGTAATTGCTAATATATTAGTTTTGATTTTAGGTCGATTAGAAAAAGACGGTTGAATAACTATTTCTTGTGGATTATTTTCAGAATCAATAAATTCAATATTACTTATTGCATCAAATTTGAGTGCCTCTCTTTTTACTTCATCATTAGAAACTTCGATTATATTCTTTACAAATCCTAATCCTTTTAGTTCTTTTTTTGCGTCTTCCTCAAAAAAAATTCTTATATAAGATTCGTTATATTCAATCCTATTTAAAGCGTAAGTTACACCTATCTCTTTCATCTTTTTATGGAGAGATAACAAAGCTATTACCACAGTTATGTTATTGTCGTAATTATTATACCGGTCTAAAGATATGATTGCACGTACATAAAACTGTTTATTATGTAAATCTTGGAGTATGCGATATTTTCGTTCTTTTCCTCCTATATCTTGTTTCCTTAGTAAGTCAAGATTATAAGACAATATTTCATCTAATCTATTCTTAACTAATTCATTAGCATACTTATCCATTCCATATAGCCAAGAAAAAAAATCACTTTTTGATGAATATTTAGGAATGGCATCTATGGAAGACATACCCAATTGTGAAAAATATTCACTCTTACTCAAATCGGTAAAGCAAAGTGTTAACTTGTCATCATTGACATATACTGCAATATCATTTAAAGAACTTATAAAATCCTCTTTATAGAATCTATTATTTACACCTTTCTGAATAGTTACTAATTTTTTTGCACCTAAAATATTAATGAAATCTTCTTTTGAGCTTTCAATATCTAAGGCCTTTAATAAAGCTTTGTTTAATTCATCTTCCAAATTAAGTAGCTCTAATAATTCTCTGACAAATATTCCCTCGTCTGTCAATTTAGATTTTGATACATTGTTAATACTAAATTCAGCCATAATTTTCTTTGTTGATTAAATAATCATTTTGTTTTCTCTATACTTTACAAAAATAGTGTTATTTATTTAAATATTTAACAATAAAGAGATGTATTGTTTGTGAAAAATAAAAAAATATTGTTAATAAAATCTCGCAACAAATTTGTCATTATAGCATCAATCTGTGAATTTACAGAGTTATCCAAATAGATGCTACAATGGCAAATCTTTTTAGAGTTATTCGCTCTCTGAATATAAATCTACAATCTTATCCATTTGTTTGCTTATTGATTCGTCAACGAGTTTGGCATAATGGCTTGTCATTCGAGTATTGGTATGTCCCAACATTTTAGATACCACTTCCAAAGAGATATTATTTGCTAAAGTTACCGTACTTGCAAATGTGTGCCTGCTTGTGTGAAAAGTTATCCGTTTATTGATATTACAGAGAATCGCAATATCTTTCAGATACTTATTAATGTCCGCAGGGTCTAACATGGGTAACATCTTTCCCGAATTTTTGTATTTTTCCAAAACCATTTTTGCCAAAGGCAACAACGGAACTCTTGACAATACACCGGTTTTTATTCTTCGTTTCTTTATCCAAACCCTGCCCTCTTTGTCTTTCTCAAAATGTTCGGAGTTCAATGTTTTGATGTCGATATAAGACAAACCTGTCATACAGGCAAACAAAAATAAATCTCTTGCTCTTTCTAATCTTGGTAACACAAAGTCATAATTGATAATTCGACGCAATTCTTCCTCGTCTAAAAATTCAATTTCAACCGGTGTACGCTCAACTTTGTAAGGCGCAAACGGATTAAATGTCATATACGAATTTGCCACAGCAATATTGATAATCTTTTTTACTAACTTCAAATGCTTGCTGCAAGTATTTTGTTTCATTCGTTTAAGCAAGTATATGTGAAAGTCTTTAATAAAATTAATATTCAATTCTCGCAAATAAATATCTTTCCGTTGAAACTTCTCTGTTACATAATCCTTGCACAAACGCAAGGTATATTCCGAAACCCAATGAGTAGATTTTGAAATACCGTTGCCAATCATTGCCATTTGTTGTTCGTTGTGTTCTTCAAAGACATTAAATAAAGATTTCTCTTTCAGAACTTCAACCTTGTCAAAATAGGCATTTCTTAACAGGTTGGCAGTAATAATAAATCCTCTTTCCAATAGGTCTGATTCTTTATTATATAGTGCTGTTTTTACCGTTTTTAGGTATTTGTTCAGAGCCTTAGCCTCGTCGCTTTTACCTTTCACTTCTTGTCTGATAAAATCCCAATTTTCAGGATTTACATTCTTACCTGTTGAAAATGAGCATCTTTCGCCATTAACGTTAATCGTTACCTCAATAGGCGTTGTGCCGTTTTTCCTAATTTTACTCTCTCTGATTGCAAAAATGGTCGCAAATGAACTTCTTTCCATTGCATAATTGTTTGAAATTAGACACTTGGAAAAGTCAGTTGAGATTTTATATCCATCTATAAATCAGAAAATTAAGAGCGTTTTTGCGACCATTTCGCATTTTTTCAAAAATGGTCGCATATAAGTCGCAAAACAACCTCCAAAAGCACAAAAAACTCCTGCAATTTTCACATCACAGGAGTTCATTATATAAAAGAAAAATTTTCTTACTTGCTTGCCTCCTCAATAGAAACAGCCACTGCCACAGTAGCTCCTACCATCGGATTATTACCCATTCCTAAGAATCCCATCATTTCTACGTGAGCAGGAACTGATGAAGAACCGGCAAATTGAGCATCTCCGTGCATACGACCCATAGTGTCGGTCATACCATAAGAAGCAGGACCAGCAGCCATATTATCTGGGTGCAAAGTACGTCCTGTACCACCACCTGAAGCTACTGAGAAGTATTTTTTGCCGTTTTCCATACATTCTTTTTTGTATGTTCCGGCAACCGGGTGTTGGAAACGGGTTGGGTTGGTTGAGTTACCTGTGATAGATACGTCAACACCTTCGGTACGCATTACTGCCACACCTTCGCGAACATCATCCACACCGTAGCATTTTACTTTAGCACGAAGGCCATTAGAGTATGCTTTTGTGTTCACTACGTTCAAATCGCCTGTCATATAGTCGAATTGAGTTTGCACATAAGTGAAACCGTTGATACGTGAAATAATCATTGCAGCGTCTTTTCCAAGACCGTTCAAGATTACGCGCAAAGGCTCTTTACGCACTTTGTTTGCCATTTCGGCAATTTTGATAGCACCTTCGGCAGCAGCGAAAGATTCGTGTCCTGCCAAGAATGCGAAACATTTTGTTTCTTCGCGAAGAAGACGAGCAGCCAAGTTTCCGTGTCCGATACCTACTTTACGGTCGTCAGCTACAGAACCTGCGATACAGAAGGCTTGCAAACCTTCACCGATAGCTTCAGCAGCATCAGCAGCGTTTTTGCAACCTTTTTTGATTGCGATTGCACCACCTACAACGTAAGCCCATTTGGCGTTTTCAAAACAGATTGGTTGTGTTTCTTCACAAATTAGGTAAGCATCAATGCCTTTTTCCATACAGATAGCTTCTGCTTCTGTAATATTTTTAATGCCGTAAGAATTTAATACCTTATTAATATTATCAATTCTACGGTCTTGACTTTCAAATTTTACTTCTCTTTTCATTTTAATTTAGAATTTAAATATTAATTAATCGTGACGTGGGTCAATATATTTAGCGGCTTCAGCAAAGCGACCATAATTGCTTGTTGCTTTTTTCAAAGCCTCGTTTGCATCAGTTCCTTTTTTCACATCGTCCATAAACTTACCTAAGTGGATAAATTCGTAACCGATTACTTCGTTGTCAGCATCTAATGCCATGCGTGTGCAATAACCTTCTGCCATTTCAAGATAACGGGGACCTTTTGCCAATGTTCCGAACATGGTTCCAACTTGTGAACGAAGACCTTTTCCTAAGTCTTCCAAACCGGCTCCGATAGGAAGTCCGCCTTCAGAGAAAGCAGATTGTGTACGCCCGTAAGCGATTTGAAGGAATAATTCGCGCATTGCTGTGTTGATAGCATCACAAACCAGGTCGGTATTCAATGCTTCGAGGATTGTTTTTCCGGGAAGAATTTCAGAAGCCATAGCAGCCGAGTGAGTCATACCTGAACAACCAACTGTTTCTACAAGAGCTTCTTGAATAATACCGTCTTTTACGTTCAATGTCAGTTTACATGTTCCTTGTTGAGGAGCACACCAACCAACACCATGAGTCAAACCTGAAATGTCTTTCACTTCTTTTGCTCTTACCCATTTACCTTCTTCCGGTATCGGTGCAGAAGCATGATTTGCTCCTTTTTTCACAACACACATGTGTTCTACTTCGTGAGAATAAATCATAATTACTTTTACTTTATTTATATTGGACATTATTACAAAATCGGTCGCAAAATTAGTAATTTTTTCTCATATTTGGGTGAAACGTTTTGTTGTTTATTCTGTTTTTTATATATTTGTCAATTGTTAAGTAATAAAAAAATGTGCTTAGAAAAAAAACACTGTTGATTTTAGCTGATATATTGCTGAATGTATTTTTGCCCATTTGTGTTGGTGTAATCATTTATTCTTTTCCCGTAAAGCAATTTATCAGGAATTATATCCCTGACGGACTTTGGGCGTATGCGTTAACTTCAGCGATACTGATAATATGGAGCAGAAAAATTCAATTATTTTGGTTGTTTTCGGTAGCAATTTTATTTATAGTATTTGAAATTTTACAATCATATCACATAATTGTTGGTACCGGAGATATAAAAGATATACTTATATATTTTGCGTTTGGGATTATTGCATTATCTTTGAACAAATTTTTTAAACAAATATTTATTAAACAAAAAACAGTACAAAATGAAACTAAAGATTAATCATTTCTTTTCAGCGGTTATAATTATCGCATTTTTAGGATTAGCACTTGCAAGTGGTAGTGGAGTTACTAATACAAATGTCACAAAAGAGAATTACGAAAAGTTAACAAATGGGATGAATCATGAACAAGTCATAGAAATTATGGGTGAAGCAGATTCTAAATCAGAAATCGACATGGATGAATTTGGCAAAACGGAGTTATGGCATTGGCAATTAGGAACTAAAGCAATTGATGTTACTTTTGAAAATGGAAAAGTCGCTAATAAATCTTGGGTAGAAATATAGAAGTTTATTATATACAAATAAAACAAGTCCTCAAAGTTAGTAAATTTTGAGGACTTTATTTTTTTGTCGGGGTGATACGATTCGAACGTACGACCACACGCCCCCCAGACGTGTACTCTAACCGGGCTGAGCTACACCCCGCGGTTTTATTTTGCGAGTGCAAAAGTAATGATTCTTATTGAAATTGACAAGTTTTTCAATCGAAAAATCTTTTTGAATATTTCATTGACTTCCAATAATGCGGCGGGCTTTTATATAACGAGTTTTGTAATAACTCGACTTGCTGTTGTCAACTCGTACTCCGGAACTTGCGGCATGAATAAAGTAGAATTCTCCTTTGTTTGCTTTGGTAACAATGCCGACATGCCCGATGTCTTTAGATTTATCATTTTTTCCCTTGAAAAAAACCAAATCGCCCTGTTTTAATTTTTTCTTCTTGACTTCGGTTCCAATTTTTGCTTGCTCTTTGGTGGTTCGAGGCAGCGAATATCCGATACTGTTTTTAAAAGAATACTGAACAAATCCGGAACAGTCAAATCCTTTAGGGGTAGTGCCTCCAGCTACATAATGAGTACCGATATATTTATTTGCAAACTCAATTAATTCTTTGGCCTCTCTTTCTGATTTCCTTTGAGCTGTTTGTTTAGCAGTCGCGCAGCCGGTTAATAAAATTGCAAAGAATGTTATGTAGATGAGCTGTTTCATAGAAACGAATTATTTGGTAAATATACCAAAATTATTCGTGCATAAAAAAAGAGTGAACTTTTGTTCACTCTTTTGATGATTTTTCAACGAATATAAAGTACTTATTTCGTAGGTGTCATGATTCCGTGTAAAACTTAAACCATAGAAACAAAAACTTCTTTGTCGTTTTCTACAATCGTCACTTTATCTTCTCTTGACAACCAACCAAGAGCAGCATACAGGTCTTTTTCTGTAAGCTTAGTCACTTTTTTCACGTCTTTTAAATTCATTTCTCCGTGTCCGCTTAATGCATTCCAAACAATACCTGCATTACTTCCGATTTTCTCTTTCATTTTTTACTATTTTTGATTAAAACCATGGAATGGAACAATTTTTTATCCATTCGTTAATAATTTCGGGGCAAAGTTAAGTATTTTTTGTGAAAAAAATTAATTTTGTATGTTTAAAAACATATATTTTTTAAGAATGGATTGTTTTTTCTTGAAATTTAATATAATGAATAAAAAATAACACTAATGCCAAGAATATACAGAACCCAAATGTTAGGAGAATAGATCTTAATGCCCCTGTTCCCTGTACCCAGTAGGCGAATCCAATAATCAGGATATTTGTAAAAACAAGCACCAATACGGCTTGCCAATGTTGTAATCCTAAGTCTAATAATTTATGATGTGTATGTCTCCTGTCGGCTTTAAATGGGGATTGTTTGTGAAAAATCCGAATAACGAAGACAGAAAGCATATCAAAAATAGGTACAGCAATTACTCCTAATGCAATGGTTACAGGCATTGAAACGGCGAAAAAAGAACCGGTAATAGTCTCTAATTGCATTACACGCAAAGATATACAGGCAAAAATTGTTCCCATAAACATGGAGCCTCCGTTACCCATGAAAATTTTAGCCGACTGCCAGTTGAAAATCAAAAAACCTACTAATGCACCGGAAATACTTACACATAATAATGCCCACAACCATTCTCCGGATTCATAAAACATAACACCAAAAGTAATGGCTCCCAGTAGAGATAAAGAGCCCAGCAATCCGTCTATGCCATCAATCATGTTATAGGCGTTTATACATGCAACAATAAACACAGACGTTAAAGCGAAACTTGTCCAGTAGGGTAATACATTAATGAAAAAAATTCCGTACAGGTTTGTAATGCGAATATCTGTAATGTATATGATGAAAAAAGCGCACAGGAACTCATAAGCAAGCCTTCTCCATGGAGCTACAGGTTCCATATCGTCTTTTACGCCAATGAAAAATAACAGGATAGATATGGAGAATAGTTTATCGGGGCGCAGTGCATCGGAATAACCGCTAAACGCAAAATAAGTGAACATCGATGCCATAAAAACGCAAACTCCTCCCAAGTTAGGAACCGCTTTTTTATGTATTTTTCTTTCTTCGTTTGCAGCATCAACCATTTTCTGACGATTGGAAAATCCAATGACATGATCAGTTGAAAATACGGCTATGATGACACTTGCCACGAAAGCAAGCAGCATTGTTTCGTCATTATACATTTTTTGCTTTCTTTATTTTATATTCCGAACAAAATAATCGTGGGAACGTCTTAAATATCAGCCAACATCTCCCTATTTGTTTTTTAGGTTCACTAAAAATACGATGTATCCATTCTATTTTGCACTTAATCATCCATTGAGGAGCACGTCTGTGACCGGATAAACCTGAGAAAAACTTGAATGCAGCACCGACACCGATACAAACTCCTCTATTGAGATGCGGTTTTAAATTATACATGAAAATTTCCTGTTTAGGCATCCCTAAGGCAACCCAAATAATGTCGGGATTTTCTATGTTGATAGAATTTGCAATTTCTTTGTAATTAAAATCTTCCACAGCCCTAAAAGGTAAGGAAGAGAAAGGCATATCCAATATCCTGTGATCAATTTTAGAAATATTTTCGCGAAGAGGTTTCAAAATGGCGTTGGATGTGCCGAGAAACATCATCTTATACTTTTTTTTATGCAAAATACTTGAAAAAAGTTCGCTCCCCGAAAGCTGTTCTCTTTTAATCCCATAAATCCATTTCAGGAAAAGAGGCACCCAACCACTATCACAAGTAACAATATCAGCTTCATCCAGTATCTCTCTTAATAAAGGATAATTTTGAGACATCGATAAAGTTACTCCATCGGCAACACATACATATCCTTTATGACCTGATTGTACAAGACAGTCAATTGTATCAAATACAACAGTTTTGTCGAACTCGTAAGATATTCCAAAATATTTTTCCACCTTGAGAATATGCGTATTTACGGCAAAAGTATAAAAAAAAACTTATCTTTGCTCAAATTTTAGAAATGATTTTTAATCTTCAATATACAGACTCCAAGTCGAATGCTCGTGCGGGACTTATCACTACCGATCATGGAATAATCGAAACGCCAATATTCATGCCTGTTGGAACGCAAGGAACGGTCAAAGCTGTCCATTTTTCGGAATTGAAAGAAGACATAAAAGCCGAAATTATTTTGGGAAATACATATCATCTTTATCTTCGTCCGGGAATTGATGTGTTGGAAAAAGCCGGAGGATTACATAAATTTAACGGATGGGATAGACCTATTCTGACGGATAGCGGAGGATTTCAGGTGTTTTCTCTGTCGGAAAACCGGAAATTAAAAGAAGAAGGAGCCGAGTTTCGCTCTCATATCGATGGTTCCAAGCACTTGTTTACTCCCGAATATGTAATGGATATTCAAAGGAGCATCGGAGCGGATATTATCATGGCTTTCGATGAATGCACTCCCGGAGATGCCGAATATGACTATGCCAAGCAATCTTTGGAACTGACGGAACGCTGGTTAGACCGTTGTCTCAAGAGATTTGAAGAAACAGAGCCGAAATACGGTTATTCACAAAGTCTTTTCCCCATTGTTCAGGGATGTGTATATCCTGATTTAAGGATTAGAGCAGCCGAAAACGTGGCCTCCAAAAATGCCGATGGCAATGCGATAGGCGGGTTGGCAGTTGGAGAACCTACCGAGAAAATGTATGAAATGATTGAGGTTGTAAACGAAATATTGCCTAAAGATAAACCCCGGTATTTAATGGGAGTGGGCACTCCGGCCAATTTATTGGAGGCCATTGAAAGAGGTGTAGATATGTTCGACTGTATCATGCCCACTCGCAATGGCCGCAACGGACAAGTGTTTACGAAAGAAGGAATCATGAATATGCGCAATGCCAAATGGGAGTATGATTTTTCTCCGTTGGAAGAAGACGGAGTCTCGGTTGTTGATTCCCGATACTCCAAAGCTTATCTTCGTCACCTTTTTAAAGTAGATGAAATATTGGCTTTGCAGATAGCCTCAATACACAATCTTGCATTTTATATCTGGTTGGTCAAAGAGGCTCGCAGACACATTATTGAAGGTGATTTTTCTACATGGAAATGCAGTATGGTTAAGAAACTGCAAAATAGATTGTAAAATAGATTATGATACTTAAAGCGATAGGATTAAAAAGGATAGATACCTACATCATCAAGAAATTTCTTGGGACTTATATTTTCTCCATTTTATTGATTATTTCGGTTTCGGTGATGTTTGATTTCAACGAAAAAGTTGATAATTTCATCAAAAACTCAGCGTCTGCCAAAGCCATTATTTTCGACTATTATTTGAATTTTATTCCGTATTATGCGAATTTGTTCAGTTCGCTGTTTGTTTTTATATCGGTTATATTTTTCACATCCAAACTTGCTGATAATTCGGAAATTATCGCGATGCTTTCCAGTGGAATTAATTTCAGCCGGTTGATGCGGCCTTATATGATTTCTGCTTTTATAATTGCTTTAGCCACTTTTGTACTTAATAGTTTTGTTATTCCGCCTGCGAATGTTACGAGAATTGAATTTCAAAATAAATATATAAAAAACAGAAGAGTCGATTTCGATACTTATATTCAGTTTGAAATAGAACCGGGATTGGTTGCTTTTTTTGAATCGTATAATGCTGATACCAGAAAAGGAACTAATTTTTCGTTAGACAAGTTCGACGGAAAGGAATTAGTTTCGAGATTAACTGCGAAAAGCATAGTGCACGATTCTGCATATCATTGGACTATAAAGGATTACATGATTCGTAATTTTATAGGAATGAAAGAAGAAATTGAAGAAGGAGAAAGAAGAGATACTATATTGCAGGTAATCCCTTCCGACTTTTTGATTTCAACGGGAGATTGGGAGCAAATGTCAACTCCTGCACTCCGGAAATATATTAATCGACAGAAACAGCGAGGAATAGGTAATATTCAAAACTTTGAAATTGAATACCATAGGCGATTTGCCATGTCGTTTGCCGCTTTTATTTTAACTGTAATCGGAGCATCACTTTCCTCAAGAAAAGTAAAAGGCGGAATGGGTTTTAATATCGGAATGGGATTATTGCTCAGCTTTTCTTACATCTTGTTTATGCAAATTTCTTCGTCGTTTGCCATTTCAGGAACCGTTAGTCCTTTTGTTGCGGTTTGGATACCAAATGTTTTGTATAGCTTTATTGCGGCATATTTATATGCTAAGGCTCCAAGATAAAATTTGTAGAGACGTTGCGCGCAACGTCTCTACGAGATAAAATCATCTTACATCAACATCAAAAGGCATCCTCGCTTGAATATTATCTTGTTTTTCCAAGTTTTTAATCAACGAATAATGACGATATTCTGTTTCGTTCAACATACTTTTCAGTAGATTTACTTTCACTCCTCCAAAAGAATCTTCAAGCAATAAGGTGAGGAAATCTTTTTGTTCAGGATAATGATTGGTAACAAATTTTTCCAAATTGGCTCTTTCTGCTGCAATTTCGATGGCTCTATTTAATCCGCCGAGTTCGTCGACTAATCCGATTGTTAATGCCTGTGCACCTGTCCAAACGCGACCTTGTCCGATGGCATCAATTTCTTCTTTTGTTTTTCCGCGACCATCTGCACAGCGAGTTATAAATGTATCGTATCCTTTTTCTACAAAACTTTGCATTAGGCGTTTTTCATCTATATTCATAGGGCGACTTACATCTCCAAAGTCTGCAAATTTGTTGGTTTTTTCAACATCAGTGGTTACTCCGATTTTGCCCATTAAGCCTTCAAAAATTGGAATGATACCGAAAATGCCGATAGAACCCGTAAGTGTGGTAGGCTCAGCAACAATCCAATCAGCTCCGCAGGAAATGTAATATCCTCCGGATGCTGCATAATCACCCATAGAAACGATAATTGGTTTAACTTTTTTCGTTTCTACAACTTCTTTCCAAATTTGCTCAGATATGTATGCACTACCTCCGGGAGAATTTACTCTAAAAACAACTGCTTTAACGTTTTCGTTTTCGCGAAGTTTTCTCAATTCTTTAACATATTCTTCTTCACTGATAACAGATGACGAACTGAAAAGCCCGCTTGATGCTTCGGTTATTTCTCCTTCTGCAAAGAGTACGGCAATTTCGTCTTTGGCATTATTTTTCTTTTCGGATAATGATTTCATATCGCTGATAGTAGCTATATTCAAATCATCTTTCAAGTCGATGCCTACCAATCCTTTAATGTAATTAGCGGCATCGGTACTATGTAATAAGGTGTCGACCAATCCTACACTCAACAAATAATCAGAACCTTTTAAAAGTAAACCCTCATTTACAAGGGTATTCAAATCTTCTTGTTTTAGGTTTCTGCTTTCGGCAATATTCAAAGTAATATTGTTCCACATACTTCCGGTATACGATTTGACTTGCTCTCTGTTGGCATCGCTCATTTTATCGAGCATAAAAGGTTCGACTGCTGATTTGAAAGTACCGACTTTGAATATTTCCATTTTAATACCCAATTTTTCCAATAACCCGACATAGTATGTCGGAGTCGCAGCCAATCCGTGTAAATCAACCATTCCTTGTGGATTAAGAATCACTTTGTCGGCTACCGAAAGTAAATAATAAGCCGATTGAGAACAGTTTCCTCCATAAGCAACGACAAATTTTTCACTTTCTTTGAAGTCGATTAATGCCTTTCGAATGGCTTCAACTGAAGATGTTCCGGCAACCAAAAGGTCTCCTTTCAGATAAATACCTTTGATGTTTTTGTTTTCTTTTGCTTTTTCTATAGAAGCAATAACATCAACTAAACTTAATTGTTGCGTGTTTTTTCCTCCGAAAAGTGCAGCAAAAGGATTATCAACTACGCGATCGCTCATTACGCCACTGAGGTCAATCTTCAATACCGTATTTTTCTTTGGTACAAATGTTTGACTTCCTGAACTGGCAAGGATTCCGATAAGTGTAATAATCGAGATTATCCCGACTATAACCGATGCGATGAATACTCCGAATATGGAGGCAAACATCATTTTAAAAAAATCTTTCATTACTGTAATTGTTTTATGTTATTAAATTAAAATTGTTAAATTTTTATCGACAAAGGTATATATTTTTTTATTCTTTTCATTAGTCGCTAAAAATATTTGAGATGTCACATTATTTTGTACATTTGTCCTCTTAAGGCTTATAAAAATGAAATTATGGATAATAATGATTTATTAAAACAGGTAACAGCCAAAGCACAAGCATGGTTGACCAATGATTATGATGAGGCAACCCGCAAGGAAGTGCAACGTATGTTGGATAATGAAGATAAAACCGAACTGATTGAGTCGTTTTATCGGGATTTGGAATTCGGAACAGGTGGACTTCGTGGCATCATGGGTGCCGGAACAAACCGAATGAATATATACACTGTAGGTGCTGCTACTCAAGGTCTTTCTAATTACCTGAAAAAAGAATTTGCCGGTCTGTCTGAAATAAAAATCGTTATCGGACATGATTGCCGGAATAACAGCCGTAAATTCGCTGAAATTTCTGCTGATATTTTTTCGGCCAACGGAATCAAAGCTTATCTTTTCGACGATTTGCGCCCAACTCCGGAAGTAAGTTATGCCATTCGTAAATTAGGATGCCAAAGCGGTATTGTTCTGACTGCCTCTCATAACCCGAAAGAATACAATGGATATAAAGCGTATTGGGATGATGGCGCACAGGTTGTTTCTCCCCACGACAAAAACATTATTGCCGAAGTGAATAAAATCCGCTCGGTTTCTGAAATCAATTTCAAAGGGAACAAAAAACTGATCGAAATACTGGGAAAAGCAATGGATGATAGTTTCATTAACGACTTACTTACCATTTCTCTTTCTCCCGAGGCGATTAAAGCACATAACGATGTAAAAATCGTTTATACCCCCATTCATGGGACAGGCGTGCGTTTGGTTCCGGCCGGATTGAGTGCGTTAGGCTTTACCAATATTATCCATGTGCCTGAACAAGACGTAGTAAGCGGAGATTTTCCAACCGTTGTATCTCCCAATCCCGAAGAACCTGCTGCTCTCGATTTAGCTGTAAAAAAAGCGCAGGAAACCGGAGCCGAATTAGTAATGGCGAGCGACCCCGATGCCGACCGCGTAGGAATCGCCGTCAAAAATGACAAAGGAGAATTTATCCTTGTAAACGGAAATCAAACCCTGTTACTCTGTTTATATTATAGAATAATTCGTTGGAAAGAATTAGGCAGAATAAAAGGAAATGAATATGTAGTAAAAACCATCGTATCTACCGAGTTGGCAAAAACAGTAGCCGACCGGAATGGTATCGAAATCTTCGATTGCTATACCGGATTCAAATGGATTGCTGCCGTTATAAAAGAAAATGAAGACAAGAAAACATACATCGGAGGCGGTGAAGAAAGCTACGGATTTTTGGCCGAAGATTTTGTGCGCGATAAAGATGCTGTTTCTGCCTGTATGTTGATTGCCGAAATAGCTGCTTGGGCAAAAAGTAATGGAAAAACGATTTACGAATTACTTCAAGACATCTATGTGGAATACGGTTTTTCTAAAGAAAAAGGAATTTCAGTAGTTAAAAAAGGTAAATCGGGCGCAGAAGAAATTGAGGCCATGATGAAGAACTATCGTGAAAATCCGATTAAAGAAATAGCCGGATCAAAAGTCGTTTTGATTAAAGACTTTGCTAAATTAGTGGCAATCGATTTGAATGAAAACGAGAAAATTTCTCTCGATATGCCGACAACTTCGAATGTACTTCAGTATTTTACGGAAGATGAAACTAAAATATCAATTCGTCCTTCGGGTACGGAGCCCAAAATTAAGTTTTATGTAGAAGTTCATAGTAAAGTTAAATCACGCGCAGATTTGGCAGCAGCCGAACTTGCCGCTGAAGAAAAAATAAACGCAGTTAGAGCATCTTTGGGTATATAGTAAAACGGCTTTACTCTTGATTATATAGTTAAGGCATGGAGGAACATGGATTTATTCATGAACTCTGTGCCTTCGGTCTTATTAACTTATGGGTTTTATTTGGAACTTCCCTGTATATTTTTTATTTTTGTTCCGAGATTTATCTGTTCAAGAAATTGAGAGATTGAAATTAAGTATGTATTAATTAAAGGAATCTATATGCAAAAAAAAGTAATTTTCGCTGTTTCGTTTTTTTTTATCTTTTCGTTGGGATTTGCTCAATCAAGTGCAACACCCTCTTTGCAAAAGCAAGGAACAGCTACTCAACTTATAGTCAATAACCGGCCATTTCTAATTCTTGGCGGTGAACTTGGAAACTCTTCTGCATCTTCTGTTGAAGACATCGAGCAAATTTTTCCGAAACTGCAACGAATGGGATTGAATACGGTGTTAGTTCCGGCTTATTGGGATTTAATAGAACCTGTTGAAGGCACTTTTGATTTTACTTTAATTGATAAAACGATACATCAAGCCCGCAAAAATAATCTGAAAGTCGTATTCTTGTGGTTTGGCGCGTGGAAAAACTCCATGAGTTGTTATGCTCCTTTGTGGTTTAAGAAAGATTACGAAAAATATCCGCGCGCGTATACTAAAGCCGGAAAACCCCTTGAAATTGCCAGTTCTTTTTCTGAAAATGTACTGCAAGCCGACAATCGCGCTTTCTCTCAATTGATGAAACACATTGCATCTATCGACAAAACCGAAAGAACTGTAATCATGATACAGATAGAGAATGAAATCGGTATGTTGGAAAATGCCCGCGATTATTCAAGAGAAGCAAACGCCTTGTTTAAGGCCGATGTGTCTTCTGTTTTGATAGATTGTTTAGTTAATAATAAAGAAACACTCCACCCATGGATGCTCGAAAAATGGGGTAATCACGGATTTAGAACAACAGGCAACTGGCAAGAAATATTTGGAGATGATATATATACCGACGAAATATTTATGGCATGGTCGTATTCGCAGTATGTCGAAAAGTTGGCAAAGTCAGCCCGCGCTATTCATAATATACCGTTGTTTGTAAATGCAGCCATGAATAGTCGTGGTCGCAAGCCGGGCGAATATCCTTCGGCAGGGCCGTTGGCGCATCTGATTGATGTTTGGAGATGTGGCGCACCGAATATCGACTTTCTGTCGCCTGATTTATACGATAAGGGTTTTACCGGTTGGGTGGCACAGTATAAACTACACAATAATCCTTTGTTTATACCGGAAGCAAGATTGGGTCAAGGTTCCGGAGCGCAAGCTTTCTATGTGTTTGGTGAACACGATGCTATTGGCTACTGTCCTTTTTCCATCGAAAGCGGTTCCGATAATCCGGAAACACCATTGGTTCAGGCTTATGCCAAACTGAAAGAACTGATGCCGCTATTAGCTAAATATCAAGGAAAAGACATGTCGAAAGGATTGCTGTTTGACCAAGAAAATAAGGAATGCATTCTTTCTTTCGATGATTTGACAATTACCACCCGTCATTATTTCTCTCTCCCTTGGGATCCGCGCGCTACCGACGGAAGTGTTTGGCCGGAAACCGGAGGATTGATCCTCCGACTTGACAAAGATGAGTATATAATCGCAGGCAGCGGAATCGTTGTGGAATTTAAGAAAAACGGAGAACAAAAAATATTGGAAGTAAAAGAATTGGGCGAAGATGGTTTTGCAAATGCCGGAGGTAATACGCAAAAGCAAACAGCTTGGTCGGGTAGTACAAGAGCGGGTATCGGTACTGTCGATGAAATAAAAATAAACGAAGACGGCTCATTTTCTCGTATCCGTCGTTTAAGTGGAGATCAAACCCATCAAGGACGACATGTTCGTATTGGTGTTGATGAATTTAGCATTTTGCATGTGAAATTATATGAGTATCGATAAAATGAAATTTTTAAGCAAAACAATTATTCTCTTGTCCTTTTTGGGGATAATTTTTTCCTCCTCAGCACAAGTTCGCTTGCCGCAATTAGTTAGCGACGGAATGATTCTTCAACGGGATGTCCCTGCCAAAATTTGGGGATGGGCATCACCCGGCGAAAAAGTTACAGTCGTTTTCAACTCTCAGCCGTCATTGCGAGGAACGAAGCAATCTACTCTTTCAACTCAAGCCGATGTTAATGGAAATTGGGAAATAATACTTCCTGCTCAAAAAGCCGGAGGTCCTTACTCTATGACGATTAGTGCAAGTAACAGCATTACTATTCAAAATATCTTGTTCGGAGACGTATGGTTGTGTTCCGGTCAATCGAATATGGAAACACCGATTTCCCGAACGATGACCTTGTTTGGTGATGAAATCAGCAACTATTACAACCCGAAAATTCGCTATGTCAAAATTCCTTTAGCTTATAATTTCCATGCGCCTCAAACCGATGTGCCGGCTTGTTTGTGGGTAGATCTTACTCCGGAAACAGCACAGAATTATTCGGCTGTGGCTTATTTTTTCGCGAAAGAAATGTTTAATAAAACAGGTGTTCCTGTCGGATTGATTAATTCCAGCGTAGGAGGTACTCCTGCAGAAGCTTGGATCGGCGAAGAGTTTCTGAAAGATTTTCCGGTTAAACTGAACGATATGCGTATGGCTCAATCGGACGAGTTTGTAACCGAAATGCAACGCTTGGGTTCTTTACCCGGTCAACGTTGGGATACGGTTTTGAATGAGCAAGATAAGGGCTTGACCGGAACCATTCGATGGTCATCACCCGATTACGACGATAGTTCGTGGTCTACCGTCAATTTATTGGATAATAGTTGGGGACGCAAAAATTCTCGCCCGGTAAATGGTGTTTTTTGGTTCAGGAAAGAAATTGAAGTTCCGGCAGAATTAGCCGGTCAGGAGGCAATGCTGTATATGGGACGAATCATTGATGCTGATTACGCATATATCAACGGAAAACAAGTGGGCGTTACTTACTATCAATATCCGCCCCGAAATTATACTGTTCCCAAAGGCCTGCTGAAAGCCGGTAAAAATATGATTGCAGTGCGATTAATCAGTCAAGGTGGTTTCCCCGGATTCGTCAGTGATAAGCCATATAAATTGGTGTTCAAAAATCAAGAACCCATTTCGCTCGAAGGAGATTGGAAATTCCAGCCCGGTGCTTTGATGCCGCCTACAAGCGGAGGAGGTATTTCCTTCCAAAATAAACCCACCGGATTGTATAACGCAATGATTGCTCCGTTGCAAAATCACGCTTTCAAAGGTGTTATTTGGTATCAAGGAGAATCGAATACTGATCGTTATTTCGAATACTACGATTTGATGACGCAGCTAATCAGCAATTGGCGCAAGTTGTTTGGAGAAAATCTGCCATTTTTGAGTGTTCAATTAACCAATTATATGGAACCAGCTTTGTTGCAACAAAATAGCGAATGGGCTGAATTACGAAATATACAACGAAGACTGTCGCAAACTATTCCAAACACAGGCATGGCGGTAGCTATCGACTTGGGCGAATGGAACGACATTCATCCGTTAAATAAAAAAGATGTAGGTTTGCGCCTTGCTTTACAGGCTCGGAGATTGGTTTACGGTGAAAAAATCGTGAGCGACGGCCCCGTTTTTCAATCTCAAACCATCGACGGAAATAAAATCATCATTTCTTTCAAAAATGGAACCAACAACTTACAGCCGGTCGATGAACTGAAAGGTTTTGCTATTGCCGGAGCCGATGGCGTTTACAAATTAGCTCATGCTGTAATCGACGGAAACCGTGTCGTAGTGTGGAACGATAATATTACGCAACCGATAAAAGTACGCTACGCTTGGGCAAACAACCCCGAAGGAGCGAATTTGAGAAATACAAGCGGATTACCCGCCTCACCGTTTCAAACGGAAAATAGCTCACAATTTACGAGTAATATATCCGGAATCGGCACTGTTCACGAAGCAGATGATTCGGGAATTTGAATAATTATATGAGAAATAAATTCAAAAGAATAACAATAAAAATCGGGAGTAACGTTTTGACTAAAAAAGACGGTTCTCTCGATTTTACCCGCATGTCCGAATTGGCCGATCAAATTGCTGAATTACACAAGCAAGGAGTAGAAATTATTATTGTTTCTTCCGGTGCGGTGGCGGCGGGTCGCTCCGAAGTGCAGGTAGAAAAGTTAGATTTGGTTTCTGCCCGTCAGCTTTTTTCGTCTATCGGGCAAGTGAAACTTATAAACCGGTATTACAAACTTTTTCGCGATTATAATATTGTCTGCGGACAGGTGCTTACAACGAAAGAGAGCCTCAGTTCGCGTGGTCATTATTTGAATCAACGCAATTGCATGCAAGTAATGCTCGATAACGGTGTTATTCCGATTGTCAATGAGAATGATACAATATCCGTTACCGAGTTGATGTTTACCGACAACGACGAATTATCCGGATTAGTTGCTACGATGATGGATTCCGAGGCATTAATTATCTTAAGCAATATAGACGGAATTTACAACGGAAATCCCAACGATCCGGGTGTAGAAGTCATCCGCGAAGTCTTGCCGGGAAAAAGAGACTTGTCGGCTTACATCCAAACCTCTAAATCTTCTTTCGGACGAGGAGGCATGCAAACCAAAACCAATATAGCCGGAAAAGTGGCCGACGAAGGGGTTGAGGTAATCATCGCCAATGGCAAAAAAAACAATATCCTTGTTGATTTATTGACGAAACGGGAGCAAACCGTTTGTACCCGTTTCATTCCTTCCGGTGAAGGAACTTCAAGCGTAAAAAAATGGTTGGCGCACAGCGACGGTTTTGCAAAAGGAGAAGTACATGTCAATACCCTTGCTCACAAAGCGTTACTCAGCGATACCGCAACTTCTATCTTGTTGGTTGGGGTTACCGATATTAAAGGTAATTTCGAAAAGAATGATATTGTAAAAATTTTCGACGAAAAAGGAGTACAAATAGGAGTGGGTAAAACGCAATACGATAGCGAAAAAGCCCGCCAATTAATAGGTAGGAAAGGACAACGTCCGTTGGTGCATTACGATTATTTACATTTATATTGATTGATTTATGACACAACATATTTCTTGGGGAGAGACATCTTTAATTGCCTCCCGCAAATTGAACTTAATTTCGGATGAACTCATCAACAAAGTGCTTCATGCGGTTGCTGATGAGGCTGTTGTTAAAACAGATATGATTTTGGCTGCCAATCAAAAAGATTTAGCTACCATGGATAAATCCAATCCGATGTACGACAGGTTATTACTCAATGCTGATCGCATTGCCGGTATTGCCTCCGACATACGAAATGTCGCATCTTTACCTACACCGCTGGGAAAATTATTGGAGCAACGCACCCTGCTCAATGGATTGAATTTGTCGAAAATAAGTGTTCCGTTTGGTGTCATAGGCATTATTTATGAGGCTCGTCCCAATGTGAGTTTCGATGTCTTTTCGCTTTGTTTTAAATCGGGAAATACATGTGTACTGAAAGGCGGAACAGATGCTTATCATTCTAATTTGGCCATTGTTACGTTGATTCAAGAAGTATTGGAACGTTTTGAAATCGATAAAAATGTAATCCATTTATTGCCTGCCGGACGTGAGGCAACAGCCGAACTTCTCAACGCTGTCGATTACGTCGATTTGATTATTCCACGCGGAAGTCAAGGCTTGATTAATTTCGTGCGCGATAATTCCCGCGTACCGGTTATAGAAACCGGAGCCGGAGTTTGTCATACTTATTTCGATGAATTTGGCGATAAAGAAAAAGGCGCAAACATCATCAATAATGCCAAAACAAGGCGTGTGAGTGTATGCAATGCGCTTGATTGCTTGATTATCAACGAAAAAAGATTGCCTGATTTGCCTTATTTATGTCAGAAATTAGCAGAAAGCAATGTAGTAATAGAGGCTGATATAAAAGCATTTACTTTTTTAGTTGGAAAATACCCTTCTCAATTATTGGAAAAAACAACCGAAACAAGTTTTGGTACGGAATTTGTGAGTTATCGTATGAGTATCAAGACAGCAACTGATATTCATGATGCAATTGAACATATATCGAAATATAGCTCGAAACATAGTGAGGCCATTATTACCGAAAATGAAGAAAATATTGCTATCTTTGACAAGCAAGTGGATGCAGCTTGTGTGTATAGCAACGCATCAACTGCTTTCACTGATGGTGCACAGTTTGGAATGGGAGCCGAAATCGGTATCAGCACGCAAAAATTGCATGCCCGTGGCCCTATGGCATTGCCCGAATTAACAAGCTATAAGTGGATCATTAAAGGAAACGGACAAACACGCCCCAAGTGATTTTGCATATTGTACCGTGCACCGTATACCGCGTGCCCAAATAACGAATTTTAACATATAAACGAAAAATAAAAGTATCATGAAGTCATTAGCAAAAACATTGAAAACAACATCTTTTGTAGTATTAACTGCATTAGTTGCATGTTCTCCTCAAATTCAAAAAGTAATAGATCCTTGTGCACAAACCGATAAGTTAGACCCAACAGCACCGGGCGTGCAGGTATTTACCGATAATTCCGGTGGAAACGTTCCGCTTGCCGGTTCTCCTTTTGGTTACGAAATGTGGACTGAAGGTGGAAATGATAACATACTTATGTGGTTTGGCCCCGATCAAGGTGGTGGCGCAGCATTCAGAACGGAATGGAATATGCCTCATATCTATTTAGGTCGTGTAGGTTATTTTTGGGATGAGGATAAACCTTACACCGAGTACAAAAATATTTATTGTGAATTTAACTATACAAGATCAGGTCATGGCACTGCCGGCGGCCATTCCTACATAGGGATTTATGGATGGACAAGAGATTCGCTTACGGAATATTATATTGTGGAAGACTGGTTTGGGAACGAACGGCAATCCGATACTGTTCCTATCGATACCGCTTCAATAGGTCCCGGAGCGACGATTGTTGGCAGTTTCACTGTGGATGGCGCAGTTTACGACATTATTGTGAACACAAGGATTGAAGAACCATCAATTGACGGACGGACAACATTCAATCAAATTTTTAGTGTGCGCCAAACACCGCGTCAATGTGGGACAATTTCAGTTACCGAACATTTTAAGAAGTGGAAAGAACTTGAATTGCCTTTGGGCGACAGGATGTATGACTGTAAATTTCTTATTGAAGCTGGCAGTGGCATAGGTTGGTTCGAATCATCATATCTCAAGTTTACACAAGAAGATCAGCCGCGTAGTATAATTGAATAATTTATAAATAAATTGAATACCTTATGAAAACAATAAAAATAATATCGATATTGATAATGGTAGTGGCGCTACCGATTTTTTATCTTAATGCAGGTAACCCATATCTGCCGTTGTGGGAGCATTTGCCGGACGGAGAGCCGCGCGTTTTTGAAGATCCCGACAATCCGGGGAAATACCGCATCTATATTATCGGTTCCCACGACACCAAATTTGAAGCCTATTGCGGACCGGACACAAGGGCATGGTCGGCTCCTGTGGAAGATTTATCCGACTGGCGCGATGAGGGTCCTATCTTTACATACAAGGTAAACAACCAGTGGGATCAATTGTTCGCACCCGACCTCGTTGAAGTAAAGAAAAAAGGCGGCACTAAAGAATACTATCTGTATCCACACCCAAATAATAATAGGAGAGGGATAGTAGCAAAAGGAAACCGCCCCAATGGTCCTTTTACTCCCGTCAACGCTAACGGGGCAAACTTGCTGTCCGGTAGTGTTATTGGGTTTGACCCGGGTGTGTGGATTGAGTACATAACCGACACCAATGATCCGGACTTCGCCACTTTCGGATTTAGGGCGTATGCATATTGGGGAGCCGGGTTCAACGCGGATAAATCCTGGGCTTGCGAACTTGACCAGAATAAGATGTATTCGGTTAGACCGGGTACCAGTGCGATACAGTACTTCATGCCATGCAGCAAAAGTTCTACCGATCTTACTCCTGATCCGTCGAATGTTACTTATTCGTACATTTATTCGGACGAAAACCTCACCGATTTCAGGTTCTTTGAGGCATCATCTATCCGTAAAGTCGGGAATAAATATGTTATGATTTACAGCGGATATTCAGGCTCCGAGTATGGACTGGGCAATACCAACGCTGCCTTGCGTTACTGCTTTGGCGGCACTCCGCTCGGCCCATGGAGGAGTGGTGGCGTTCTTGTCGATGCGCGTGCGCCGGTGCTGAACCAAGGCGGTACCGCATTACAGACAACTTATGGAGGGCATAATACCCATGGCAGTATAGAACTTATCAACGACCAGTGGTATGCATTCTATCACAGGGCTCCAAGGAGTTTTGGGTACGCACGTCAGGCTATGGTAGCTCCGATTATCATTGATTGGGAAGAAAAATCGGTAGCGGATGGAGGAAGAGTTACCATCAGGGCATACGATCCTTATGCGGCAGATAAAAAATGGACTGCGAAGGCTACCAATGGCAGGGAATATACCGGGGCAGAAATAACTTCGGAAGGTTTTCATATTTACGGTTTGGATCCTTATCAGTATTATTCTGCCGGATATGCCTGCTATCTTTCCAACACTAACTCCCAGCAAGATTCGTGGGATATATGGGATAATAACATGCCCATTACAAGTGTGGCGAGTGGAAACATCATCGGATATAAATATTTCGGTTTCGGAGGGCTTGACCAAGACAAAAATGGTTTGAAAGCATTTGAGGGAACTAAGCCGGGCAACAATACAAAGTTTAACCTGTTCCTCACTCCAAAAACAGCAAGCACATTTAAAGTAGCCGTTTGGTTAGACGGCCCATGGGCAGGCGGTGCATGGAATGGGAAAAAAATTGGAGAAATAACTGTTCCTGCGAACGCTGCAAGGGAAGTAACAAAATTCACGATCGACGTTTCGTCAGATGTTGATAACTTGGACAAAAAACATGCGATTTTTCTTGTGGCCGGTACCTCATCTAATTTCGATTTAATGGGACTTGGATTCAGCTCCGATAAAAAAGAAATCGTTCGCCCTGTTCCACCGACAGTAAGTATTTTAGTCAACGGAGCAGCAATAGATATGCCGGCTACTCCTGTCAGGTCTACAAATGCAAACGGAATTATTGGGTATGACCAATATGAAACTAAAGTCAACCTTCCGTCCGATGCAACACCTGTCGTAACGGCATCAGCGAGTGACCCGAATGTACAAGTAACAATTACTCAGGCTGCATCTGCATCCGGAACAGCTGTCGTGAAATTTGATTATAAAGGTGTAGTCAAAACATACAGAGTCACGTTTGCCCCTACATCAAATTTAGGTGATCCTGTAGAATACCTCATTGTAAATTGCAATCCTGTTTTTGAAGGGCCTGCAAAAATTTCTTGGGGCAATGTAATCGGGTATCTTGATCCGGGTACACCTCCGGGGGCGGTTACCTTTACGGTAAACGTACCTGAGGCAGGTACTTATAAAATGTCTGTGAATCACAAGACTGCTTGGGGTGCTGCGTCACATAATTATCAAATAAATGGTGGCAGTCAGATTGCCTACAATTATCCTCAAGGGTCAGACTTTCTTCTAAGTCCATTTTCTCAAGATATACAGTTAAACAAAGGCAATAATACCATTAAAATCGCCTATCGTAGCGGCATTACCGAGTTGCGCGGGGTTGTACTTCAACGGTATTTGAATACCTCCGACAAGTCCGTACTGATGCCTGACAACTCGCTACGCGCATGGATGCGCAATGGCATGTTGCATGTAACAGGCTTAACAGCCGGAAAAATGATGAGTGTTTACAATACTAACGGAGCATTGGTGTATAGTAGAATTGTTGAAAGCAACGAAATAGATATACCTTTAAATGTTCAAGGAGTGTATATTGTCCGGTCGGGGAATAATTCGGTGAATGTTGTGATTGAAAAAACAACATAAATAGGAAAAAATGAAATTCGGTTATAAAATCATCCTATTAATTGCATTTGCGCTAAATATAAGTTGTATAGCGACTATGGCGCAAAATCCTATTATTCAGACTAATTACACTGCCGACCCGGCGCCAATGGTGTATAATGACAAAGTATACCTGTACACATCTCACGATGAAGATAACTCTACATGGTTCACGATGAACGATTGGCGTCTTTATACCACAAGCGATATGGTGAACTGGACAGATCATGGCGCAGTGCTGGCATATACCGATTTCAAATGGGCAAAAGGCGACGCTTGGGCGCCACAGTGTATTGAACGTAACGGCAAATTTTACATGTATGTTCCAATGATAGCCCAAAACAGTCGGCCGGCTATTGGTGTTGCCGTAGCTGATTCTCCATACGGCCCTTTCTTCGATCCGTTAGGCAAGCCGCTGGTTCAAAGTGAACAATATGGAGATATTGATCCGACGATATTTATTGACAACGATGGACAGGCATATCTTTACTGGGGAAATCCATTTTTGTATTACGTGAAAATGAATGAGGATATGATTTCCTATTCAGGCGAAATAATCCGTGTGCCCATGGTCGAAGAATCTTTCGGCAAACGGGAAGGAAATGTAGAAAATCGTCCCACGCTGTATAAAGAAGGCCCTTGGCTTTATAAACGGAACAATCTTTATTACCTGTTTTGGCCCGGCGGACCATTACCGGAACACATAGGTTATTCGACAAGTACCAATCCGACCGGTCCTTGGAAATATCGGGGAACATTGATGACGCCCGAAGGAGGAGTCTTCACAAATCATCCGGGAGTTATCGATTTTCGAGGTAAAACTTACTTTTTCTATCATAATGGGAATTTACCGGGTGGAGGTGGTTTTACCCGTTCTGTTTGCGTAGAAGAATTGATTTTTAATCCGGACGGTTCAATCTCCGAATTGAAAATGACTAAGGAAGGAATTAAAAAAGGTTTGACAACACTCAACCCTTACGTCAAAACAGAAGCTGAAGCCATGGCATGGTCGGAAGGTGTAAAGTCAATGCAAAATAAACAGGCGGGCGTTTTCATTACTGCCATGTGCAACGGAAGCTATACTAAAGTGAAAGATGTTGATTTTAGAAATAAGGGCGCATCGAAATTCTTTGCAAGAATAGGCACTACACATAACGATAATTTGAATGTAAACATGGAAGTACGCCTTGACGGTATAGATGGAGAACTGTTATGCACGGTCAAACCTTCCCGTACCGGAGGAAACGATCGTTGGGAAGTAGTTTCTGCAGATGTTGCAAATGTAAAAGGTGTCCATGATGTTTACTTTGTGTTCAGGGGAGGTGCAAAAACTGATCTCATGTTTTTTGATTACTGGAGGTTTGCAGAATGATGTATCTTATATGAAAAACAAAGCAATCATTTTTGTCTTAGCAATACTGGCCTCAGCGTCTCTGTGTGCACAACACAATCCGGTTATATTTGCCGATGTGCCGGATATGTCCATGATTCGTGTAGGCGACACCTATTACATGAGTAGTACCACTATGCACATGGCTCCGGGTGTTCCCATTATGAAATCGAAAGATTTAATCAATTGGCAGTTGGTAAATTATGCGCATGATATTCTGGAAGATGACGATCAGATGAATCTTACAAACGGAAAAAACTCATACGGAAAAGGTTCGTGGGCAAGTAGTATTCGTTTTCATAGCGGCACGTATTATGTGAGCACCTTTGCGGGAAATACAGGGAAAACATATATATACACCACAAAGGATATTGAAAAAGGTCCCTGGATGGAACATTCTTTCCAACCTTCGCTGCACGATCATACCTTGTTTTTCGATGATGACGGAAAAATTTACATGATTTGGGGTGCCGGTAAACTGAGCATCGTTGAACTGAAAGAAGATCTTTCGGGAATAAAGCCCGAAACGCAGCGGGTAGTCATCGAAAATGCAAGTGCACCGGCAGGTGACAATATCATGCTTGGCGCCGAAGGCTCCCAACTTTTCAAAGTAAATGGAAAATACTACCTTTTCAATATTACCTGGCCAAAAGGAGGAATGCGCACAGTAGTGATACACCGGGCGGATAAAATTACCGGCCCGTATGAAGGTAGATTGGAACTTCAGGATTTGGGAGTAGCTCAGGGCGGAATAATTGATACACTCGACGGACGATGGTTCGCTTATTTGTTCCGCGATTACGGTTCGGTAGGACGTATTCCATACCTTGTTCCGGTTACATGGGAAGATGGCTGGCCGGTACTCGGAGTAAATGGCAAAGTGCCGGAAACGCTCGATTTACCTGCAAGCAAAGGATTGATTCCCGGAATTGTAGCATCCGATGAATTCAATCGTAAAAAGGGAGAACTTGCTTTGCCTCTGGTTTGGCAATGGAACCACAATCCTGACAATCGCTTTTGGTCGGTTACCCAACGAAAAGGCTATCTGCGACTTATCACCGGACGAATAGATTCAACTTTCCTGTCAGCGCGAAATACCTTAACCCAACGCACCATTGGTCCCGTATGTTCAGGTACAACTTGTATAGAAACAAACGGTATGAAAGATGGTGATTTTGCCGGACTGTGTCTTCTTCAAAGCAATTATGGTTTGGTAGGCGTTAAAATGGTTAATGGCTTTAAATATGTTTATATGGTAAATGCCAGTTTGGGAGAACCTGTTGAACAGGCAAGTATTCCGGTATCCGCTAAAAAGGTATATTTCAAGGCGGAATGTGATTTCCGTGAACTCGCAGATATAGCTCGTTTCTATTATAGTTTCGATGGCAAAAAGTGGAACGACATAGGCGAACCGTTGAAAATGAAATATACGTTGACACATTTCATGGGCTACCGGTTTGGATTATTCAACTATGCCACTAAAGAACCGGAAGGATATGTCGATTTCGATTATTTTAGAATTAGCGATAAATTAACACAATTATGAAAATCAAATGTTTTGTAATATTGATTCTGATTGTCATTATAGGTTCGACAATTAACGCGCAAAATTATTCTCCTTATCTTTTTGATGATTTTGAGGATGCCACAGTCTATTTCACCAATGGAAATCAATCTGAAGAAAAAGTGAATTATCATTTGACTTCCAATAAAATCCGGTTCATAGACAAAAAAGATAACGAAATAAAAGAAGTTTCCGATACTCAAATGTTGGATAGTATCGTGGTCGGCAAAAGAGTTTTCATTCCCAATTCCGGCAATAAAGGTTGGTTCGAAATATTATCTGCAAAACCGGTAGTTCAGGTACAATACTTTGTGAAAATGAAACCCAAAGGAAAGCAAGCCGGTTTCGGAGGAACTTCCGAATTAACAGGAACATCTACATATCAATATAGAGATGGTGGAGCCCTTGTATTGAAAGACCCGGAAATGGAAGAGGCTGGTTATTATAATTATTATTGGATAGTTAAAGACGGCAAACGAAAACAATTCAAGTCTTTAGCGCAATTTGTAAAACTGTATCCGAAACAAAAAGCGCAATTGAATCAATACATTCAAGATAACCATGTAAATTTTGAAGATATAGAGGCGATAGTTAAACTTTGCCTTTATGCTGAAAGTTTGTAATAAAAATGTGAATTAAAAGAATTTGAAGATAAATAATATGATTACTAAACAATTTAAACTATTCACTATCTGTCTGATAGCTTTAACAGGAAGTCTGATTTTTTCAGGTTGTAACTCCAAACATTCACAACATTTGGTATTGAATGATCTTGAATATTTCGAGACACAAGGTGTCAATGTTCTTGTGTACAATAATCTGTTTACCGGAGGTTTTAACGATGAGAAGACAGCCGGTATCGAGTTGATTCATCATGGTGTTAGAACGGCAACCGGTGGAGCAGTAAGACTTTCCAGTACTCCCGAACAGTGGGATCTCGTTCCTGCAATACCTGTTCGTACAGTCGACCCTGAATCACAAACCATCGAATCTACATTACGATATGAAGATTACGATTTTGATTCGCGTGTGGTTGTAACAGCCAAAGGTAAAGGTGTTGAAATATCTGTTTATCTTGACAAGCCCGTTCCTGAATTTCTTGAAGGAAAAGCCGGATTCAATTTAGAGTTTCTGCCGTCGCAATATTTTGGAAAAAAATATATTATAGATGGAAGAACCAATCTTTTCCCGCGTTATGCTGTGGGTAATAGCGTCACGAAACCTAATGATGAAAAGATTAAACAGTTCAACGGTTATGTAACTTCCGACGACAGAGGTACCGGAAAATTTATTGATCCGCTGCCTTTTGAAACTGGTCGACATATAATTATGGCATCCAATGATCCTGAACGCAGGGTAGAAATCACTTCAGATGATGCCGATTTGATGCTCTTCGACGGTCGCGTACTGGCACAAAACGGCTGGTATGTTGTTCGCAGTTTACTTCCTGCAGGAAAAACAGGTAAGGTTTTGACATGGACAGTCGAACCCAATGCCATTAAAGGTTGGATCCGAGAACCGAATATCGGTTTTTCGCAAATAGGTTATCTTCCTTCACAGCCGAAAGTATCGGTCATTGAACTCGATAAGAAAGATAAACCTCGTGCAAAAGCATCTCTGTATAAAGTAGATGATTACGGAAAAGCGACCAAAGTATTTACCGGCAATATCGTATCATGGGGTGACTACTATAAGTATCACTATGTAAAATTCGATTTTTCGTCGGTAAAAGATCCCGGTGTATATTATATTCAGTATGGCGATCAAAAGACCAATACCTTTATCATCGAAAATAATGTTTACGATAAGATGACTGATGCCACGATTGATATATGGATTCCAATACACATGAATCACATGCGTGTAAGAGAGGCTTACAGAATATGGCATGGCGAGCCTTTTAAAGAAAGTTATCAACAAGCTCCGCCCAACACCCAACATTTCGATCTTCATTGGCAAGGACCTACAACTGATACCAAATATAAAGCATTAGAAACTATCCCCGGATTAAACATCGGAGGTTGGTTCGATGCAGGAGATTTTGATATTGAGACAGGCTCGAATATCAGTGTATTGAATAATCTTGCCTTGATATGGGATTTTTATAGACCACTGCGCGATCAGACTTTTGTTAGTCAGAAACAACGATATGTTGAACTTCATCGTCCCGATGGTGTACCCGACATCTTGCAGCAGATTGAGCACGGAGCATTGCAGTTAGTAGCTCAAGCAGAGATTATCGGACACATGGCACAAGCGCTTTCAAACTCGGTTCTCTATAATTACCATCACCTGGGAGATGCAGCATCAATAACCGACGGTCTTCCTTATAATCCGAAACTTGGTCCTTATGAAGTAGCTAAAGACGGTAAGTCAAGCGGAGTAAAAGATGATATGTGGGCATTTACTTCCCGCAATCCTCATCTTGATTTCAGAGCAGTAACCTCGTTTGCCGCAGCAAGCCGGGCATTGAAAGGATATAACGACGAACTTTCTGCAAGATCGTTGAAAGAAGCCAAAAGATTATTAAAAGAAGCTACGGAATTATTAGCCAAACAACCTCAGCCGGAGAATGTAGATAAGATGCGCAGCATGATGAACCGTTTTGCCGAAATGGCTCCTAATCTTCAAATGTATGCTACCACCGGCGAGCAACAATATGGCGATAGGTTTAAAGAACTTTTATGGCCTGCACTTGAACAAAGCACCACAGAAAATATTAGCTTTAGTATCCTGATAGCTTTGCAAGCCATACCATATATGGATGAATCCTTTAAAGAAAAGCTCACTCCGTATGTAGAATTGTATAAAACATACGTCGATTCAATCGCTTTGGATAATCCATACGGAGTACCCATCGGTCTTGGAAACTGGGCAGGAGGCGGAATGGTAGTAAGCTTTGGTACTACCAATGCCCTTGCGCACAAATATTTCCCCAATATTATCGGCATGGATGATGTTTACAAGACTATCGACTGGTTGTTCGGTTGTCATCCGTATCACAATTATTCGTTAGTGGCAGCGATTGGCGCTGCTCGTCCTAAAGAAGTCTTTTATGGCAACAACAGGGCTGATTACTCATTCATACCGGGCAATGTCGCTCCGGGTATACTTTTCAGAAAACCTGATCATTTTGAAAATTACGATGATTGGCCATTCTTTTGGGGACAAAACGAGGGTACGATTGGCGGTAACACCGGTTATTTAATTTTTGGAAGTGCTTTCAAGGATTTGTTAAACCCCTAAATCCCCTAAAGGGGACTTTGTTGTAGCATAATGTACAATTTTACTGCCCTAACTCCCCCTTTAGGGGGTTGGGGGGTAATAAAAAAATAAAATATGAAAACTAAAGTAATTTACAGTCTTATTCTTAGCCTTTTTTCTTGTGCCATGGTTTGGGCGCAAGGTGTAACCGGAAATTTCGGTGTAGAAAAATTTGTATTCACTACAGCCGATAAATCTGATTGTTTTTCGCTAATTGATAACAATCAACCGATTCAAGTGGTTTCTGATGTTAACGATTTTCCCGGAGTGCTTCGGGCAGTAAATGATTTAAAAGAAGATTTTGAGAGAGTTACGGGCAATTTGCCGACAACATCCGGAAAAACAGCTATTATCGTTGGCACAATTGGAAAATCATCCGTAATTGATCAATTACTCAATCAAGGAAAAATAGCAAAAAAAGAATTGCTTGGCAAACGCGAAAAATTCATTATAACCATTATTGATAATCCTACTCCCGAAATAGGAAAAGCTTTGGTTATTGCGGGTAGCGACAAGCGAGGAACTATCTACGGTATTTACGAACTCTCAAAGCAAATCGGTGTTTCTCCTTGGTATTGGTGGGCTGATGTACCGGTAGTACATCAAGGAAATCTATATGTCAAACCGGGTATTTATACCGAAGGCGAACCTGCCGTAAGGTATCGTGGTATCTTTATCAATGATGAGGCTCCGGCTTTTCAAGGTTGGTGTAATGAAAAATTCGGTGGAGTCAATTCCAAAATGTATGAACACATGTTTGAATTGATTTTGCGCTTGAAAGGTAATTTTCTTTGGCCTGCCATGTGGGGCAATGCTTTTTTTGATGATGATCCGCTCAGCGGTCCTTTAGCCGACAAAATGGGTATTGTTATCGGTACTTCGCATCATGAACCAATGGGACGTGCTCATGACGAATGGCGTCGCTATGGCAAAGGTCCTTGGAATTACGAGAAAAACGCGGAAGTTCTGCGAGAGTTTTGGCGTGGCGGTATGGAACGCATGAAAAATTTTGAAACTGTTGTTACTGTTGGTATGCGTGGCGACGGCGACGAACCGATGAGCGAAGGAGCTAACATCGCTTTGTTACAAAATATTGTGCAAAGCCAGCGTAATATTATTTCTCAAGTAACCGGCAAAAAACCGGAAGAAACCCCTCAAGTTTGGGCTTTATACAAAGAAGTTCAAGATTACTACGACAAAGGAATGCGTGTTCCCGACGATATTACACTTTTGCTTTGTGATGATAACTGGGGAAATGTACGCAAACTTCCCAATATCGATGCGCCCAAACGCAAAGGTGGATACGGTATGTACTACCATTTCGACTATGTAGGCGGCCCTCGAAATTACAAATGGATCAATGTTAGCCAAATTCAACGGGTTTGGGAACAGATGAATTTAACTTACGAGCATGGTGTTGACAGGATTTGGGTGGTCAATGTAGGTGATTTGAAACCGATGGAATTCCCCATTAGTTTTTTCCTCAATATGGCTTGGAATCCCGGCCGTTTCAATGCAGGCAACTTGTTTCAATACACTGAAGAATGGTGCGCTCAACAATTCGGAGAAAAATATGCGCAAGAATCTGCCAGAATGATCGATACTTATACCAAATTCAACAGTCGCGTAACGCCCGAATTATTGGATCAAAATACTTTTAGTTTAGATAACTACAACGAATTTGAAAGGGTAACAAACGATTACAAAAACTTGGCACTCGATGCTTTGCGACTTTATAACATAATACCTAACGAGTATAAAGATGCTTTCGATCAATTGGTTGCATTTCCTATCAGTGCGACGTCTAATCTTTATGAAATGTATTACGCAGTTGCCATGAATAAACACTATGCCGCTTTGGGAGATGTGCGTGCGAATGCTTTTGCCGACAAGGTAAAAGAAGCTTTTGTTCTTGATTCGCTCTTCACTATCCATTATAATCAAAATATTGCCAATGGAAAATGGGCGCACATGATGGATCAAATACGCATCGGATATACTATTTGGCAACAGCCCGACCGGAGAATAATGCCGAAAGTGAAATATGTACAGTATGAAGCCCCAAAAGAAAAAAGATTTATTGAAAATGATGGCTTTATCTCCATCGAAGCACCGCATTTTGCTCGCTCGAAAGGAAACGACAGAATCCGTTGGGAAGTCATTCCGAACTTAGGAAGAACACTGTCGGCAATGACTACTTTCCCGCAAAACGCATACCCGAATGCCAAAGACAATATCTATTTGGAATACGATTTGCAAACCGTTTCTTCCGGAGATGTAGAAGTAGAGGTTTTCGTTTCTCCGACTTTGAATTTCAATGCTAACAAAGGTTTACGTTATGCGCTGTCTTTCGATGGAGGTAAAACAGAAGAAATCGTTAATTTCAATGGCCATTACGACGGTGGGCTTGGTCAATGGCAGGGAGAACGCATCATTCGCACTATCACTAAAATGTCTATCCCAGAAGCTGGCAATAACACACTTCGTGTTCGTGTTCTTGAACCGGGAATTGTTTTCCAAAAAATCATTTTCAACTTCGGCGGTTTGAAACCAAGTTATTTGGGTGCTCCCGAAAGCGAATTTGTGCAATAAAATAAATATCATGAAAATTAAAACAAATTGCCTTTTAGTCTTAATTTTTTGTTCTTTTTCATGCTTTACGCTGTTGGGTTCGAATAATTTTGATGAACAGGCTCGTGAATTATTAAACAAATTGACGCTCGAAGAAAAGGTGTCTTTGATGATCAACAACTCGGCTGCCGTCGAACGATTGGGTATTCCGCCCTACGAATGGTGGAATGAGGCCTTGCATGGAATAGCCCGTAATGGTCAAGCCACTGTGTTTCCGCAGGCCATTGGTTTGGCTGCAACTTTCGACGATCAGGCTGTGTATGAGATGTTTGATATGGTTTCAGACGAAGCGCGTGCTAAACATCACGAGGCTAAACGAAACAACGAATTTAAACGTTATCAGGGTTTGACTTTTTGGACACCCAATATCAATATTTTTCGTGACCCTCGTTGGGGACGTGGTATGGAAACTTACGGCGAAGATCCCTACCTTACGAGTATGATGGGTATTGCCTGTGTGCGTGGCTTGCAAGGCGACCCTAATGCAACATACGACAAAGCGCATGCTTGCGCCAAACATTACGCCGTACACAGCGGCCCGGAATGGAACCGCCATAGTTTTGATGCAAAAAACATTTCGCAACGCGACCTGTGGGAAACCTATCTTCCTGCTTTCAAAGAATTGGTTGTAACGGCAGGAGTAAAGGAAGTGATGTGTGCCTACAACCGTTTTGAAGGAACTCCCTGTTGTGGTAGCCACACTTTGTTGGTCGATATTCTGCGAAACAAGTGGGGATTTGATAATGTGGTGGTATCTGATTGCTGGGCTATCAACGACTTCTTTCGTGCGGGACATCACGAAACGCATGCAACGACAGAAGAAGCTGTTGCCGACGCTGTTATTGCCGGTACCGATCTCGAATGCGGCGACTCTTACAGTGCCCTCATCGACGCAGTCAAATCTGGACTGATTTCCGAAGAACAAATCGACGTTTCGGTTTTCCGCTTGCTGCGTGCACGATTCGAGTTAGGTCTTTTTGAAGATGATGCCAACGTATCGTGGGCGAGTATACCCATGAGCGTAGTGGAATGTAATGCGCATAAAGCAAAGGCGTTGGAAATGGCACGCAAAAGCATGGTATTGTTAAGTAACAAAAACAATACGCTTCCGTTGTCGAAAAATTTGAAAAAAATAGCTGTAATGGGACCGAATGCCAATGATTCGGTAATGTTGTGGGCAAACTACAATGGTTTTCCTACGCGGTCGGTTACTATTCTGCAAGGTATTCAGTCAAAAGTGCCTGCCGGTTCGGTTATTTATGAAAAAGCTTGCGACTGGGTAAACGATCAAGTTTTTTACAGTCGCTTTGGTGAATGTGCCTACGATGGAAAGGCAGGATTCAAAGCTACGTTTTGGAATACGACCGATTTTTCGGGCGATGCGGTAGCTGCTTCTCACTTCTCTAATCCTTTTGTACTCAATACCGGTGGTGCTACTGTTTTTGCTCCGGGTGTTAATCTGAATGATTTTTCCGCCAAATTTGAATCCGTTTTTACTCCCACAAGAACGGAAAATATTGTATTTCGTTCTTCTGCAAGTGATGAATTTAAACTGTATATAAACGATGAATTGGTATTTGAACACAATATTCCGGCTTATGGTCGATTTTTTACGCCAAACGAATATGTGATGAACGCTGTTCAAGGTGAACAATACCGTATACGGATTGATTTTATCAAAGGTGCTCAAGGTTATGCTATACTTAATTTTGACCTTGGCAACAAAAAGGAAGTAGATTATGCCGGTATTGCAGCCGAGGTTTCCGATGTTGATGCTATTGTTTTTGTGGGCGGTATTTCTTCTTCGTTGGAAGGCGAAGAAATGCGTGTTAATTTTCCGGGTTTCAAAGGTGGCGACCGCACGAATATTGACTTGCCTGCCGTACAGGTAAAAATGCTCGAAGCATTGAAAAAAACAGGTAAACCGATAATATTTGTGTTATGTTCAGGCAGTACGATAGCTTTGACTCAAGAAGCAGCACTTACCGATGCTATTCTTGCAGCATGGTATCCGGGGCAGGAGGGCGGAACAGCGGTGGCCGATGTGCTTTTCGGAGATTACAATCCTGCCGGTCGTTTGCCGCTTACCTTCTATGCTTCATCCGATCAGCTTCCCGATTTTGAAGATTATGATATGTCTAAAGGTCGCACGTATCGCTATTTCAAAGGCAAACCTCTGTATCCATTTGGCTATGGATTAAGTTACACCACGTTTCAATACGAAAATGCAACTTTGAGCAAAAGCAATATCGGAAAGAACGAAAATCTTTCACTTAATCTTTCGTTGAAAAATACAGGTGCAAGCGATGGCGACGAAGTAATACAAGTATACGTTCGTAATTTGCAAGACTCCAATGGCCCGCTCAAAAGTTTGCGAGCATTCAAACGTGTAAACGTGAAAGCCGGCGCTACCGAACAAGTGAAAATTGATTTGCCGTCAACAGCATTTGAATTTTTCGATGAGCAAACCGGCATAATGACTGTTAAATCCGGTAAATACGAAGTTTTATACGGTGGCTCATCTGCCGATAAAGCTTTGAAAAAGCTTATTGTACAGATTAATTGAGAATTTTATTCAACTCCGAATTGCATATTTAGCAATGAATCGTTATTGATTCGTTCTGTAAGAGATGAGATATAGATTGTTATTAGGTTCATTTCTTTTTGATTCTTGGCAGCATTGTCTTTCTTAAAGAGCATTTCAGCCTTTTGCGCCCACTCCAAAGCTTTATGCAAGTCGTCTTGTATTTCGAAAGCTACGGCAATATTGTTGGCTAAACGTGCTTGCTCTGTTGAATTGTTTTTCTTATCGTAAAGCTGTAGCCAAATCTCTTTGGCGGCAGTCCATTTATTTGCTTTGGCATAAGCGAGCGATTCTTTCATTCGAGCCTCGAGAGATGTATAAAGATTACGCTCGACCCCTTTCCATGACGGAGTAAAATACGGAACAACTTTTTCTCCTATATAAGCAGCCATTTCTTCTATTAATGTATTAGGAAGAATATCATACAGAAAGGCAGAATCGCCAATAATTTGAGAGGAGAAAAGTAAGCTGTCTTGTAATGAGAATGAAGTTAATGGCTTTTCCCGGTCTCTAAGATAAACACTATATGTAATGTTAACATCCGTTTTTGTATTTACGAAAGTGTAATATCCTACGGCCGGTTGATTAACTTTTTGAGAGTATCTGAATAAACATCTGTCTATAGATATGATTGCATCTGCGTCTGTGGTATCATAAATCGTTTGCTTTATATCTTTGGGAATCGGTTGAATTTCCATATTGGCATTATCTGTTCTAACCGGTTCTAAATAGGCCATTGTTTCAGAAAAGAATTTTTCGTCATATATGCCTTTTGCCAATGCCGATACGGAAACCCATATCGCTGAATCGAAATTGATGGTAGAAGGGGCAGAAATTTCTTTGTTGTTGAAGTAATATTCCGCTCCGAAATCTCCGGTTTCCGGAGCAGCAGCATTATTGATGACGACAACTTTAGCAACATCTGCTGGAAATGTGATTTTCGCAGGTTCCCGTATTTCAATAGCAAAATTGTGAGTAGTTTTGCATGAAGAAAAAACAGAAATCAATACAACTAATATTAGCTGACAAACAAACCTATATATCTTTGTGTTTTTCATATTTTCAATGCCTCGATACTTTCTTGCAATGTTTTGATTTTACTTTCGGCATCAGCTTGCTTTTTCCGTTCGTTATCAACGATTTCGGGTTTGGCATTGGCAACGAATTTTTCATTACTCAATTTAGCAACTACCGATTTCAAGAATCCTTGCAAATATACTAATTCGGTATTTAATTTTTCTAATTCTTCTTCTACATTAACATTATTGCCAAGGGGCACGGCATATTCAGTAGTACCCACAAGGAAAGAAACGGCACCGGGTGATTTTTCCTCAACCTTAGCAATGCCGGAAAGATTAGCCATTTTAATAATGACGGAATTTAACGAATTATCATCTACAGTTAAAACTTCCAAACCTAAGACTTCTTTGTTTGGAATATTTTTTTGCAAACGAATGGTACGGATATTTCCAATGATTTCTTTTGCTTTTTCAACTTCCGACAGAAAATCTGCTTTGTAAGTTTTCGCTTGTGGCATCGATACAACCATAATACTTTCTTCCGATTTTCTTTCTGCCAGTGCTTGCCATAATTCTTCCGTAATAAAAGGCATAAACGGGTGAAGAATCCGAAGTAAGTCATCAAAGAAATTGAGTGTGGCCTCGTATGTTTTTTTATCGATGGGTTGCTGATAGGCCGGTTTAACCATTTCGAGATACCAAGATGAAAATTCATCCCAAAATAATTTATAAACAGCCATTAAAGCCTCAGATAAGCGATATTTATCAAACAAATCATTGATTTCTTCGATGGTTTTACTTAACAATCCGTCGAACCATTCAATGGATAAACGGGAAGATTCGGGTTGTGCTATATCGGCAACTTCCCAACCTTTAACTAACCGGAAAGCGTTCCAAATTTTGTTACTGAAATTACGACCTTGTACACAAAGTTCACTATCAAACGGTAAATCATTTCCTGCAGGAGAAGTCAATAACATTCCTAAGCGAACGCCATCGGCCCCGTATTCGTTTATTAGGTCAATTGGGTCAGGTGAATTACCGAGAGATTTTGACATTTTTCTTCCCAGTTTATCACGAACAATACCATTGAAATAAACATTATGGAAACAGGGTTTGTGGCGGTATTCATAGCCTGCCATAATCATTCGCGCTACCCAAAAGAAGATAATTTCGGGTGCAGTAACTAAGTCGTTTGTAGGATAATAATATTGTATATCTTTATTTTCCGGTTCGTTGATTCCGTCGAAAACAGAAATTGGCCACAACCATGAAGAAAACCAAGTGTCGAGACAATCTTCGTCCTGACGCAAGTCTTCAATTGATAATGGATAATTGACAGTTGACAATGCTTTTTGGTATGCCTCCTCTTTTGTTGCTGCTACAACGAAACCTCCTTGCGGAAGGAAATAAGCAGGGATACGATGTCCCCACCACAATTGGCGTGAAATACACCAGTCTTTTATATTTTCCATCCAATGACGGTAAGTATTTTTGAATTTGGGCGGATGCAATTGAATATCATCGTTCATCACTGCATCCAAAGCCGGCTTTGCCAATTGTTCCATTTTCAAAAACCACTGCATGGAAAGCTTAGGTTCAATAGGAACATCGGTTCTTTCCGAAAATCCAACCTTATTAGTATATGCTTCTACTTTTTCTAATAGGCCGGCAGCTTCCAGATCTTTTTCGATTTGTTTACGAACTGCAAAACGATCCATTCCGGCATATTGTAAGCCATGTTGATTTAATGTGCCGTTGTCATTGAAAATATCCAATATTTCGAGGTTGTATTTTTCTCCGAGCATATAATCGTTCACGTCGTGTGCAGGGGTAACTTTCAGACAGCCTGTTCCGAATTCAACGTCTACATAATCATCTTCTATAATAGGAACTTCGCGATTCGCTAACGGAACGATTACTTTTTTTCCTTTCAATTGAACGTTTTTCGGATCATTTGGGTTGATGCAAACGGCAGTATCGCCTAGAATTGTTTCGGGACGAGTGGTTGCAATTACGGCACAACCGTTTTCTCCCACAATTTTATAGCGCAAGTAATATAATTTTCCTTGTTGTTCTTTGTAATTAACTTCTTCGTCAGATAGCGCGGTTTTTGCCTGCGGATCCCAGTTAACCATTCTTACTCCGCGATAGATAAGATCTTTATTATATAGGTCAACAAAAACTTTGTATACACTTTCCGAACGTTTTTCGTCCATGGTGAAACAGGTTCTGTCCCAATCGCACGAGGCACCCAGCTTTTTCAACTGCTCAAGGATGATTCCTCCGTGTTTGTGAGTCCATTCCCAAGCGTGTTCGAGGAATTGCTCGCGAGTTAAATCCGTTTTTTTGATTCCTTCGGTAGCTAATTTGGCAACCACTTTGGCCTCAGTGGCAATAGAGGCATGGTCGGTTCCGGGTACCCAACAAGCGTTTTTACCCATCATGCGGGCGCGACGCACCAAAATATCTTGGATTGTATTGTTCAACATGTGTCCCATGTGCAATACTCCGGTTACATTGGGCGGAGGGATAACAATTGTATAAGGTTCTCTATTGTCCGGTTCCGAATGGAAAAACTTATTTTCCAACCAATATTTATACCATTTTTCTTCTACTTCTGACGGATTGTATTTACTTGCGATTTCCATTTTGTTAATAAGTTGATAATAAATTGACTGCAAAAGTAAGAAATTTAAAGGTGTAATTTGTATTTTTTTATTTACTTTTGCACTATGGAAAATATTTTTTCACATATAGCATATCTTTTAACGGAACACGAATGTGTGATTATCCCCGGATTTGGGGCTTTGGTGCATTCAAATGTGTCGGCAAAAAATGTTATGGATGAAGATGTGTTTTCTCCGCCTTCTATTTCGTTGGGATTTAATTCCGAATTAAAGCACAACGATGGAGTTTTAGCCGATTCTGTTAAGCGTGAGCAGAAAATTTCTTATAACGATGCCAATAAGATGGTGTCGGATTTTTCGGCTAAATTAGATAAAACACTGAAAAATAAGAAGGAGTTTATTATTCCGCAAGTAGGTCGATTTGCATTGTCGGAAGATAAGAAAATCAATTTTTCTCCTGCGATGGATTTGTCTGCCAATGCAGGTCAGTTTGGGTTCAAGAATTTTTATATGCCTTTGTTGAGCGAAATTGTTGTGCCTTCTGAAAAAGAAAAATCCGAAGAATCGAAAGATAAACATATTATCATGATTCCACTTAGCAAGCGATTGCTTACTGCGGTTTCGGTAGCAGCTATCGCGTTGTTTTTTATGCTTTTATCTACTCCAATCGACAATAAAGAGATACCGGTGCAATATGCAGGAATGTTTTCTACTTATGTGCCTTCCATGCCGGAAATTATTTCTGTCGATTCACCCGAAGTACAAATTATTGAAGATGTAAAAGAACCGGATACTGTTGTTCAGGAAGAAACACACCAAGAGGTTGCTCCCGTTCAGGAAGAAGTTATTCCGGTGGTAAAACCTGATGTAGAGGAGAAAAAAACAATAAATAATACCTCTGATGGTTACCTTATTATTATAGCCAGTTTTCCGAGTAGGAGAGAGGCCGATAGAATGTTTCCGCATTTCAAAAAGGAATTTAATACTGCATCTATCATTGAAAAAAGCAATCGTTCCAGAATTTATATCCGTTCTTTTCAGGATAAAATAGAGGCCGAACGTTTCTTAAACAAATTCAGATTAGATAATCCTAAACACAAAGATGCTTGGCTGCTTAGCAATAAAGCGAGGGGTTAATCATCAAAGCTGTATTAGCTGTAGCTTTCTAGCGAGAGCATTTTTGTAAAATTGACCGTATTGCTGTAAATTCTTTATTCTTTATTCTTTATTCTTCATTTATTTTATTTACCTTTGCGCCCGCTAATGCAAAATATTAATTCATAAATCAATTTAAAAATGGCAACTAAAATCAGATTGCAAAGACATGGTCGCAAAGGGTACGCGTTTTACCACATCGTGATCGCAGATAGCAGAGCTCCACGCGATGGAAAATTTATTGAAAGAGTTGGGTCATATAACCCCAACACAAATCCTGCTACAATAGATTTGAACTTCGAAAGAGCTTTGTATTGGCTGCAAGTTGGTGCTCAACCGACTGATACTACTCGTAATATCCTTTCTGCTCAAGGTGTTTTGATGAAAAAGCACTTATTGGAAGGAGTAAAAAAAGGTGCTTTCAATGAGGCTGAAGCTGAACAAAAATTCCAAGCTTGGTTAAATTCTAAAGAAACTGCTTTACAAGCAATTAAATCTAAAAATAGTGAAACTACTCGTGCTGCTGCAAAAGCTAAATTAGAGGCTGAAAAAGCTGTAAATAAAGCAAAAGCTGCTGCTGTTGCAGAGAAAAAAGCTGTTGCTAATGCTGCTGCCGCTGAGGCTGTTGCAGAAGAAGTAGCTGCAGAAGAACCTGCTGTTGTGGCAGAACCGGAAGCTCCTGCTGCTGAGGCATAATGAGGTTCCTCACTTCGTTCGGAATGACGAGTGTTTTGTGGATAGATAAAAGAACGACGCAATGGTTTTACCATTGCGTCGTTCTTTTATAGGAATGATGTTGGAGTGTCATTGAACCAGGTCGATTAGCAGAGCTAATTCCGAACGAAGTGAGGAACCTCTTTATTACCTGTAGGCGTATAGTCCAATATAAACTCCCGAAAACTCTCCGGCTGTTGCGGTACTTAAAATAGTGGCATCTACGGCCGGAAGTAGATTTTCGAAATCATCGCCTGAATAACAAAAAGAAAATAAAAGCGAACCACCTTCTCCTCTGACTTTCAGATTAACCGATTTGTCTTCATTTTCTTTCGATACAGGAATTTCAGCAATAATTTCGCTTATTCCGGCATTTACTTTTTCCAATATGATTAGCTGTTGATCGTCTTTGAGTGTTTTGGCCAAAACATAATGGTGTCTTTCGTTTTGAAAGCAAACCAATCCGGCTAATTCTCCATCTTTTTGAGGTGAAAAATCGAGTGAAGTTTCTGCCTCAAAGTTGAGATGCTGTTGACGAACTCCAATAAATGAAGGATTGGTTTTATCCTTAATGCTTTTATCTCGCAGTTTTAATTCCAATTTGCCGTTTTTTGTGCAATAAAATTGTTCTTGAGGCGTGCGGATAAAATTCCATCTGAGATTTAGTTTCGGGCATTTGAAATTATCTCTCCAAGAGAAATTACCTGATAATGTGACTTTTCCATTGTTTTGTAGATTTTCTTTGTTTACAATCAAAGGAATAGGTTCTCCTTGAGGAAGAATTACCGGAAATTCGTTTTTCCATGTAACAGGCAAAAGAAAAGTTTCACGTCCGGTATTATAAAAGTTTTTTTCATACGGCCGGCACGCCAAAAAAACAGCCCACCAGTTTCCATCATTATCTTCTATGATGTCGGCATGACCTGCACTGGTTACTTTATTTTCACGGTCTTCGGGCAAATCGCGTTGCGTAAGAATAGGATTGTTTTTGTATGGAATGTAATCTCCCCAAATGTTTTTACTTCTGAAAATCACTTCCGAATGGTTTTCTGCGGTGCCGCCTTCCGCACACATCAAGTAATACCAATTGTTTATTTTGTATATATGAGGAGCCTCTATCCAAACCGGTTTTAGAGATTTGTCCACCCCACCATCGACAATTATTTTTTGTTCTCCGATAATTTCATTCTTATTTAAATCATACTCGAATAGCCAAATAGCGCGATGTCCATCCCATTCCGGCTCGCCGACAGGAGCATCATTTCTTACAATATATGTTTTTCCGTTATCATCAAAAAAGATAGAAGGGTCTATGCCATACACGTTGGGTATTACAATAGGTTCTGACCAGCCTTCTTTAGGATCTTTCGTCTTTACTATAAAATTACCGATGCCGTCGACACAAGTCGTAATCAGATAAAAAGTATTATCATATTTATTATATCTGATAGCAGGAGCGTAAATTCCTCCGCTTGTGCGGATTCCATCTTCTAATTTGAGTTGCGAAGGACGATCTAAAACGTGTCCTATCTGTATCCAGTTTACCAAATCTTTACTGTGAAAAATTGGAATTCCCGGATAATAAACGAAACTGGATGTTACAAGATAGAAATCATCTCCTTTTTTACAAATACTGGGATCGGGATAAAAGCCGGAAAGAACAGGATTGAAGTATTGATTTTCTTTATCAATTACTTGATCATAAAAAGCATCTATCCCTTTATATTCGAAGAAAAGGAAATCAGCGGTTTTATTTTGATTACTCTTAGGAGATTGACAAGAAACCTGCGATAGAGCGAAAAGACCGAATATTGTTATTGAAATAGAATAAAAAATATTTTTCATAAGTAAATTTTATGTATTTTTATCTTAATTCCACAAAGATAATTAATAAAATTTTTAACGATTGTGTGTTGTTGTAACAACGTTTTTTACCCTTGTTACATAATAAAACGTATCAAATTTGTAACAGGAATGAAAATAAATGTTATATTTGCGGCTCTATTGTTACAGAAACATAAATAATTGATGATTGTGTAAAAAAAATGTGATAATTTAATGTGTACATTTGCATTGTCAAATTATAGATAGTCAATAAACATATATTTATTAATTAATTGTTATAGGATGAAAAAAAATGTAAGAAGAAAGTTGTTGCTGACAAAAGGACTCTTGTTTTTATGGATCTGCTTTTCAAGTTTGTCTGTGTTTGCCCAAAACACTCAAACCGTTAGAGGAACAGTGGTCGATGATAAATCAGAACCTTTAATTGGAGTCAGCGTTGTACTGAGGAATACCACTAATGGTACTACCACAGATTTCGACGGTAATTTTACACTGACGGTACCTGCCGGCAGACAGACCTTAGTAGTTTCGTACTTGGGAATGACTACACAAGATGTAGTTGTTACCGGAACTTCTCCCATTAGAGTGGTATTGAGAGAGGATTCGAAAATGCTTAGAGAAGTAGTAGTGGTCGGTTTCGGAACACAGAAAAAGGAGAGCGTGGTAGGTGCTATTACCCAAACGACAGGTAGAGTACTTGAGCGCGCCGGTGGTGTATCCGATCTTGGTCAGGCACTTACCGGTAATCTTCCGGGTGTGACAACCATGTCAACTACCGGTATGCCGGGAGGAGAAGACCCGCAAATCGTTATTCGCGGACGCAGTACATGGAATGGAGGAGAACCATTGGTTTTGGTTGATGGTATCGAACGTCCGATGAATTCTGTGGATATCAACTCGGTGGAGACAATTTCCGTATTGAAAGATGCTTCGGCTACCGCAGTATTCGGTGTAAGAGGTGCGAATGGAGTTATTCTTATTACCACCAAACGTGGTCAGGAAGGCAAGGCGCAAATTGATTTTAACTTTAGCGCAGCCATGAAGTCGCCTTCAAGAATACCTAAAAAGTATGATTCTTATGATGCGTTGATGTACCTTAATCAAGCAATTGAAAATGAGTTGGCGCTTAACCCCGATTCATGGGGTCAAATCTATCCTTACGACGTTATTGAGAAGTTTCGCAATCGGGAAAGTGAATATGTCAATGAGAAGGGAGAATATGTTGATGAGTTTGGAAACTTGATGGTAGAAAGGTATCCGAATATAGATTGGAGAAAAGAGGCAATGAAAGATTTTGCCATGTCGTATAATGCGAATATGAGCATTTCGGGTGGAACAAAATATGTCAAGTACTTTGCCAACGTGGATTATCAAAGGGAAGGCGATATTTATCGCACGGTCGACAACAATCGCGGTTATGATGCCGGATATGGCTTTGACCGTTTGAATGTTCGCAGTAACCTCGACTTTTCTCTCACTCCCACAACTACCCTTAAGGTTGGTTTGTCGGGTTCGCATGGAATAAGGAAAGGTCCCGACTCGAGAGTTGTTAATTCGTATACCGCATGGACAGCTGTATATAATACTGCACCCGATGCTATGTATCCTCGCTACAGCGACGAACACTATCCCAACGGAGTATGGGGATATCATAACCCTGATTCTAAAACCGGATCAAATCAAAATCCACTGTCGACTAACAGTACCAGAGGTATCGAATATACAACTATCGACCGTATCAATACCGACTTTACGTTGATTCAGGATCTTGGCAAGTTGTTGAAAGGTTTGAGTGCCAATGTTAAGTTAGCGTACGATAACCAATATCAGGAAATAGAAAGAGGCGTTAATGATATGTGGGTAAGTGATTATGAAATGAAATATATCTGGGCGAAAACAGGTGAGGTTAACTTGGAACGATTCTACACTCCCGATATTAATGGGTTTGGCTTTCAGGAATCGGTAGGATGGAACTCAAGAGGAGGAAGAATAGACGAAAATAGCGTTTTCCGCAAATTGTACTATTCAGCTCAACTCGACTATGCCAATACTTTCGCTAATAAACACAACGTAACGCTTATGGGTAACTTTAGCCGACAAGAGCATACTACAGGAAGTTTTAATCCATATCATCGCGAAGACTGGGTATTTCGTGTTACTTACGACTTTGCAAGAAGATACTTGATAGAATACAACGGTTCGTATAACGGCTCGGATATTTTTTCTCGCGAAAATCGTTTTGTTTTCTTTCAATCGGGAGCATTGGGCTGGAATGTTTCGGAAGAACCATTTATCAAAAACCTGAAGTTAAACTGGTTGGATATGTTTAAGCTAAGGGCTTCATACGGTAAGATAGGCGATGATCAGATTCCCTCTGTTCGGGATAGAAATCGTTTCCCATACATGACTTCGTGGCAGATGAGAAGCTTTGGTTTCAGACAGACCATTTGGGCTGAAAACACAGGTACCTCACCCTACGATCTTTATTACGAAGCTACTGTGGGTAACTACGATCTTCAGTGGGAAACCATCGAAAAATTCAATTTTGGTATTGATTATTCGTTCCTTAACAGTTTAATCAGCGGAAACGTTGATATATTCAAAGACAAGCGTCGCAATGTATTTGTATATGGTAACGATCGTGCCGTACCATCATATTTCGGAGCAGCAGCACCCAATGCAAATTTGGGAGCTACAGATGTAGGAGGTTTGGAAGTGGAATTGCGTTTCAATAAATCTATCAATAAAAACCTCCGCTTATGGAGTAATTGGGCGTATACATACGCTAAAGATAAGGTTTTAGAGAGAGATGACCCGGAGTTGTTGCCCGATTACAGGAAACAGGCAGGTTATGCCATTGGTCAGGGAAAATATTATGTAAATACGGGGTATATCAACAACTGGGATGAATACTATGGTAGTACGGCACACGATGCTTCAGACGGTGCGCGCACTCCTGGTAGCTATATTATATTAGATTACGATGCCGATGGAGTGATTTCTCAGGATGACCGGATTCCATATTCATTTTCACGGATACCGCAGAATACTTTCAATGCTACTTTCGGTGTTGACTACAAGGGATGGAATTTCTTCATTCAGTTCTATGGTGTAAACAACGTTATACGCGATATATCTTATATAAGTCTTGAAAACAAAACCCGTCATACTGTATATGAATATCAAGGTAGCTATTGGTCGAAAGACAATATGAATGCTGATTCGCCAAAACTTGTCTATCAAGCTACACAGAGTGGTTATGCAGAAAGTACTCGCTATTGCTTTGATGCTTCTTATTTAAGGCTGAAAAATATTGAATTGGGTTACACTTTTACCGATGCTCACAAATGGATGCATTCCGCAGGTATAAAAAGCCTCAAGTTGTTTGTAAATGGTAATAACCTGTGGCTTTTATCGAAGATGCCGGATGATAGAGAGACGAATGGTGATACCCCGACTCATCAAGGTGCGTATCCGACGATGAAACGTGTAAACTTCGGTTTGAGATTGTCACTATAATAAACATTAATATTAAGATTATATGAAAAATAGGATAAATAATTATATCATATTGTTGGGATGCATGTTGATGGTTTTAGGAAACTATTCTTGCGCCGACTATTTGGATAGAGAACCTGATACAATTCTCTCTGAAACGGAAATTTTTAAGAATTTTAAAAATGCCCAGGGGTTTACCGAAGAATTGTATATGCTTTTGCCTGATATTGCAAAACATTGGTGGGTAGCCTCGTTTAACTGGGGTGATGACGAACACATGTTGGGTGGTAGTGGCGCTAATAGATATGTCATATATGACTTCGATCGCGGTGATTTTAGGGCGCATATTAATCGTGGTACATGTTTTCTCTACAGAAATGACTTTATTGTTTACAACTCGGGTGATAACATTGGTAGAGATGCAGGCAGGATGGGTAGATCGATTTGGCAAGGTGGATGGTATGGCATTCGTAAATGTAATTTAGGAATAAAAGCTATTGAAGATGACGGACTGATGATTGATGCTACTCAAGAAGAAAGAAATATGGTTCTCGGACAGTTGTATTTTTTCAGAGCTTTCTTCCATTTTCAAATAATGCAATATTGGGGTCCAATGCCTTATATCGACAGAGTTTTAGGTAGTGAAAAATTTGATTTTCCTCGTGGAACTTATCGCGAATGTGCGGAAAAAGCAGGAGACGATTTTCGTAAGGCTGCGGAGTTGTTACCTCTTGATTGGGATAAAACCGAAGCGGGAAAGAGAACGGGTACAAATAATGAATTGCGCGTTAACAAGATTTGGGCGTTAGGCTTTTTGGGTAAAAATTATCTATGGGCAGGTAGTCCGTTGATGGTTCATGGCGCCGGAGGTCCCAAAACTTACGATGTCGAGTTTTGTGAAAAAGCCGCTGCTGCATTTGCCGAACTTATCGACCATGTAGATTATAAAAGAGATACGAAATACTCGTTAGTTGATTTTAGAGATTATAACAAACTCTTTTACTCTTTTGGCGATGGTTGGAGGATTCCCGGAGATAAAGAGGCAATCATGCGCAGTCCGAGTTATGAGGGAAATTCACGTTGGAGACAAAGTTGTTCGTACTATCCGGCGATAATACAATCAAATGGAGACCCCGAGAGATTATTTCCGGCAGCAAACTATGTCAATTTCTTTGGCATGAAAAATGGTTTGCCGATAAAACAAGATGATAGCAAAATGAACGCTGCCGGAATCGTTCCATACGATCTGAGTTCAGGATTTGATCCGAGTCAACCGTGGAAAGACCGTGACCCGCGTTTCTACTATAACTTTGTTTTTGATGGAACTAAAGTGATTAATGCTGAGTTAGGTAGGCGAGAAAATCTTAGATTTGCCAGACTGTTTTCAGATGGAGAATATCGTTCACCTCAAGGTAACTCTTCTCCTAACGAAACGGGATATTGTCTTACGAAATTCATTCCACTTACACAGAACTCTTTTGACACAGGGAGTGATGATTATGGAAATAGTTTATGTATTATGCTGAGTTGGCTTCGTTTGGCAGATGTTTATCTGATGTATGCTGAAGCAGCAGCGCAGGCTTATGGTGGTGCTAATGGTAAAGACCCTTCTATAACTTTAACTGCCGTTGGCGCTATTAACAAGATTCGTGACAGGGCGGGTGTTGGTCATGTTGATGCTAAGTTCCTCGGTTCGTTAGGCGAATTTATGAAAGAAGTTCGCAGAGAACGTGCCGTAGAACTTGCTTTTGAAGGACATCGTTTCACCGACTTGCGTCGTTGGCTGCTCCTTGCAGAAAAACCTTATACCGTTAAGACAAGCCAGGAGTTTAACCGCATTGGTAAGTATGCTGAATTGGATCCGGCTAAATATGATCCGGCTAAAGATCCGAATTATAACCCATTAGAAAACGAAGTAGGCAATTTCAGTGAAAAAGTCCTTTTTGATCGTAAATTTGATGAAAAGCATTATTGGTTACCAATTAATACCGGTGATGTTTATCTGTATAAAGATTTTCCTCAAAATCCGGGTTGGTAATAATTTGATAACATTAAAAACATAATGAATGATGATACAAAATCAGAAAATTATAGCAATCCTGTTTAGTGCCGTTTTAGCGTTTATTCCGCTTAGTGTAGTTGCACAACAGGAAATAGATGAGAATTCTTTGGAAGTTGAAAACAGCACCGGTAGTCTGGTTAAAGTAGCTTTTCGTACAATGGAGCAACAAGAACTGCTTGGCGGTGTTTCTGTAGTCAATTTTGAAGATGTACAGGCAAAGGCTTACAGACCGAGTTGGAGCTATTTATATTTAGAATCTATGGTTAGTGGTCTTGGCAATGGTATTTGGGGAATGGGAGATATGTTGATAGTTGTGGATGGGATACCCCGTGACGCAGAAAATGTGCATCCTTCCGAAGTTGAACAGATTACTGTTTTGAAAGGAGCGGCAGCTATAGCTCTTTATGGTAGCCGTGCAGCCAATGGTGTGGTACAAATCACGACCAAGCGTGGTGCTGTGGGCGACATGAGAGTAAGTGTTCGTGTCAATACGGGTTTTCATGTTCCTAAAAGTTTACCGAAATATTTGGGTTCAGCCGAATATATGGAACTCTACAATGAGGCGCGTATTAACGATCGTATGCCGGTATCTTTTACGGAAGAAACTATAGAAAACTACAGATCCGGTGTAAATCCGTATCGCTATCCCGATTTGGACCTTTATGGTTCGGATTACTTGAGAAAAACTTACAATCGCTCGGAAGCAATTGCCGAAATAACCGGTGGAAATGAGTATGCGAAATACTATACCTCGATGGGTTATTACCGCGAAGGTTCGATGCTGAAAGTGGGTGATACCAAAAACGATAATACCAATCGTATGTTCGTACGCGGTAATGTGGATATGAAACTTCACAGATTGGTAACTGCTAATGTGGATGTGAGTGCAACTTTCAATAATTCCTCTGAGACTAATTTCTTTAATGGAGTTGATAGGGATGGAAATAGAATAAGAACAAATTATTGGGAAAGAGCGGCAAATCTACGCCCCCATCGTATCTCACCATTGATACCAAGAGATCTTGTAATTATCGCTGACGAAGAAGATCCGTTGTATGGTATGCTTATGGCAAGCAATGTTATTGGCGGAAAATATTTCCTGGGAGGTACGCAATTAGACCCTACCAATCCGATAGCAGATGCGTATGCAGCAGGTACCGGGAGATACGTCAGCAGACAATTCCAGTTTAACGGAGGTGTGAATTTCGATCTTCAAAATATAGCAGAAGGATTGTTTTTCAGAGGAAAATACGGTGTGGACTATGCTACGACTTATAGAGACGCGTTTAGCAACTTTTATTCAACGTATACGCCTACATGGACTCCCACTGATTCGATAAGTAACTTAGTACAGAATGGGAGAGACAGTAGAGACGGAGTGCAATACGTTTCAGAAGCCACATACCGGTTGACCACCTTTATCTCAGGACAATTCGACTATACGAGAGAGTTTGAAGGAGGACATAACATTTTTGCGATGTTGCTGGCAAACGGATGGTTAAGAAAATTCAACGGAGAATATCAAGCCATTCAAAATGCCAATCTCGGACTTCAAATGTCGTATAATCTCAAACGTAAATATTATGTCGATTTCAGCGCTGCTGTTCCGTATTCTCCAAAAATGGCGAAAGGTAACCGCATGGCGTTTTCACCTACCGGAACTTTAGGATGGAGATTGACAAAAGAAAACTTTATGTCGAATCAGAAAGTTTTCGACGACTTGATGCTTACTGTATCCGGAGGAATCATTCATACCGATATTGACATCGTAGGTGATGGAAACGAAATGGGATACTTCCTTTACAAGCCTTTAATCGACATCAGCAGTACTGCAGGCACTTGGACATGGGGAGGAGCTACTTCTCACCAACAGAGTGTAATATCATTCTTGCAAGCAGGTAATCCGGATCTCAGATTTATAAAACGCAAAGAAATCAATGCCGGTTTGAGAGGTTCGCTGTTGGATAAAACGATTACTTTTGATGTAAATTATTTCAATATCAGAATGGACGGAGGTCTTGTGCGTCCGGTAACTTATCCAAGCTATTTTACACAAGTTTCTCAGACATCCTCCTTTGTTCCTTATATAAATTATGATATTGACGATAGACAAGGTGTAGACTTTAGCGTGAACTTCAACAAAAAGTTTAACGAGGTTTTCTTTTCTCTTGGCGTAAACGGAATGTTTAAAGCAGATGAGGCTATAAAGAGAAGTGAAATTTGGAATGATGACTACCAATATAGAGTGGGACATAGGTTAAATCAAATTTGGGGATTGGAATGTTTGGGATTCTTCCAGGATCAGGCTGAAATTGACGATCCACTTACTCCACGACAAATTTGGGCACCAGTACCGGGAGACCTCAAATATAAGGATCAAAATGGCGACGGTGTGATTGATGGTAACGACGAAGTATATCTTGGCAGTTATAACAGCAATACTGTTTTGGGACTTAATTTTACCGTAAAATGGAAAGGATTTACATTCTTTGCCTTGGGAACCGGCTATTTTGGAGGACTTGGATTGAAGAACAACAGTTATTACTGGTCGGGACTAGGAGATAGAAAATATTCGGAAGTAGTGCGCGACCGTTGGACGGAAGATACCAAAGAAACTGCAACTTATCCGCGTTTGACTACAACTAACGGTGACAACAGTTTCCGTAATTCGGATTTTTGGCTTTACAAAACAGACCGATTCAACCTATCGTTGGTACAAATTACTTATGATATACCGGTTAAGTCAAGTATTCTTAAGGATTTGAGCGTGTATGTAGGAGGTTATAATCTGCTGACTATAGCAAAAGAGCGCGAATATATGGAAATGGCTGTTGGAAGTGCTCCGAATACTCGGTTTTACAATTTAGGACTTAAAGCAACTTTTTAAATGATAATAAATATGATACATTATAAAAAATATTTAAACATGAAGAAAAGCATCATATTGTTAATGTTTCTTCCGGTTCTTTTTGGCTGCTCAGAAATGTTTGAACCGGCACTTGAGAATCACAAAGACATAGAAGATTTGACAAATGATTCTAAATATGCTCAGCGAATTTTGGGGCATGCTTATTTGGGTAATCCGCTGCGGAATTGGTCGTTTAATGACGTTGCTACCGATGATGCTGTTTCTAATGATCCCGTCAGTAATTATATGCGGATGGCTATCGGACAATGGAGAGCAGACAACAGCCCGATGAACAATAACTGGGCAGACAGACGCGGTTCGATTCAGTATATTAATATCTTCCTCAGTATTCTTGATTCCGTAAAATTTGATCTCGATCCAAGAATTAACAATATGCTTATAGATCGTATGAGGGGAGATGCTTGCGGAATGCGTGCCTTGTTTATGTACCATCTGCTCTTGGAACATGCAGGTTGGACGGATGATGGCCAACTGTTGGGAATTCCTATCTTGACAGAGCCGGAAGATTCATATAATTCAGACTTTAACCTGCCGCGTAATACAATGGCAGAGTGTATCGAACAGATAGAAAAAGATGTAATGGTTGCTCGTGAAAATCTTCCTCGTATTTATTATACAGGTTCGACTTTACCCGCTACTGTTGTAATACCTGAAAAATATGATGGTGTTACAGGTCCGGAATTTATGCGCGTATTTAGTGCTGCCAATGCCGGAGGACGTTTGAATGCCACCATAGCAGAAGCGATTCTTGCACAGACTTACTTGTTAGCTGCAAGTCCGGCATACAGCGCAGGAACAGGCGTTACATGGGAGATGGCTGCAAAACAAATGGCAAAAGTGCTTAATGCGGGTAAAACTAATTCGCCCGACGTGATTGCTAATCCGCTTGGCGAAATTGAAGCGGCAGGTATAGAGTGGTATACAATATCGGTGTCCGGTACGACAAATCCCAAGGAGATTCTTTGGAGAGGCGATCCTGAGAATAATGGTAGCTATGGTTTGGAAGAATCTTATTTTCCTCCAACACTCTTTGGAAATGGACGACTCAATCCAACACAAAATTTGGTGGATGCTTTCCCGATGGCAAACGGCTATCCTATAACTGATGTTGGTAGCGGTTATAATGCGAATAATCCTTATGCAGGTCGCGACTCACGTTTGGCCAAGTATATTGTTTTGAACGGCAGTACAGCAGGACCAAGTAGTACGGTGATTAATACTACAGAAAATGGACCCGACGCTAATGCCCTCAATAGAGAACGCGGCAAATCAACACGCACCGGTTATTATATGAGGAAACATTTGATTCAGGCTGCAAATCCTGATCCATCTTCACCAAATAGAGTACCACACTACAAGGCGTATATCCGCTACACTGAATTGTTCCTCGGTTTTGCAGAAGCTGCTAACGAAGCGTGGGGATCGACCGATGCAAAGGAGGGTTTTTCGGCTTACGATGTTGTTAAAGCCATTCGCAAAAGAGCGGGTGTTACCGGTGGTGACGCTTATCTTGAATCCATTAAGAACGACAAGAATAAGATGCGCGAATTAATACGCAGCGAGCGTCGCTTGGAACTTTGTTTCGAAGGTCATCGTTTCTGGGATTTGCGTCGTTGGAAAGCTCCAATCACAGAGCCGGTAAGAGGTATGAGTATTGTCAGAGATGCCGGAACAAATACATACACACCGATAACAGTAGAAGAACGTGTATTTGCCGACTATATGTATTATGGTCCTATACCCAAAAGCGAAGTGCTCAAATTTAATAACCTTGTTCAAAACAAAGGTTGGTAATTATGTCAAATATATATTTTAGATAAAATGAAAAAAATACCATTTATAATCTTATTGATAAGCGTAATCTTTTCGTCGTGCGAAAATGGAGGCTGGGAGTTTCCGGATAACGATTACACAGCGGTTTATTTTGCATATCAAACACCTGTGCGTACCATCACGCTTGGTACTGATTACATCAACGACAATTCGTTGGACAACAAACATCAGTTCCAGATAATGGCTACTGTTGGTGGACTTCGCGAAGTAAAGCATGATATAGTGATAAATTTCGAGGTGGATAACTCCTTGTGCGACAATCTTGCAAATGTAACAGCTATGCCTTCGAATTATTATGAGCTTTCGAATGACAGCGAAATAGTTATCAAAAAAGGAAGTAAAATGCAGGGCGGAGTGGTTGTAACACTTACCCCCGAATTTTTTAACGACCCGTTGGCATTAACTACTAACTATGTCATTCCTTTGGTAATGACCAGTGTTAATGGAGCCGACAGTATCCTGGTAGGAAAGGTTGCCGACGGAGTTGATGCTCCGAATCGTGTTGATAAGGAGGATTGGGCGGTGCTTCCAAAAGACTATATACTTTTTGCAGTAAAATACTTGAATCCATGGGATGCATGGTATCTGCGCAGAGGCGTTGATAAAATTACGAAAGATGGAGGAGCTCCGGAAGAAGTTATACGGAAAGAGAATTCTCCGGAGTATGACAAACTCATCAGATTGACCTCTTTTTCATTGTTGGAGTTAAATTTCTCTGCGGATAATCATACTACTGAAAACAATACTAATTTGGATATGGCATTCAAATTGGATTTCGAGCTCTCTGATTTCCCCGCTGATTTCGCCCACCTTCCTACTCCTCAGAAATGTACGTTTGCGAATGGCGCATGGAAAAATTCTCAATTGGTAAATGAATATACAGGAGGTACTGGCACTAACACCTTTCGCATATTCGACATCGTTGTTTCCGGTACCGGAGAATATGTTATAGACGGAGAAAAGAAAAGTTGGGGCTATAAAGACCGCGACGCTCTCTATCTGAACTATACTGTCGAATATAAGTATCAACAACCTGCAGGTTCTGGTACCATAAGAGCGATGAAGTACGAAACGGAAGATATTTTGGTTTTCAGAGACAGAGGAGTTAAACCGGAAACGTTTACACCTGTGTTGAAATAAACTTTATTCGAGTAGTGAAGGTAGTTTCTCACTGCGTTCGAAATGACATAAGAGGAGTAGAAAGCGAATTTCTACTCCTCTTGTTTTTTATATGATTGCTTTTTTAACGAACTTTTGCTGCTTTCCCTTTGGCTGTTTCTGCAAATTTATAGGGAGAAACCAATACTTTTCCGGTAATAAATTCCGGTATGTTGTATGATTTGATGAAGAAATCGTAGTGCTGCGGATCTTTTTGAGGCAAAATGAACGGAGTGTGAGCATTGCCTTCCGTGTCGAAGTAGCAGATGTATGGACGAGTGAATGAACCATCCATGCGACGACTGCCAAAAACCATCCAGCGGCCGTTCGAAGACCATGAATGATAGCTTTCGCTTTGGTCGCTGTTTATTGCCGACAGATTACGTATCTCTTTTGTTTCTAAATCCATGATGTAAAGATCAGTTTCGCGATGCCAAACAGGAAAAGCACCAAAGTCCGACATACAGAAAACCACATATTTTCCGTCGGGAGATATGCGTGCCAGCGTAATACTTTTTCCTGTATCTTTTGAAGACAGAACTGTTTCTATTTGGCTGCCGAAACTTCCGGAAGAAACATCAAAAGCAATGCGCATCAGATCATAACGCAACGAATCGTATTCCTGTGGCATTTTAAGTGCTTCTGCACTGCAAAAATAAAGATATTCTCCATCGGGCGACCATTCGGGGAATGTTTCAAAATGTGATTGAGAGCTAATCAATCTATTCGTAGTAATGGTATTGTTTTGTGTATCAAACAATATTAAATCTGATGCGTCGTCATACACTTCTACTTTGTTTTCGTTAGTCGTATGAAATCCTTGCATGGTATTGTTTACTGAAAAAGCGACATAACGCCCGTCGGGATGCCACCGCGGATATACTCCGGCAGAAATCATTTCAGGAGCCTTTGTATCAACTTTACTGACTTTTCCGTCTTTTACAAAAAGAGTTCCGGAATGTCGTGCTCTGATATGAAAAAGCATTGTTTGCGGATCGTTCTTGCAAAAAGAATGACAATTCATACAATTTCCGTCGGTCAAGCGATTCAGCATAATGGGTTTTTCATTGAAATTCTCTAAACATCGCTGATAAATACCCATATTGTTCCATCTTTCATACCCCGGTTCAATCAGACGATAGGCGAGCCACGAATCTATCGGTTCGTTTGCTATTGTAAACTTTAGCGGAGTGTAACGTTCCCAACCTGAAACTTTTTTTACAAAAATATTCACGTCCATTTGTTCTCCACGATGCGTTTCCAAGAGTTTTTCCCATTTTTTCAAAGGGATGGAGATTTTGCCGTTACGGCACGACACATCGAAAGAATCTTTTCCGGCAACAAAACGAACCATGAAATGCGAGCCCTCTTCACGAATCATGAAATTCAATGGAGCTATATTATATGGTATTATTGTTCCTTGATACACGGGATGGATATTCGCAGTTTGCTCGACATTTAGAAAGTTGTTGCCGGGTTTGCTACAAGCTGATAACAGAAACGCCAAAACGATTGTGGCGAAAATATTAATATTTGTTTTGTTCATTTGTTAAAACATTGCCGAATCAATGAAGATTCATGTAAAACCAATAAGTATTGCTGAATTGTTTATGAAATTGATCTAATTTACTTTCATTCCTCTGCGCCACCCTTACCGCCTGCATGTAACGATTATAACGGTCGCGAGTAGTATCGCTGATCGGATATTTCGTAAATAAATCGGGATCTTCAAATGCAATTTTGTAAAGAATCAATGCCTCCTCATAATGTGTCGGAATAGTCGGATAATCAAAATTACTGTAATAATTGTCCATACACCATTTTACTTTTTCGAGGTCTTTTTGCAGCATACAATAAGCCATTAAGTATTCGAAAGCCATTCGATTTGTCGGATTGAATTTCAATAGTCTGAGCAGCGTATACTCCGGCATTTGATATGGAATGAAGAAATTTTCACCGCGAGCAGGTATAGGTGTATCAGGGGTATGAAAAGTTGAATCAGTCATTGCCAAAGCGAGATTTGCACGTTGTTGTTGCGCCCATTTGCGATAAAAAAGACTATGGTCTAAATACTGAAGATATTTGTTAGCGGTTGCCGAATCACGACGTTCAATGTTAGTAAGTACCAACCGTTGCAAGACTTTTACATCAGAGCTCTTAGGGTTTGAAACCAGCGATTCGAAGGCACAGTGTTCTGCTTGAAGGGTCATTCCCAAGCGATAATAAACTTCGCCAAGATACCACACTAAAATACTGTTGTTTGCATATTCCCAGTTAAGAAATAAACCTGCTGTCCCCACCTGTTGATAATGGAACATACGGTAGGGCATTTGTCCCGATTCGTAAAGGGCAATATTGGTAAAATAGCACCCCAACCGATTATTGGTCGGATACTTTTGGGCTACCGCTATTGCCGAATCAAAGTTATGATGTTGCAATTCGTAAGTCATCCGGTTGATGGTATTGGTTTTGCGATCGTACATTGTATATGCGCAGTAGGCAGTTATTGCAAAAACCATTAAAAAATTGAGAATGTCAATCTTCCATAGCGATGATTTCCACGGTTTTATTTTTCGTGCTGCTAATCTCCATACAAGAAACAACACAGGAACGGAAAGCCATAAGAGTTTACAGTAGACAGTTGGTTTAATGAAATTAACCGGTGTGAGAGCAAAATATGCTTCGCGCATCGTAACAATGTAAAATAGATGCATGGATAGCCATGGCAACAATGCAGTCCAGCCTGCAAGCAAGAACACATACAGCCATTTGTTTCGTCTTTTTGTCTGATTTGGATACGGCTTGAAATCGGTTAATTCGAAAATCAATATCATTGTGGCCAACAACAAGGCATTTCCACCTGCAATGAAATAGATGGCAGCAACCAATACAATGCCTGCAACATACCTTATTGTCAATTGAGATATGGTAATATACCATTTGAATCCGGCAAGTACAAGTAAAATACCCAACGCTGCCGACATATGGAAAAAGGCATTAGTAAAAGAGATCATAAGTAAAATGGCCGGAATAAACGGAATGAAGAACAATTGCTTGATGTTGCCGCAAGATCGGCATATACGATAAAAAAGCAAAACAACAGTTATGAGAATGACTGTAAGAATGAGGCTACCTGCTAAGGGATGAAAATAGAACTGGGTAAGAAAAGCACCAAGATATTCACTTAAACCGCCCGGACGCTCAAGGAATGAAAGAAAATAAAATCGGTCGAACCTAAAAAGCTGTATCTGTTCTTGATAATATAATACGGTATAACGGTTAAAAACGTAGAACCACACCATTGCAAATACGCCAAACATACAAAGCGTAACCCCCATCGCAACAGGATACTTACGAAATTTGGATATAAAAGATTTCAACATGTTTCATACAAAATAAAACAAAAGTAATAAAAAATTCGCCAAAATAATTACCTTCGCGTACCAAATTGATGAGTTGTGGGAAAAAACAAATTGCAAAAATTTGAGGATATGAAAGATTATCCTCATGTGTTTCAATATCCGTTTGCTGTTTTACAGGAAAAAGGATTTGAACTGAAAGGTCATTGGAATGAAAATTTTTTCAAGAATAGTAATCCGATAGTATTAGAGTTAGGCTGTGGCAAAGGAGAATACACCGTTGGATTAGCGAAATTGTTTCCCGATAAAAACTTTATAGGTATAGACATCAAAGGTGCGCGTATGTGGACGGGCGCCAAACAATCTTTAGCCGAAAACCTGGCCAATGTGGCCTTTTTGCGTACACACATCGAGTTAATCAATCATTTTTTTGCCTCGTCAGAGGTCTCTGAAATTTGGGTTACTTTTCCCGATCCGCAAATGAATAAGGTTAATAAGCGAATGACTTCCACTCGTTTTATGAAATTATACCGCGAAATTTTGAACGACCAAGGCATCATTCACTTGAAAACCGACAGTAATTTCATGTATTCTTACACTTGCGAAATGGCTGTTGTCAATCATCTTCCTGTTTTAGTGCAAACAGACGATTTGTATCACAGCGGCTTGGCTGATGAAATATTATCGATACAAACTTTTTACGAACAACAATGGTTGGATAGAGGATTAAATATAAAATATCTTAAATTTATTTGCGAACCTCGCGATAGATACGCTGAGCCGGATGTCGATATCGAATTTGATTCTTATCGCAGTTTTAATAGAAGTAAAAGAAGTGGGAACCACTAAAAAATGCTATATTTGCAGTGATGAAAAACACGTCTATGTATAAAAGCATAAGGTACTTTATAGTAATATTTGTTCTGCTGTTATTCTTTTTTTCTTGTAATTGGAAAAATAAGAAAGCCGAAAAAATATTTATTCAGGTAGAAAATCTTATCGAACAAAATCCCGATAGTGCATTAATATTATTGGAGCTTATAGAATTCCCCGAAAAATTAAATCCTGAAAATTATGCCAATTACCTCCTTTTAAGAGTTCAGGCTAAACATAAAACCCACAGAAGCATTGCAGAAGACACCTTGATTCATGTTTCAATCTCATATTTTCTTGAAAAGAAAGATATGCCTAAAGTAGTTTTGGCGTACTTTTATTCGGGAAGAATTGACTACGAGCGGGGAGATAATGAAAAAGCGATACAAGATCTGTTATTTGCTAAAGATTACGCTGAAAAAGCTAAAGATGATAACCTGTTGGGGTTGATTCATTATGATTTAGGAGACCTATACTATGAAGAGTATAATACTAAGTCTGCATTGAATAATTACCAATATTCTCGTAAGTATTTCCTGAAAGCCGGAAATGAAAAAAATGCTGTTTATATTCAAACTTTTATTGGGAATGTATATTTAACACAAGAACCTCAACAAACAAAATTGGCTCTTGATAATTATAATCAAGTCCTTTTGTACGCAGAGCAACATAAGGATACTTCACAGCTTATTTCAATTTTAAGAAATATCGGTTTAGCTTATAAAGAAATGAAAGACTATTCTCGTGCAAAAGAATATTTGTTTAAATCAATTGCTGTTGATAAACACGGAAAATATTCAACTGATAATTATTTCATATTATCAGGAATTTATTTGTCGTTAAATTTGCCCGATTCTGCGATTTATTATGCAGGACAATTATCTCCTAATGTTGTAGGCAATGAGGATTATACAGGTTTGTATAATTATTATGATTTGATGGGGAATATTTATACCTACATGTCGAAACACGAACAAGCATCAGAATGTTATCAGAAAAAATGTGAATATTTAGATTTATCTTATGAATCGAAAATCAGGCAATCGGTATTGGATATACAGGAAAAATATGATTCGGAAAAATTGAAAAATTCTTTGCAAAAAACAGAGCTCCATAACCAATTTATATTGAATATATCCCTTTTAGGTGCACTTGTAGCAATATTATTGACCGTTTTTTTGGTGATTATGATAAAAAGAAAGAAGGAGAAAATTCAACAAATAGAACACAATCTGGAAACAATGAAAGAAATGTTTAGTGATTATGATGAAAACAAACTTTCTTTAAAACAAGCATTGTTAGAGCAGTTGGATGTTGCAAAGAAAATAGCTCAAATACACGCGATTCCATCAAATACTACAGAATATAACTTAAATGAGATGTATTTCAAAATATTCGGAAAGAATATGGCAGAAAAGCTTGACTGGAATAATTTATATCCTGTTATCGATAAATTGCATGACGGTTTTGTTAAAAAATTACGGAAAACATATCCTGATTTGTCGGATAAGGATGTTCAATTGTGTTGTTTACTTCGAGCAGACTTCAAAATAGATGAAATAACTTTCATTTTGGATTATAATAATATAACAACCACCCAAACTCTGAAAAATAAATTGAGAATGAAAATGGATTTTCTCGGAATGAAAGAATTTCTCTTCTTCTTGAAAAACATGTAGGAAATCATACTTCATATTTAATACCTACTCCTATCTATTTTAAAAGTTTCGAATTCTGTTGAAATGAAATTTTTAAGTTGTTGATTTATAGTGATTTAAAAATCATGAGTTTCGAATTTATTTTTTGAAATTTCAGGTTATCTTATATTTTCATTATACCTTAGTACTCACAGAATTGTTAAACTTTTAAACTTTTATTGTGTCATGGTAGATTTGAGAGTTATTTATTTGATTGTTTCGTGCATGGTTTTGGTCGTTACCGGTGTTTATGCCTCAGAAAAGCAAGTGCAGTTAACGGGATTATTGAAAAGCAAAGAAAGAGTATTACGACTTTCCGGTAGTATGGATTCTTTCATTAATGCAACCTTTAATAACACAACCTCTTTGAATAACGCAACCTCTTTGAATTTAGAATTTTTGGATTCTGAAGATGATCTTACAATTGAAGTTTGGGGCAATGATGGAATCTGTGTTTTCAATGAAACTACAGACGTAGTTAATGGAATGCACATTATTGTAGATTTATCTGCTTCAAGTGCTTGGATTTATGAAGTGTATGTTTATAATGAAACAACGGGTACGTTTATTATGGGAATATTTGAATTACCCTGATTTTTGTTTGTTAAGTGTGTAAAATTAATTTCCTGTCTCTGGAAGCTCCGGTACGCTTATGGTATTTGCCAATTGCCATAGGATAGTACCGGAGTTTTTTTAGTTTTTATTGTAGATTTGTATTATGAAACGATTCTATGAATCACATATAAATCACATAAAAAAAACATTTTTTATTGAAAAATAATTTGTAATATTGCATTTTCTCTTTTCGAGGATTATCGTCTTGAAAAAAACATCTTGCAAGAGTAAATTTTTAAATTGATAAATTCTCTATGAAACACACAAAAACATTTTTAGTTTTGTTCGCCCTTTGCGGCTTGAACATGAGTAGATTATTATTGTTAGTAATCGTTTTAGCACAGTTGCTCGTTTCATGTAGCGAAATAGATCAAGTAGTAACAGGTAAAGATTGTGTAGATGTTGTTATTAGCGGGTCGTTACAAATACAACCGGATGGGATGCCTTTAGCCGACATTCCGGTACGAGTTATTTGGATTGAAAAGGTTCTTTTTTGGAATACTAATTACAGAGTAACAAGTGGAAATACGACATCCGATGGGCGTTTTGTTTTTAACACACAATTAGATACATCATTATTTAGAGGATGGAAATTATATGTACGAATTCCGTCATCTTATTTAGAAAATTACGTAACTTCTGATAATATTTGGAATTCGTATTATATAAATCGTGATTTCACTCATTTTGATAGAACCCAATTACAAAACGTGATTTTTGATTTTTATCATAAAGCCGATTTAAAAATTAAATTCACTAAAACATCGGGAGAACAAATAAATAGCTTTTCAATTTCTTATAATTTTGATGGAAAAGACAATGTAGCCAAATGGTATTCAAATGGAGGTTATCCTCTTTGCGACTCAGTGATAGTAAGAACCGCTGCAGATGTAACTACAACAGTCACTTCCTGGAAAATAGTTTCAACCGACGATTCAACAGAAGAGCATTCTGTATCTTACTCATTAATGTGTAAAAAAGATGCAAATAACGTTATTGAAATAGAATATTGAGATGTCTTTAATTTTTCTAACCTCCAAAAAGTATTTCCCAGTTGCGCTGAAAATAAGTCTAAAAACCCCAATGAGTAAGAGTTATGTGTTAAAAATTTTAATATCATGAGAAAAAAAACGTTACGAATATTCAGCTTACTTGTCAGCTGCCTGCTTTTATTAATTTTTAGCGGATGTTGTGAGAAGGAAGAGTTGCCCTATATCCGGTCGGATGCTAATACGCTATCTTTTGAATACGAGGGCGGAAGTCAAACGATAACGATTTCAAGCAATGGAGAATGGACTGTTCTTTTTAGCGAAACCTGGTGCAGAGCATTACCCAGAAAAGGGAAGGGAGATTTAACCGTTACGGTAACAGTTTATGAAAATGAATCGCCCAAAGAACGAAAAGCATTGTTGAGATTTGTTTGTGACTCAAAAAACGTCGATATTATAGTTACACAATCACCAACTCCCGAATGGGTTTCAATCAACGGTGTGAAATGGGCAACGCGCAATGTGGGCGAACCCGGTACTTTTGTGGAAAACCCGGAAGATTACGGCGAGTATTACCAGTGGAATAAAGCTACAACAGATTTTTTACTTATCGACGATTACTATAAAAGCGTTTATGCAGATTCAAGATCTTGGTTGCCGGCTAACGACCCAAGTCCTGCAGGTTACCGGGTGCCCACTTGGGAAGACATGATATACAGTTTATTAAATTCAGAGTATGTATCACACGACTGGACAACACGAAACGGAGTAAAAGGCATGAAGTTTACCGACAGGGCAACCGGTAAGAGTATTTTTCTTCCTGCCACCGGCTATCGCTACGACTTTGACGGTGTGCTGCGCCAAAATGTCAACTACGATTATTATTGGATGAATGCTACGATAGGCTCCATGGTTTACCTTCTATTTTTCAGAAATGGCAGGGCGGACGACACAAGTTTCGCTATGTGTAGCTACGGGCTTCCAATACGTTGCTGCCTTATCGAATAATTGTGTTGCCCCGTTGCGCAGAGAATAGCTCTTAAGCGTATCGTTTTATTTCTTCTTTGAGCCGTTTTATTTCTTCTTTCAGTATTTCTATATAATCCTGCTGGTTTTTCATTATGAATTCGGGGATATTGTAAAAATAATTATCTCTCGCAGCATAAGTTCCCGAACAATTATCGTAATTATTAATGGTAGTAAAATTGTCTTCTTCTTTTATTTCCTGTATTTCTTTGCACAAAAGTTTGGCTATGCGCTCCCATTCCTCATCAGATATGCGAATTTCCCCACGCTCTCTGCGCTGATATTGAGACTGACTGATAAAAAGTAATTCAGCCATATCGCCCTGGGTCATATTCTTTTCTTTGCGTGCCGCAATCAGTTTATTCTTTATCATAATTTTAAAAATATTGGATGTTTTATGCCTGCAAATGTAAACAAAAAAATCAAAGACTTGCTAACATTTTACCACATAAAATTCACATAAAAATCACATTAAAAAAACAGTTTTTATTTAAAAATAGTTTGTAGCATTGCATTTTCATCTTTTAAGTATTTGTATCATGAAAACGACTAAATTTCGATTATTATTGTCGGTAATTGTTTTTATCCCGGCAATCGTTTGGGCGCAAGACCCCAGAACGGATTTTAAAAAACAAATGAATAACTTGTTTCAGCAGGTAGATAAATCGAGGATAACTTCCGGCCTGCTGTCCGATTATGCCTTTGAAGTGGTAGAAATTTCTCCTTTCAACGGCATACCGTCCGACACCAACTATGTTAACACCGCCACTTGGGTCGGCCTTTACAGCAGCATCTACGATGCCAAAATAAACAACCTGATAACTCTTGAATCGCCTGACGTGGTTGCCGAAAAGTTTATAGAGGCTACTGCTACAGGCAATGCCACACCCTTGGCAATGATGCACTATCTCTACGATAAATTAGACGATGATGCGCTCAACAAGGGCTGGATGACTTATGGCAACGGCCGGATTTGGGATGTGGCGGGTAAGCCCTCTCCTTACCTGAAAAGAAACTTATTTGCCGTAGCGCCTCAGAATACGATTTTTGATGGAAACACGGTCGCTTTTGTTTTTAAATCCGATCTGTTTTTTCGAAATAACAGCCAAAACATCAGCAGATTAGAAATCAATTTCAATGATGAAGGCGGTTACAAAACGGCTACATGGAATACGCCGCTATCTCACACGTTTTCATCTTCCGGAGAAAAAACAATTGCTTACCGGATCACTTATTCCGATGGAACATCTTATCTCAGCAAAACAAAGATTTACATCAATGAACCGCAAACCCAATTAAGAGCAGGGGGACGATCAGTACCACTTGATAAAAGAAGCGGAATTCATTCCGGCGGTGAGCTCGAAATACGCTATGCTTCTGACAATACTTCTCAAACCTTAAAGAAACCCTTGATCATTGCAGGGCCTTTTGATATGAGTTCGATTTTGACATTAACAGATTTTTCCGGTTATGACTTAGAAAAAATTTTAAAGGAAGTGCCGGATATTGAAAAAGCGATAGACTGGCTGGAATACGACATCGTGTATTTGCGTTACAACGATGGATTGGACGATATTTTCCGGAATGCCGCCTTGTTCAAACAGGCCATCAAATGGGTAAACGAGAATAAGGCTCCGGATGCAAGTCCCAATGTGGTGTTGGGTATCAGTATGGGTGGTTTGGTAGCCCGTTATGCTTTGCGAAGCATGGAAATAGACGTGGAAAAGGGAGTTGAAGGAGCTCAGGGACACAATACATGGAAATACATTTCGTTCGATTCTCCCCACAAAGGCGCTAACCTGCCGTTGGGATTGCAGGCAATGATCAGGGATATCCAAAATTTTGCTGTGGCTATTTATGGCTTCAAAGTATGGGATCCCGCCAAAATTGTTCCCATACTTGCTCAACTCTATGGTGTGTTGGATGCCAAAGCTACCCGGCAGATGTTAATCTACTATTGCAACAAAAACATGCAGATAGACAACAGCGAGCACGAAAAATTTCAACAGGAGTACGACAGGGTAGGATTCCCTTTGAAGTGCCAAAACGTTGCCGTATCTTGCGGGAGTGGCAGTGGCGCCACTCTGTTTGTTCCGGAAACATGTTTGTTCAGGTTCGATGCCGAGGTAAAATTTGACACGATGCAAAGCTATTCAATTGGACTCATCTCTTTATTTGCATCTCCTTTTGTGTGTGGTGTCGGTATTACTGCCGGTGGTGTCGATTTTGCGACACTCCTTCAAATATTCTTGAGTAACACTCTTCCGGGGAATTCTTTGCTTAAGATCAATTATATTGTTAACGCCTTACCCGACAGGAGAGTAGCGAAAGTATATGACGGGCATATATATTACAGAAAAAAATATTGTGGGTTATCCCTGTCACGACGACCCTTGCCCATAACAGCCTTTCTTCCAAAGCCGATATGCTGCCGTTAGACGGAGCGGCCGGCGCTTTTGTTCGCTTTGATGGCATCAATTCGGAGGATGAAAGTTTTCAACAATTAATAGGCCTATTTGAAAAAAAGGAATTTAACTTTATTCCCACCACCAGTTCCTTAGCCTTGTCTAATTGGAAAGAATTGGTGAATAAAAATATTAGAGACATGGATTTGTATGGAGACGGTTTGACCGAATTTGAATCATATATAGTCGCCCCCTATGGCAGTTATTTTCATTGCAACTCTCCCTATGCGCTTGGTTTCCTTGCTCCGCACCTGGCTTCTCCGCCGATATTTTTCGCTACACCAAGTTCTTCTTTTAATATTACTGCCGACATCGCATTAAACAATCCGGATGGAACCCCCATTTCGTGGTTAACAGAAAAAAACAGGATGGGACTTGAAAACAAAACCAACACTTCGGTAAGAGTATCTTGCAGCACGGCCAATACGACCGATGTAATAAAGGCAAGGAGTTCAGTTACTTTAAAACCAAAACAGGCAGCAGCATTTGGTGTGACTTCTTTGCCCGTCGAAGCGCGCAAACGCTTAACGGCAAAAAGTAACACCATAGGAGTTAGCGGAGGGTTTGAGCCAAGCGACTCATTAACAGTATTGAAAGTAAGCAACTGGGCTGTAGGGACTCCTGTTGTTTGGGAATTATCCGACAAGACCAATTTTCGCAAAGTGTTCGAAGCCGCCGATTCGGTCGTGATAGAAGCTCTGGCCTACAACAAACCGCTTACGGTTTCGTCAACACTTAAATTCGTGGGTTCAAGTATAAGTGCACAAAAAGCAATCAGATCGCCCGAATTAAAAATCGGAATGCCTTCTAAATTCGACTGTCGAGAAACACCTGTTAGTTTTTACCCTCGACTATCTCCTGAAATTCAAACGGTGGAATGGTCGTTGTCTTCGTCGAATTATCTGCAATTTGTGGGGGCAACCAATAAGCTGGTTGTTGTCGTAAAAGGCATAAGTAATACGTTGTCGGCTTACTTGACATTAACGGCCAAAATAAAAACAGCGACAGAACAGTTTACCACAACACAACGGATAGAAGTAGCTATTCCCGAATCGTTTGGATTAAACGTTGTTCAGATTTACAAGGCATCACAACCCTATAAGGTGCTTGTTCGTGCTCTTCCTAATCCGTTCAACGACAGGAATGTTACTTATCGTTGGCACAGTAACAGGGGAGATATACGGCCTTGCGTAGAATATTCTCATCGCAACCTTTCAGAAGAAATGCAAGCAAAATTAAAAAAATCCGACTACAATCTATTGATAAATCTTCCTTTAAGCAATGGAAATCAAATTCCGACAGATCTGCTTAGTCCGTCGCTGTTATCTTCATTGGCAGAAATGGTAGCGGAAACCGGAGAAGAAGTGGATGAAACCGATTTGATTTTAACTCGTTTGGCTACTGTAGATACAAATACAGGAATGGATGCCGTTGTTATAGGTATTAGCACAAGTGGGCTCCATCAGGAAACAGTTCTGCCGGAAACCAATACACCTGCTGCTTCGTCAAGGGTTGTTACAGCGAAGGATAAAAATATTTTGTTATCCAATCCGTCAAGAGAGGTAACCACCGTAGGTGGTGAGCCTGAGCTCGCATTTATCCCTCCAACCAACGATCCCAGTTTTGCTGTCTTAACCTATAATGGAGGCGACGTTACAATTACTTGTGATTTCATTTCTCCCTGCAATGAAAAGCTTACAGCTTCGGTATTTATTGCCGGTGGTTCTTTCACCTGTACTTATATCAATGACAGCAACATTATTACGATTGTCAATAACAATATGGACGATGGCAATACAGATAGTACGGGGGGCAGTATATGTCCGGAAGTAACCTATCGTGTCTATATCTATAATGACTACGGATTAGTTAAAACAGCAGAGTTCAGTTCATCGGAAAAAAGAGTAGATATTTCGATGGCCGGATATCAGACAGGATTTTATTATGTCAATATCGTTGATGAACAGGATAATGTGATTACAAGACAAACTGTTCCGGTCAGGTAATAAACTGAACGAAATTAATTTTCTATTTATAGAAACTCCGGTACGTTTATGGTATTTGCCAATTGCCATAGGATAGTACCGGAGTTTTTTTTACTTTTGCACAAAAAAACAAATGCGCATAGATATTATTACCGTTTTACCCGAAATGTTAGAACAAACATTGAATTGTTCGATTCTCAAGCGGGCGCAAGACAAAGGTTTAGTCGAAATCAAACTTCATAACCTGCGGGATTATTCTTTAGACGAAAAGCACAAACGAGTAGATGATTATCCGTTTGGAGGCTCTGCAGGAATGGTATTGCAATGCGAGCCGGTCGATAGGGCTATTTCTTCGCTGAAAGAACAACGAATTTATGATGAGATAATATACACCTCTCCCGATGGCGAACAGTTTAATCAGCCAATGGCAAACCAACTTTCCTTATGTGAAAATCTGATCATCCTTTGCGGACACTACAAGGGTATAGATTACCGAATTCGAGAATTTTTGATAACAAAAGAGATTTCTATAGGCGATTATGTGCTTACCGGAGGCGAATTGGCTGCAGCAGTTATGGCAGACGCTATTGTTCGTGTGATTCCGGGTGCAATTGGCGATGAACAATCGGCTTTATCCGATTCGTTTCAGGATAATCTGTTAGCTCCGCCTGTTTACACACGTCCTGCAGAATATAAGGGGATGAAAGTACCGGAAGTACTGTTGTCGGGTCATCAGGCAAAAATTCAGGCTTGGGAATTAGAGCAATCCATAGAGCGGACTAAGCGTTTAAGACCTGATTTACTTTAGACGTCATTCCGAACGCAGTGAGGACTCTAAACCAATTTTATCCATAATTATTTGGGTGGCTCCCAAATTGCTTATAACATACCTTTTTGCGCTTTGGCTTACTTTTTCCAATGCGTTTTTATCTGTCGTAAGTTTGTCGGCAATAGCGTTGAATGCTGTTTCATCTTCGATTGAGAATCCGCCTTCGCAGTCGATTAATTCCTGTGCCTCTCTGAATTTTCGATGATTTGGGCCGAAAATAACAGGAATTCCGTATACGGCAGCTTCTAAGATGTTATGAATTCCGTTGCCGAATCCACCACCGATGTAAGCCATATTTCCATATCTGTAAATGGAAGAAAGTAAACCGAAACAGTCAATAATCAAACAAGCATTATCCGAAACATTTTTTTCTGTTGCCTCTGAGTATTTGATAACCGGACGTTGGAGTTTAGATAATATGCTTTGCAGATGGTCTTCGTGTATTTCATGCGGAGCAATAATTAACTTCATTTCCGGATGGCTGTTAAAATAGGCGATGAAAATATCTTCATCTTTAGGCCACGAACTTCCGGCTACTAATGTAAAAGTGCTGTTTTCGACAAATTTTTCTACAATCGGTAACGATTTACACTGTTCGTAAATATTATGAACTCTGTCGAATCTGGTATCTCCCGAAATAGAGGCATTATTGATGTTATACTTTTTCAGTAAATCTAACGAAGATTGTGCTTGCACAAAAAGCCATTCGTAAGTATACAATATTCGACGATAGTATTTTCCATACCACCTGAAAAAGAACTGATCGGGGCGAAAAACAGCAGAGATGATGTATGTAGGTATATTTCGCTTTTTGCTGCTGCAAAGATAATTCATCCAAAACTCGTATTTGATAAAAAATATCATTCGAGGTTGCACGAGATTCAAAAAACGTTCGACATTTCGAGGCAAATCGAAAGGCAGGTAACAAACAATATCTGCGCCTTCGTAATTTTTTCGCACTTCATATCCCGAAGGTGAAAAAAAAGTGAGCAGGATTTTATATTGCGGATACCGGCTTTTGATTTCCTCGATCAACGGACGGCCTTGCTCAAATTCGCCTAAAGATGACGCATGAAACCAAATGTATTCTGCTCCCGGAATCCGTTGACTGTGCAGAATGTTGAACGTTTTCCGTTGTCCCTTGACCATTCGTCCCGCTTTTTTATGAAACGGAGCAATTAACCTAACTATGAAAGCATAAAGTGCTATCCCAAATGTATACACGAAACTAATGATTAATGATTAGTGATTAATGATTAATTATCAATTGTCAATTATCAATTGTCAATTGTTTTCACAGCTTTTTCTATCCTGGCAATTGTTTCTTCTTTGCCTAATATTTCGGTAATATCGAAAATGTGAGGGCCTTTTGATTCTCCGACCAAAGCCAACCGGAAAGCGTTCATGATATTACCCAAATGGTATTCTTTTTCAGTAATCCATGCTTTAATGATTTCTTCCGTATTATGCGCTGAAAAATCGTTTATGGAAGACAAAATTTCGACAAGTTCGGTGAGTTGAGCGGGAGTTTCGGGTTTCCAACGTTTGGCAACCGTTTTTTCATCGTATACTTCGGGAGCAATGAAGAAGAAAGATGATTGCTCCCAAAGCTCGTGAATATAATTGATTCGTGCTTTTACCAAGCCGACTATTTTTACTATTTTGTTGAAAAAATCAGAATCTTCGTAAGCTTTTTGTGCAATTTCGAGGAAAATAAGATTATCGAAAGTTGGAGCTGTGCCTAAATATGCTATGAAAACCGGTGCGGGTTCTTGATGTGCAAGTAAATCCAAAAATAATTCGGTCAATTCCACATCAGATTTCATTTGAATGTATTGATGATTAAACCATTCGCCTTTCTTATAATCGAATTTCGCTCCGCTTTTGCTGCAACGGTTTAAATCAAAAAGAGTTATCAATTCTTCTAAAGATAAGATTTCTTGATCGTTGCCCGGATTCCAGCCCAAAAGAGCAAGGAAATTAACTACAGCTTCGGGTAGATACCCGTTTTCACGATAGCCTGAAGATACATCTCCAGTTTTCGGATCTGTCCATTGCAATGGGAAAACCGGAAAACCCAATCGGTCGCCATCGCGTTTACTGAGTTTGCCATTTCCTTCAGGTTTCAACAACAAAGGTAAATGGGCAAATTGAGGCATGGTATCTTGCCAGCCAAAACAACGATAAAGCAAAACGTGGAGTGGGGCAGAGGGCAACCATTCTTCACCTCTGATTACATGGGTGATTTCCATTAAATGGTCGTCGACAATATTGGCCAAATGATAAGTCGGCAGTTGGTCGGCCGATTTATACAATACTTTATCGTCTAAAATAGAAGAATTTACACGCACTTCTCCACGAATCAAATCATGAACAACAATTTCTTGATTCGGTTCGATTTTGATTCGCACCACATATTGTTTTCCCGCGTCGATTAGCGATTGTGTTTCTTCTTTTGTTAAAACAAGCGAGTTGGTCATTTCCATACGAGTTGACGCATCGTATTGAAAATTAGCTGTTTCTGCTCTTTTAGCCTCCAATTGTTCGGGCGTATCGAAAGCAATATATGCTAATTCCGCATTCAACAATTGGTCGACATACTTCTTGTAAATATCTTTTCTTTCGGATTGGCGATAAGGTGCATGCACGCCACCCAAATGAACACCTTCGTCAAATTTTATTCCCAACCAATTGAAAGCCTCGATAATATATTCTTCGGCTCCCGGTACAAATCGTTGAGAGTCAGTATCTTCAATTCTTAAAATGAAATCTCCTGCATGTTTTTTCGCAAAAAGATAATTGTATAAAGCAGTTCTTACTCCACCGATATGTAATGGCCCCGTAGGACTTGGGGCAAAGCGAACCCTCGTTTTTCTTGTTGACATTCTTTGATATATGATTGTATATTTTTGTGCAAAAGTAGGTATTTTAATCTTTTTTTTTACTACTTTTCGGAAAAATTCAGCGCAGATGAAGAAAAAAATATACAACATCCCGATTTACATCTATTTTGTTGTTATCGCGGTACTTATTGTGATTTTATTTCCACGAGAAGGAAAGTTCAGGTATATGTTTACCGAAGGAAAACCTTGGAAATATAGTTTATTAACGGCACCTTTCGATTTTCCGATTTTTAAAACCCAATCGGACTTAAAAAGAGAACAAGATAGTATCATACAATCTTTCCTGCCTTATTTCTTGTTGGATGAGGCGGTTGCTAAAAATCAAATCGCTAAGTTTAGAAAGGAGCGTGCCAATATGCAAAGTCTAAGCCAAGTTCATGCTGCTTACATGGAGAAGAGTTTGCAAATGGTTTACGAACGAGGAATTGTTTCTGTATCGGATTATGAGTTTTTGAAAAATGATTATTTCGAATTTATGCTTATCAGAAATAATATTGCCACTCGGAAAAGTGTAAGTGATTTATTCACAGTGCGTTCGGCATATTCCTACATATTGGAAAATCGGCCTTTGAGTATGGATGCTGACGTTTTGTATACTATTTCGTTAGACGATTTTTTGTCTGAAAACCTGAAATATGATGAAGAAACCTCCAATAAAGTCAAAGACGATTTAATAAGGCAAATTTCTCCTGCGAGTGGTATGGTACAAGCCGGAGAAAAAATAATTGATAGAGGGGAAATTGTTGATAATCAAACATATAATATTTTATCATCTTTGCGTCAAGTAACGGAAACACGTTCGGGTGCCGTTCAATGGCAAGGATGGTTGTTAACCGGAGCCTTTATATTGGTGGGAGTTTTCATGACTTTCTTCCTCCTTTATTTATATTTCTTCCGACAAAAAATATATAAAAATAATAAAGACACATTCTTTTTGTTTACGTTGATAGGTGTATTTACAATACTAACGGAATTATGTATCAGTCATCAATTATTTAGTGTATATATCATTCCTTATGCGATTATTCCTATTGTAATCAGAACGTTTTTTGATTCTCGTACTGCTATCATGGCACATAATATGACGATTTTGATGTGTTCGCTAATGGCTCCGTTTCCTTTTGAATTTATCATTTTGCAAATTTCTATCAGTTTGGCTGCTGTCTACAGTCTGAGCAATTTGACTAAACGTTCGCAGTTGATTCGATGTTCGCTTTACATATTGTTGACGTATATTGTTATTTATGTCGGATTAATTCTTTTGCAGGAAGGAGACATTGCGAAAATCAACTGGATGATGTTTGTCTATTTTGGAATAAATTTTATACTCCTCATGTTCACCTATTCTTTTATTTATATGATAGAAAGGATATTCGGTTACATGTCGGACGTAACTTTGGTAGAATTGTCGGATATAAATTCTCCGATGTTGAGAAAATTGTCGGAAATGACTCCCGGAACTTTCCAACATTCGCTTCAGGTTTCGATTTTGGGTTCAGCCGCTGCCGATAAAGTAGGGGCAAATCCTTTGTTAATCAGAACCGGAGCCTTGTATCACGACATCGGAAAAATAGAAAATCCGGCTTATTTTACTGAAAATCAGGTTGGAGATAACAATCCTCATAATCATTTACCTTACGAAAAGAGTGCTGAGATTATCATTAAACATGTTCCGGATGGCGTGAAACTTGCTGCGAAATATAACTTGCCGGAAATGTTGGTCGATTTTATTCGTACACATCATGGAACCGGAATAACAAAATATTTTTATAATTCGTTCCGAAACGAATTTCCGGATGTGCCCATGGATGTTTCCAAGTTTACCTATCCGGGACCTAATCCGAGAACCAAAGAGGAGGCTATACTGATGATGGCTGACGCCGTAGAAGCGACATCTCGAAGTTTGAAGGATTATTCCGAGGCATCTATTTCCGAATTAGTGAACCGGATTATTGACACGCAAATTGCCGATGGGCTTTTAAACGATGCGCCTCTTACGTTCAAACATATCAAAATTATCAAGACTGTTTTTATTGAAAAATTGATCAATATGTTTCATTCGCGCATTAGTTATCCTGAGTTGGAGAATAAAGAGGAAGAGAAATAAAACAGAGCAGTCATTACTCCAATTTATACCGTAACTCTTAAATATTCTTTGGCTAGAATTGTTTCCGGAAAGATTTCTTTTGCCTCCTGCAACAAGATGTCAGTACTGGGATAGCGAGAAGAAAAATGCCCGATTATCAGCTTTTTTACATGGGCATCTTTGGCAATTTGGGCGGCTTGTTTGGCTGTTGAGTGTCCGGTTTCTTTAGTGCGATGCAAGTCTTGTTCGCAAAAAGTAGCCTCGTGGTAAAGCAAGTCGACACCTTCTATGATGGGTATTATTTGGGGATAATAAGCAGTATCTGCACAATAAGCATATTTTTTCGGACGTTCGGCCGGATGGGTCAGGCGACTATTCGGAATGATTTCTCCTCTCGAATAAGATGAGGCTGTTTAGGCAATTCTTCAAACAAATAACCGCAAGTAGGTATCTTATGTTTCAGTGGAATGGTATAAACTCTCAACGTTTTATCTTCGAAAATCAATTCGTTTTTATTCGGTTTGAACAGATTAAACCGGACGGAATAAGTCATATTGCTGCAAAAATAGTCTAATAGCGGACGAAATATTTTTTCGATATCCGGTTGCCCGTGAATGACCAATTCGCCTGTTTTTCCCAGTAAGTTTAAGGTTGAAAGTAATCCGGGCAAACCAAAACAATGGTCGCCATGTGAGTGGGAAATAAAAATATGATTTAACCGGTTGAAATTCAAGTTCATGCTCCGGAACTGCATTTGAGTACCTTCCCCACAGTCGATCATGTACAGCTTATTCCTCAAGTTGAGTACTTGCGAACTTGGGAAATGTCGTGTTGTCGGCAAAGCAGAACCACAACCTAATATGTTCAGTTCAAAATGCTCCATTCAAGGGATGTTTATTAATTTATGCAGTTGGACGCTCAGTCGCCATTCTGGATTTTCCTTAATCAATTTCACACAGTAATTGATATTTTCGGTTGTGATTTGAAAATTTGATGTAAACACAGGACTCAAAAAGTAGTAATCAGCCTCAGGAAGTTCTTGAATTTCCGGTAATTTATCTTTCGATTTTACCGGTAATCTAATTTCATTGACTTTGGGATTGATTCTCTTCACAGCGGCTAAATTATCCCCTTTCGGGCTGCAAACCGTATAATCCAACAATCCGGAAAGTGGTTTCAAACCGTTGCTTTCTATCGCTTGTTTGTATCCTTTGGATTTGAAAAATAACAATACCTCATCGGTCAGTTGCAGTGTCGGCTCTCCGCCTGTCCAAATAATCCACCGGCAATGATATGGAGATATTTCGGATAAAATCTCCTCTAAAGACATATTTTGTCCGGTTTCAAAATCGGTATCGCAAAAATCGCAAGACAAATTACAGCAAGTCAATCGAATAAAAATGGATGCCTCTCCCTGTCTGCCGCCTTCTCCTTGTAAAGAATAGAATATTTCGTTTACATTAAGGTTCATAAATGGCACTTGTCTTGGGAGTTTCGCTGACTTCCACCGCATATAATTCCGGCAATCTTACGAAAAAAATACTAAATAAATAGCGGGCGATATTTTCAGCGGTAGGATGATTGGGGATTATATCGTTCAAATGGCGATGGTCTAAAGTCTTATCAATAAATTCCTTGACAAAATCTAACTCTTTGTAATCCATCACGAAACCGAATTCGTTTAATTCTTCCGAACGCAAATGAATGGTTACCACATAGTTGTGGCCATGTAAGCGAGCGCAAGGATGACCTTCAGGCAACAAATCTAATGTATGAGATGCTGAAAATGTAAACTGTTTACTTATTTTATACATAACTTTTCAGGGTTTTGTGCAGTATGAAATATACGAACGATATTCACATATTTTTCATCAACTGTAAATAATATCTTATAACTCCATTTTAGAGCATAACGCATACTTTCAGGAATATCTAAAAATTCTTTGGTGTGTTTTTCCGGAAATAATTTTATCTCATTTACTTTTTGCTTTATTCCAGAAACAACATAATCTGCTTTTTCCCTACTTTTTTCTGTTTTCAAAACATAATTAAAAATTTCTCTCAAGTCCGATTTTGATTGTTGAGACCAGCGAACTAAATAAATATTTACCACGAATCTATTTCTTTTTGTAATTCATTATCTGTTAAGGTTTCTCCATTCTCAATTTGGCGTAATCCGACATTAATTTCTTCAATGTATTCAGAATAAGTAAGCGGTTTTCCTGAGGTTGTATATACTACAGCCTTTTTGTTGTTATACAAATCTTTTTGCATTCGTTGATATAATTTTTCTTTGTCAAATTTTGGCAAAAACATTATTTCGCGATAAATGCTATCTACACTTAAATGTTCCATATTCTATTTTAATTTTTATCGACTTACAAAGTTATACAAAATTCTTGATTTATCTGAATATTCAAAAAAACAGTAGAGTCATTACTTTCTCAAACCATTCAAAATTTGCTCCAACTGATATTCGTCTTGAACCATCACCTGTCGGGCTTTGCTGCCTTCCGATGGACCAACGATTCCGGCAGCCTCCAATTGATCCATTAACCTGCCGGCACGATTATATCCGATGGAGAATTTACGTTGAATCAGAGAGGTTGAACCTGATTGATGAATAACAATCAATCGGGCGGCCTCATCAAACATCGGGTCTAAATTGTTCAAATCCACTTCTCCCGGATTGCTTCCAGTATCTTCTCCCACATATTCAGGCAGATAGAAGGCGGTAGGATAACCTCGTTGTTCTCCGATACATTTTGAAATTCTGTCTACTTCGGGAGTGTCGACAAAAGCACATTGTACGCGCGTAACATCGCTACCTTGAGAGAATAACAAGTCTCCGCGACCGATTAGCTGATTGGCTCCTGTCATATCTAAGATTGTGCGCGAGTCGATAGCTGATGTTACCCTGAATGCCACTCGTGCAGGAAAGTTTGCTTTAATCGTACCGGTAATAATGTTGGTTGTCGGGCGCTGTGTCGCAATAACCATGTGCATGCCTACAGCGCGTGCTTTTTGCGCGATACGGGCGATTGGCAACTCGATTTCTTTTCCGGCTGTCATGATTAAATCTCCGAACTCGTCGATGACAACAACGATATAAGGCATAAATTTATGACCATTATTCGGATTCAGTCTGCGGTTGATAAATTTTTCGTTGTATTCTTTGATGTTACGAGTTCCTGCTTTCATCAATAAATCATACCTGTCGTCCATTTCTTTGGTCAGCGAATTCAATGTTTGGGTAACTTTCGTGAAATCGGTGATAATAGGTTTGTCTCCGTCGGGAAGTTTGGCCAAATAATGTTTTTCAATGGTCGAATAAATACTGAATTCAACCATTTTCGGATCGACCATCACGAACTTCAATTCGGCAGGATGTTTTTTGTATAGCAGAGATGTAATAATTGCATTTAATCCGACCGATTTACCTTGTCCGGTCGCTCCGGCCACCAGTAAGTGTGGCATTTTGCAAAGGTCGAACATAAAAACTTCGTTAGTAATCGTTTTCCCTAAAGCTACCGGCAAATCGTAATTGCTTTCCTGAAATTTTTTGGATGCGATAATAGACTGCATCGAAACAATCTGAGACTCTTTGTTCGGAACTTCAATTCCAATAGTTCCTTTTCCAGGCATCGGAGCGATGATACGAATACCTAAAGCGGCCAAACTCATCGCAATATCATCTTCCAAATTTTTGATTTTGGTAATGCGGACACCATCTTCCGGAACGATTTCGTAGAGCGTGATTGTTGGCCCCACTGTTGCCCTGATGGATTTGATTTTTATTCCGAAATGCTCCAGTGTTTGTGTAATTTTATTTTTGTTGGAATTTTGTTCCGCCATGTCTATTTGGGGATCAGATGTGTCGTATTTTTTAAGTAAATCGATGGTTGGAAACTTGTAATTCGACAAATCCAAAGTCGGATCATAAACGCCTAACTCTTCCAAATCCCTGTTAAAATCTTCGCTTGTTTCGTTATTTTTAGGAAGTTTAGGCGGTATATATCCCGTTTGTCCCGGAATAACAGCATCTTCATCAGCCGGCCGCACAACCACAAACGGCTTATCGTCTTCATCTTCTTTTTCAACCAAAACCTGAGGTTCCGGATCGGTATAATTGGAAAATTCATCGTCATATTCTTCTTCCTCCTCTTCGTCATCGGTTTTTACAAGAATATTTTTTCTTTTAGATTTCTTGATGTAACCAAATCCAAATATCTTTCGAATAAATGGAATAGTTGCCGAACTGATAAAAATCATAATGATAATGAATGTTACCAAAAGAAACAAAAACGCACCGAAAGTTCCCAGATTTTTACTCAATAAGCCGGACAGCATTGCACCATGTTTTCCTCCGATATATACGACGGTATCATTGAAAAATTTATCCAATAAAAAAGAAAGAGCAACTGAACTCCAAATGGTGGCAGTCGCACATAAGATGAAATTTTTTATCAAAGGAAAATATTTGGCGCGCATCAATCTGAAACTGACCATAAAAAGAAAGAGAATCAAAAAGAACGTAGGAATTCCAAACCATTCGTTCATCAACACATTGCTCAAACATGCACCTCTTGTGCCTGCCCAGTTTTGAATGTCCTGTATGGTTCCAAAATGGAAAATGGAAAGTCCTTCTACTTTGCTCTGGTCGGCAGCACCCGTAAAGAAAAAAGAAATCATTGAAACTGTTGCAAACAGTGCAATCATTGCGGTTATCAGCCCAACAATGAAGTGAGTAACTTCGCTTGTGAAAAATCGGAAAATTTTAGGTCTTTTTCCGTTATTATTTATTGTAGTCTTTCTCTTTGCCATATAAAAATAAAAGTGCAAATGTACTCAAAAATTTACTCCGAAACTAACGGACAAACCGAATTGAGAATACATTTCTACGCTTTTAGTGTTAAATGCATGTTCTCCCCGCAAGAAATAAATCGCCGGAGTTATAAAAACATTGTCGGCAATATAGCATGTGGCACCAATTTCAACTTTTCCTCTGTTGTTGAGCCGTCCAAAATCGTAAAAACCTTGATAGAAAACGCCACCATAGACATATTTCCAAAAATAATATTTACATCCGATTTCACCCAACAGGTTTTTCTCTACTCTTTTTTGAGCATTACGAGCATAATTATAATCAAAACCTGCAGTAAGTGCTAAATTATCAATCAGAAAGTAATCTCCTGTTAAACCGAAATTGACATTCACACCGGTATCTTGCCCATCCTCTTTAGTAAAAATTAAATCCAAATTCGATACTCTTGCAGCAATAGCCTTATCTCCTTGCTGAAAATTTTGTGCATTCAAAACATTCAATCCGGTTATTGAAACAATCGCTAATAAAATCCACTTTTTCATTTTCTTAAAATATTAAATTAGTCATTCTTTTTTGTTTTGTTTTTGCAAAAGTATGGATTTTTACGATACAACAAAAAAAACTATTTACCTTTGTAGTGCATTAATTTTTCTGTTTCGTCCTAATTTCATATATTTACGCGGATTAAACGATGAGCAGGATAAATAATTTATAAAAATGAAGTCAAATAATTTAGTTTCTATCAGTGATTGTTCTAAAGAAGATATTCTAAGGCTGATTGAAAAAGCCGAAATATTCGAGAAAAATCCGAATCGTAAATTACTGCAAGGAAAAGTTTGCGCCACTCTTTTTTTTGAGCCATCCAC
>JAIRVZ010000110.1 GCA_031253625.1 Dysgonamonadaceae bacterium
AAGTCGAAACTGTCTGGATGCGCTTTTCGAAGAAATCAGGATCGTCGAATGTAAGTCCCCACCCACCAAGGCTCTCGTCGTCACATTTATCGGAAAATCCTTGTTAGCTCTTGGGACAAAGATACAAGTTTTTGCCAATATCTAAACTAATGTTGAATGTTGTTTTCCGAGTACTGAATAATCTGTTCTTTTGAAAATCCTGTTAAGAAAACAATGTTTTCTATCGGTAAAGCCATTTGAAGGCATTTTTGAATGATAGATATTGTTCCTTTCTCAATACCTTTCTCAATACCTTTCTCAATACCTTTCTCAATACCTTTCTCAATACCTTCTTCAAAGCCTTCTTCTCGTGCATAATCCACAGCATCGCGGACATCCTGATATTCCAATACGCTTTTCTTGTATTCTTCCATCTCTTCTTTTGTTAATTGTTTTATTTCAGCCAATCGAAACAGTTCCTCAAAAATTTTGCCCTGTATTTCCACAGGACGATCCTTCAATTCAGACAAGTGCCTTAACGAAAACAACCATTTGTCCACATTGGTTTCCAATTCTTTAGTTGTTTTCCTGAATTTCGGCAATTCGACAAATATAAAGTTCAATTTTTTTGAATAAACCGTTTGTGTTCGTTCGCGTACAAGATGCACATACTCAATTACCTGATTTTGGTCTCCTTCAATTTCATTGAAAAGCACAAAATCCAACACTGCAACTAAATAAACCGCTTTCAAACGGTAATTCCAACATCCGCGAGGCGCTTGTTTATGTACCGGCAACGAAGCATAAAAAATGCTCCGGTCGCGAAAAAACGGTTGCTTTGCAATTTGCATCTCAACAACAAAATACTCTCCCTTATCATTGGTGCAAAAAATGTCGAAGACCGCTTTTCTGTTAGTTTTTGTATCGCCCCACTGTTCGGGTGGAAGATATTGAATATAGGTAATCAGACCTTCTTCCCTGATAATCTCATTGAGAAAATTGATTAGCAATTCTTTACATTCCTCGTTCCCGAATAATTTGTGGAATCCAAAATCCGTTAATGGATTCAGATACCTTGATTCAAATGATAATTTTTCCATCGTTTAATGTTTTAGTTAAAATATTATTATTCGTTTTTATGCAAAGTTAGTATTTTCTTTTGTAAAATAAAAAAAAGTAATAACTTAAGGGCATCATCAAGCAAGTAAACCACAATTTATCATGGGACATATCCCAATGCAAAGTACGGTTCCGGCTGTCAGTAATGAAATAATTGGTTTCCAAGAGACCACATAGAAGATTACATCTCATTCATACAGTTGGGCTTGATGACAGTTATTATTCACCCTCAAAGTTAAATTATAATGGCAAAGAAAGCAAAAAAAATCAAGATGAGCAAGGGATTGAGGCTCGAAATTGTCAATCCGAATGCAGCAGGGATTGACGTATCTTCCACCGAAATGCAGGTATGCGTACCGGAGAATCGGGATGCAGAGAACAATCGAAAGTTTGGTACCTTTACCGAAGACCTTCATCAAATCAGTACTAGTTGAAAGCCTGTGGCATTACCACAGTAGCCATAGAATCGACCGGCGTTTATTGGGTTCAGTTGTACATGCGCCTGGAAGAAGACGGATTTGAGATATTATTGATTAATCCATAACTCCGCTTTTTTTTAGGGAATCGCTTATTTAATATGCTGATAAATAGCATTATAACATAATTACTGTACGTGAGGTTGCGGCAAGCGGAACTCTTGACGAAACACTCGCCAAAGGACATCATCGAACTGTCCAAAGCGATATATAAAATGAAAATCAGAGGCGACTGGTATTGTTCGGAAATTACCGACAAAAACCGAAGGCTCTTCGCCAAAATCGGAATAGACTACCTAAATTAAAGCGGAGTTAGGGATTAATTATTACGGTAATAAATACATTGTTGAGTTGACCTCCGGAACCATATATTACCTTGCAGTAAAAGCTGTTACTTTCAGTCAAACAGGTAATTACTCTTTCATAATCGAATCGCCATCGCTAACCTCCATAATTTCCGTTGTCAATGACGATAAGCAGGCAAATATTATCGGCTACTACAACTTTGCCGGGCAACGCTTATCGCAAGAACCTGAAAGAGGTTTTTATATTGTGGTATATGATAATGGTACGACGAAAAAGATTGCAAAGTAATTTTCGCAATAGACATACTTGATACAATGTCGTTTAGTTAAGACGACAAGGTTTTCAGCCTTAATTAAACAACATTGTAAAAACGTCGTCTTTTGTTTCATTCGTTTGTTCGTCGCAATGCTAAAGTTTAGCTCGAGGCTTATTTTTTACTTTTCTATAATTTTTTTTATTTCTTCCGGCGTTAAACCGGTAATGGCTGAAATGGTTTCTACCGGCAAACCAGCTTGATGACTGTTAAGAATCATTTTTTTCCGTTCGTTTGCCTCGCCTTTTTGCAGAGCGTCATCTAACAGACAGCGTTCGACCATAATAGCATCCCAGAACTTATCGTAAGTTTCCAACTGCGCTTTCGTGTAGGCGCTTATTTCCATGTAACTGACGGCTTCCCGCGTGTAGTCGTTATCCAGCAACTCTTTGGGGGCTTCCTTCGTCGATTCGCTAATTTCGGTAAGAAAACGCAGCCACAATTCTTGTAACTTTTTCTCCGCCTTGTTTTGAGGCTTAAATTTGGGCAGTTCGATAAAGATAAACTCCAAACCTTCTATCTGCTTGTCGGTATTGTTTATATTGACAATCTTATAATGATGATAATATTCGTTTCGCATTTCGGGCGATTTTTCAAACGTATCGTTGACGAAATTCAGCGAATAAACCGGTTGAAGCAATTTGAACTCTTTGGATACGTCTAACTGTTTCACGTAGGCTTTGGAAGCATTGAACAGCACGCGACTCTTGAAACTCTCAGACCATTCCATTTGCATTTCCACTATAAACTGCCTGCCGTCTATATCCGTACAGCGCACATCCACAATCGAATAGCGTAAAATTTTAAGTTCGGGTATCAATTCGCCCGTTTGATACTCAATCTCAACAATCGGCTTTTTCAGTGGCAACATACTATTAATTAAACTCATGCA
>JAIRVZ010000125.1 GCA_031253625.1 Dysgonamonadaceae bacterium
TGTACTGCGCGTTCCTTAAAACTTCTGTCATAACGACGCTTAATCTTTTTTTCCATATTGCAAAAGTAAAACTTTTTAAGGTCTTAACTTTTTATGCGGGTAAAGTTAGGAATTCCAAATATCCAAATGGCAATACAAGAAAAATAGTTACAAAAGTGACTCAAGGAGATTGGATATTTTCCCCAAGAAATTATTATGCTGGTCGTAAAGATAAAAAAAACAATTACCATTTACATTTGCGAAGAGTTAACGATTCGGAAAATCCTTTAAGTTACATTTTATATACTAATACTAATAATTCTCCAAAAGTACAATTTAATTTTCAACGCATTATCGACGATAATTCCCCTCTTTCTATTCCTAATCTTTATACAATTGGAGAAATTTCTTCGCTATTTCCAGTTCCTAATGTAATTTATGGAGATGTAATGTTACAATCAAAGGTTGACGTTACTAATCCACCAAATCAAGAATATGCTGTTGGCGATGCTGATATGAACACTCTTTCTGTAAAATTATATCAAGTTTTACCTTATAATAATCTCTATTATGATAAAAATTATACATATACAGGAAATAATCGTGTAACAAAATCTGATGTAATTATTGACATCTTTCGAATGTCTTCATTTAAATATGAAGTTATAAATGATAAATCACAAATAGAAAGCGCGACAATTCCGGGTATTTATCCATCTCCTAAATTGGTCAGTATTGATTATTTTAAAGATAGATTAAATACTTATGATTTTCTCGATGGGAAATATGTTGTAAAAACGAAAGCAACAGACATCAGAGGTGTATTTCAAGATAATGAGTGGAATTACATTTTAGACAACTATTATCCATATATTAAACAAATTGAAATTGAAGATGAAAAAGGTAGAAGACAAACGTTTTCTTCAAATGGAACATTAGCAATTAGCGGAGGGCAAGTAAAAGTAATTGTTACAACAAGCGAACCTATGAATTATATGTCTTTAAGAGGTGGTTCCATGATATTATCCGACAATACAAAGCAAATATGGTATAGAACAATTGATGTACCACCTACATGTGGTGAAGAATTTATTTTAAATTTTGACGGGTACGACTTGGCATATAATCAATTGCTAAATACTAATAATGATAATTACCTTAATAAGGCAAAAATTATAAGAGATGCAGATGGTGCAACAAACAAAAGCGGTATTGATTTTGGTGATAATAAATATAAATTTTTCCGATGTCCAAAATTAGAAATAGTAGGAGAAACAGATTTTAATCCTTGTGATAACATTAACGGAAATAATAAAGAATTGACATTAGAAGCAAAAATTAAGGGTGCTGAAGATTGTAATCCGATACTATCATGGACATGGTCAGGAAAGGGAGAGGAAATATATGGAACTAACAAATATAAAATCACATATCAAGAAGGGCAGGAAGAACAATGGCTATATGTCCACTTAAATACCTCTTCTTGTCCGGTAAAAGACAGCGTAAGAATAACTAATGGGAAAAAAGCTAATTTACAAGTTAAGATTTTAGGTGATAGTATTCTTTTTGCAAATTGTGAAGGAGAAATTCCAAGTGAAAATAACATTTTATTAACAGCCGTTGTAACAAATGGAGGTAATAACCTTAACTATCAATGGAATAATGGTAAAACTGACCCATATATTCTTGTATCGCAAAAGGGTACATATTCGGTATCCGTAACAAGTGAACACTGTAACGGATCTGCGTCTAAAACTGTCACAGACTCTACAACACATTTATCTGTAAATATTATTGGGGAACATCGACTGACTTCGTATTGTGGTAGAACTACAACACCAATTACTTTATCGGCAGACGTAAAAAATGGAATCCCACCATTTCAATATTTTTGGTATAACGCTGAAACTGACAGTAGAATTAAAGAAGGTAAAACAATAGAAGTGGAAGATGATGGTTACTATTATGTCATTGCTATGGACGGTAGTGATTGTGCTTTTTCTTCTGAATTGCATAAGGTTGAGACTGTTAACGAAGATAAATTAAATGTAAAAATAAATGGCGGTGATGAAATTGAAGTGTATTGTAATGGTAATGCCGTTGCAAACAAAACATTAACAGCAAATGTTGAAGGGGGAAGTGCTAATTGCATTTTTGTATGGAATGGTAATTCCTCAATGAATGGACCGTCAATTTCGATAGATAAAGCAGGTACATACTCAGTCTCCGTAACTGACACCGCCAGTGCTAACAAATGTGTGGGGACAGCAAGCATTGAGGTAAAGCCTAAAGAAAGAAACACATTGAAAGTGTCAATTTCAGCCCCAAGTATCGAAAATTTACCTTGTAATACTCCAATTCCATTTCCTATTACTTTAACGGCAAATATAAGCGGAGGTAGCGGTTGGTATGCTACTTCTTGGGATGGTTGGGATATTCCTTTTGTTGGTACACGTAAAAAAGAAATATATTCCGAAGGGTATTACGCAATTGGTGTAACAGATGTGTGGAGTGGCTGTTCAGCAGGTGCAAAAATAGAAATTTTTGGAAAAACAGTAGCTTGTCCCCAAGACCCTAACGAAATTTCAGGTCCCATTGGTTATGGAGAACCTCAAATGGTAGCCCAAAGCGAAAAACTGAATTATACCGTCCGTTACGAAAACGATCCCGATTTTGCCACCGCACCTGCCACAAGGGTAAAAATCACTGTTCCAATCAGCGATAAGCAAAATATTCGCAATTTCCGTTTGAGCGATTTTGGTTTCGGCTCGTTTGTCTTTACCGTTCCGCAAAACGCCACCAGCTACTATCAACGGCTTAATGTAGCTGATGCTTTGGGCGTATGGGTAGATGTAACCGCAGGTTTAGACATCACTAAAAACGAGGCATTCTGGATTTTCCAAGCCATAGACCCTCAAACAGGTATAGAGCCGGTAAGCGCCCAAATGGGATTTTTGCCTGTCAATGATAAAGATATAGGCAATGGTGAGGGTTATGTCAATTTCAGTATTTTACCTGCTACCACTACCCACACCGGCGATACCGTATTGACACAAGCAAGTATTACTTTTGACGAAAATGAAACCATTGAAACCAATGTTTGGAGTAATGTAATTGATGCAGGCAATCCGCAAAGCCGATTGAACGGTATGGAAATTCCGTCCAATTCGTTAGCTGCTGAATTTACTTTTACTGCCCAAGACGATGATGGCGGTTCCGGCATAAAACAGGTGGAAATATATGTCTCCGAAAACGAAGGAGCTTATACTTTGTATACTGTTTCTCATCCTGACAGTACTCTTACTTTCTATGGTGCTTCGGGAACAATATATAGTTTCTTTTCCATTGCAGAAGACAATGTAGGCAACAGAGAACCAATGAAAACAGAAGCGGAATTTATGCTCAACTTCAATCAGCCGCCTACGGATATATTGCTGTCGGGTAATTATTTCAACGAAAAAGATTACATAGGTACAACCATCGGTTATTTAACTACTATAGACGACAATCCGCAATCGGCTTACTGTATGCTTGTCGAAGGAATAGGAGATAAGGATAATGACTTGTTTGGTATTTATGGTAATCAATTAGTAACTAATAGCGATTTCAACTGTAAAGAAGAAACTGCTTACACCGTTCGCATCCGCACCACCGACATCGGCGGCTTGTGGTTTGAAAAAGCTTTTGAACTGGAAATGATAAAAACAAGTGTTGTATATACCACTAAGATTCAGGAAAGGATTTGCCAAGGAGAAACATTTACATTCCACGGACAAGAATTAACCGATACTGGTGTTTATTATGCTACTTTGCAATCATTAATTCATGGTTGCGACAGTATTATTCAACTGACATTAACTGTCCATCCTGTTCCTGCAACCCCACTTGTCACTATCACAGGAACCCATACATTGGTTTCTTCTTCGACTGCCGGTAATCAATGGTACGATGAAAACGGACCCGTTGAAGGAGCAAATGCTCAATCATTCACTCCTGAGGAAAGCGGTATTTATTACGTTACCGTTTCTAACGAGTTCTGCGAATCAGCTCCTTCGGATAAATACAAAGCACATACTTCCGATCAAGCTCTTTTATCTTGGGATTGGAAAGCAGGCTGGTATTGGTTCTCTGTGAATCTCACAGAAACCGTCAATCCGGTAACATTCTTTAATCCGGAGAAACAATACTTTAGCCGCTTATTGAGTCAGACAGGAGAATTAATTTATGACCCGGTATATGGGTTTGTCGGAGATATAACAGCATTCGACCCTCGAACAAAATATAAATTACAGATGAAAGGAGATGTTACCAAAGAGCTTTCGGGAACAGTTACTTTACCGGGGGACCACATCATCACATTGCACAAAGGCTGGAATTGGATTGGATATCCTGTGCTTTTGAATTTGGATCTTCCTGTTGCCCTTTCAAAATTAGATGCAGAATCGAGAGATGCAATCAAAAGCCAAACAGATTTTGCTGTGTTTGATGGAACAAAATGGTCGGGAACATTAACAGCGTTAAATCCGGGAGAAGGATATATGTATTATTCTGCATCCAACAAGTCGCTCGAATATTCTTCCATACGGGTTATTAAAGTAACTCCGGAACTTAAAAGCGCAACATCCGAACACGAACAGCCATGGGAATTCAATCCTCATAATTATCCGAATAATATGAATATTGTGGCGCAACTATATCTCGATAAAAAAATTACCCCGGAAAATGCTTATACAGTAGGCGCTTTCAGCGGAGAAGAATGCAGAGGTATTGGTAAATATATCAATGGACGTTTGTATATAACCGTACATGGAACAAATATAGGAGAAACTATCACTTTCAAGGCTATAGAAAACCAATCGCAAAAAGAGGCTAAAATCAATGAATCAGTAAGTTTCGATGAAATCATTTTAGGAACATTGAGTCAGCCTCATCCATTGAATATATCAATAATTACAGATATGGATGATGTAACCGAAGATGATTTTAGCATATATCCAATTCCGGTAAAAGATCATCTCACTGTTCGTGGAGATATTTCAAAAATCAAAAAGCTCCAAATATTTGATTTGTTAGGCAAAACAGTATTGACGATAAATGATTTAAAAGACAATACCTTTGATGTTTCTTATTTATCTGAGGGAATGTATACGGTCTCTTTATATGTGGGAACAGAAATCTTTAATTACAAATTTACTAAAGTATCCAAATAGATAAATCATGAAAAAGAGTATAAAATATCATCTGATAGGACTTCTGCTATGCTTAACGCCTTTTATATCCAAGGCAGAAACAACTCCCGCATGGGAATATGACCCCTATTCTTTCCAGTACGACTTATCGATGTATATTTCTATTCATCAAAAAGGAGTTGAAGTAGAACAATGGGATAACTTGGTAGTAGGCGCATTTTGTGGCGATGAGTGCAGAGGCATTGCCACTGTCAATCAGGTTCCGGATGGCCCTCATTATTATTATTTGCGAGTAAAAAGTAATAGTAGTCAGGGAGAAACGATCTCTTTCAAATGCTTTGACAAACAAGCCAATAAAGAAATCGATTTTGAGGAAACAATTGTTTTTGAGAATTTGAAAATGTTCGGCTATCCAAGCGATCCATATATTTTGAATCTTCCCTTTATTTCAGTTACAGGAGTTTCTCTGAATAAAACTCAATTAACATTAAAAACAACGGAAACAGAAACACTGATAGCAACAATTACGCCCGATGATGCCACCAACAAAAATGTACAATGGAGTAGTGATAATGAAAGTGTAGCTACCGTAGATCAAACAGGAAAAGTTACTGCTATAAAAGCAGGAACAGCAATCATCACCGTTACAACTGAAGACGAAAGTCTTACGGCAAATTGTGAGGTTACTGTCATTCAGCCTGTAACAGGAATAACTCTTAACAAGAACAGTTTAACTCTGAATACGCCTCTTTCTGAAACATTGGTAGCTACGATTCTTCCGGATGATGTTTCCGACAAACGGATAGAATGGAGCAGCAGTAATGAAGCAATCGCCACAGTGAGCGCAAACGGTTTAGTAACTGCCATAAAAGCCGGTACGGCAATCATTACAGTAAAGACGGTAGATGGAAATTATACGGCAACATGTAATGTAACGATTTTACAACCGGTAACGGGAGTTATTCTGAACAAGACAGAATTAATACTAAATAAACTACAATCCGAAACTTTGATTGCTACTGTTCAACCTTCAGACGCTTCCAACAAAAATGTAAGTTGGAGTAGTAACAATGAAACGGTTGCCATCGTTGACCAAACGGGAAAAATAGATGCCCTAACTACAGGAACGGCTGTTATCTCGGTTACTACCGAAGACGGAGGATTTATCGCTGATTGTCAGTTGACTGTTATTCAACCTGTAACAGGAGTAACACTCAATAAAACAGAATTGACTTTGAACACTACAGAAACAGAAATTCTAATAGCAACAGTTAATCCCTCTGATGCCTCGAACAAAACAGTGAGCTGGACAAGCAATAATGAAAGTGTCGCTACTATTGACCAAACAGGAAAAATAACGGCTTTGAAAGCAGGAACAGCAATCGTCAAAGTAACTACAGAAGATGGAGAATTTACTGCAACTTGTCAGATAACCGTTTTGCAACCGATAACAGGAATATCTCTGAATAAAACGGAGCTAACCTTAAACGTAAAACTTTCAGAAACATTATTAGCAACAGTACTTCCCCAAGATGCCTCAAACAAACAAGTTCAATGGAGTTGTGATAATGAGGATGTAGCTGTTGTTGATCAAACAGGTCAAGTAACTGCCGTAAAAATTGGCACGGCAATAATCACAGCAACTACAGTAGATGGAAATCATACCGCGACATGCAATGTAACAGTTATTCAGCTACCTACCGGAATTTATCTAAACAAAACAGAATTAACATTGAATGTTCAGGAAGAAGAAACATTGGAAGTTATTGCAGAACCTGAAGATGCTCAATATAACTTAATCTGGAGCTGTTTAGACGAAACAATTGCGACTGTAGATCAAACCGGAAAGGTTAAAGCCTTAAAAGTAGGGGCAACCACTATTATTGTAAAAACAGAAACCGAAAATTTCACGGCATCCTGTGCTTTAACTGTTTTGCAACCGGTAACCGGAATATCATTGAATAAATCTGAAATTCAATTGGAAGAAGGACAAAGCGAAGTATTAATCGCGACGGTGTTACCCAATGATGCTTCTGATAAAACAGTAAAATGGGAAAGTTTAGACGAAAATGTAGCTATTGTAGATCAGGATGGAAAGGTGACAGCTATAGTCAAAGGAACATCAATAATAACAGTTACTACAGAAGATGGAGGATTTACTGCTTCTTGTAAAATTGAAGTTATTCTACCAACAGACTTAGACTTTGCTGAAAGAGAGAATATTATTATCTTTCCTGCTGAAATGAAAGATTCATATTATATTAAAAATCTACCGGAAGGAGCAATAATAAACATAATTGATTTGAATGGAATTACAGTAAAAACTCTCAAGTCGACCGAAAAATCTATTCAATTAGTATCTCTGAATAATTTACCACAGGGAACTTACTTTATCCGGATAAAAAGCAAAAATAATTTCGTTGTAGTCAAAAAAGTACTAAATCCTCATTCCCGATAAATTGAATTTCTATTGTTCTGTTTATAAGCATCTTAATATCATTTTATACAAATCTGCAATCCAACTGCAAATTTGTATAAAATATTTCTTTTGGCATATATACCTTTCTTTTAAGCAAATTTTCTTAGAAATTTTTTCTATCCTCTTAACTATTAGGTCTTATCTTCAATACCTCAACCACTTCCAAATTTCTTTCAAATTCGGCTTTTTTCCGTACATTAATATTCCTGTGCGATAAATCTTTGCAGATAATTTGACCATCAGGAAAACAGTGGCAAAAAGTAAGCCCACGGAAAGTAATTTTTCCCAAATCGGTATGCCAAATGGCAGACGCACCATCATTACTATTGGGGATGAGAGTGGAATTATGGATGTCCAAAAAGCCAATGGGCCATTGGGATTTTGCACGCTGTACATTCCGGCATATAAAGAAAAGAGAATCAACAGAGTTATCGGTAACATAAATTGCTGCGTGTCTTCTTGAGCGTTTACCATCGATCCAATAGCGGCAAAGAGAGATGCATAAATCATATAACCACCTATAAAGAAGACAATAAAATAGAACACAAGTTCAGGAAAATTAATCGAAGATACCATACCGAAAATCTCTTGCACTTTCGACAATTCAGGTGTAGTTACAGTGGACAAATCCTGAACAGCAGCGGTAGTACTCATTATCATTTCTGCATCTATTTGCGTAGTAGCCAACGAAATACTGGCTACGAAGACAATTGCAACTATCAAAGTCACCCATAAAAAGAATTGCGTTAAACCGACCAATCCGATACCGATAATTTTTCCCATCATAAACTGAAACGGCTTAACTGATGAAACCATCACTTCAACAATACGGTTGGTTTTTTCTTCCAAAACGCCTTGCATGACCATCGCGCCATAAACAAAAATAAACATGTAGATAATGATTGTAAAAACCATTCCGATAACAGTTGCCACTTCGCTTGAAGAAATTGTTTCCTTGCCCGACTCATCCCATTTAATTGTTTGGAGATTGACGGAAATTTTGCTGTCTTCTATTATTTCTTTCAGGTTGGGAATGTTGAAGGAATTTAGTTTCTCCTCACTCAAAAACTCATTCAATTGCCTGATTATAACATTTTTATCTTCCATTGTTACCTGAGTTGTAGAAAACAATGTAACAGCCGACGAATTTTGTATTAAATCGTTTGTTATAACCAAAGTAGCGTAAGATTCATTGTTTTTTATTTCCGAAGATACATCAACCTGATTGCCCCCTTCGATAAAGTGATAATTATCGGTATCTTTGAAAACGGAGAAATATTTTCCGGTTTCATCGTATATTACGATGTTTTTAACAGTGTTGTCTTTGATACTTGACAAATAAAGCGGGACAAAAATCAACGCCACAAACATTACAGGCATCAAAAATGTGAGCAGGAGAAACGATTTTTTTCTAACTCTGCTGGTATATTCTCTTTGTATAACTATTCCAATCTTACTCATTGCTTACTGTTTTTATAAAAATTTCATTCATGGAAGGTATTTCTTCTTCAAAAGAAATGATTTCGTTTGATCCTAACAAGGCCGACAATAGTTCGGAATTCGTAATCTGTTCGTTTACTTTTTCGATTTTGAACAATTTTGAACCATTGTGGTTTTGTACTTCTTCTTTCAAGGTGTAGATTTCCGGATTAACGGAAAGTTCAGGAGCAGCAATGCGAACATCGAAAATATTGGTTTTATACTGAGAACGTACTTCCGAAACGTTTCCGGATAAGACCACTTTTGATTTATTGATTAACGCAATATCATCGCAAATTTCTTCCACGGAAGCCATGTTATGGGTAGAAAAAATAATTGTTTTTCCTTTGGCTTTCAGTTCCAAAATTTCATTTTTCAACATTTCGGTATTCACGGGATCAAAACCACTGAAAGGTTCGTCAAAAATCAATAATTCAGGGTCGTGGATAACAGTAGTTACGAATTGCACTTTTTGTTGCATCCCTTTGGATAGTTCTTCCAATTTTTTATTCCACCAAGATTCTATTTCTAATTTTTTGAACCAAACTTTGATTCTTTTCTTTGCTTCATCGGTGCTTAATCCTTTCAAACGAGCTAAATAAATAGCTTGTTCACCGACTTTCATTTTTTTATACAACCCGCGTTCTTCGGGTAAATAGCCAATGTTATAAATATCGTCGGGAAGGTAATGCCGTCCTTTGAATATAACTTCTCCGCTATCCGGTGCTGTGATTTGGTTAATTATACGGATTAATGTTGTTTTTCCGGCTCCGTTAGGACCCAATAATCCGAAAATCTTACCTTCAGGCACTTGGATGCTTACCTTATCTAAAGCCCTATGATTCGCATATTGCTTTACTACATCTTTTGTTTCTAAAAAATACATTTTTTATAATGATTAATGTTTAATGATTAATTATTAATGCTTGATGTTCGATGATTAATCATTAATCATTAATCACTATTTTTTTAAGCCAATTATTTATACTATCTAACAAGATTGGAGAATCTTTTCTTAACGCCCAAGCTTGCAATTGTGTGAAACTTATATCGGTTTGAATATCTATTTGCGGAAAGTCCTTTTTGTTTTTAGCTGCAATTTCGTAATCAACAACAGCATAATCTATATCTCCTTCCGCCACCTGATATATTAATAACTCGTCGGAATACAAATCATCTTCGAATATATAAATTGTATCTGCAATTTCTTCTTCCAAATTGCGCAAACGCAAAAGACTTGGCGAATCTTTGGAGATATGCAATACTTTTTTAGCTAATTCTATTTGATTCCGGATAGGAGGAATATTATTATTGGCTGCTGAAGTTCTTTGCACCAACACTTGTCGACTCAACATAATTGGCTCTGTAAAAGCAAATAAATCTCTGTTTTCGCTGGTTATCGGAATGTTGCGCGCTATAATATCGTAAGCATAATTGTTCAATCCTTCGATACTTTTTTCCATGTTGTTTTCCAGATGTATCTCTACGGTTAGGCCGGAAATTTTTTCAATCGCTTTGCTCAACTTGTATTGAAATCCTTCGATGGTATCGCCAGAAACATAATATCCGATAGAGTTATACTCCGTAACGATTCTTAAAATGCCTTCTTTTCTTATTTCAGGATAATCTCTCGGCGTATATTTTCTATTATTTGTAAATATCCACAAAAACGCCATCATGGCGAGAGTTGCCAGCAGCAGAAAGATGTATAGTTTTATTGACTTTTTAGGATTCATTATGCTAATTATTAAAGTCCCATGATAACCCCCATTTAAATATCTGTGGATTAACAGGATAGAGAGGTGTAGAGAAATATGCCGGATACGGAACAAACGACGAACTTACGTTGTAGAATTGTATGAAGAAACGAGTATTTTTCAAGTGACAGTTTATGTAAGCATTTACCAATGGATATTCTCCGATTCTTGTTTCGTTCTGTATGCGGAACTGTTGGGTTACAGGTTCGTAAGTCGGGGCACAATATTTGGTAAAAAAATGCACACCTCCACCTATTTGCATCGTTAGAACTTTAGCTATTTTAAACTGGATAAAAAGATTGGAGTATAAACATAAATCAGGAAGAGGAAGTCTAATGGTATCGCTGGATATTTGATATGCCAACTGGTTGTTCCAATTCAAAATGCCTAATCGCAGATTTTGCTCTAAAGTAGCAGCGAAAACTTGAATACCTTTTTTATCGGTATATTGTTCAGGTACGCTTTCTTCGTTGAAATATATGTAATCAGTAATATTTTCAACACCAACATTCAGCCTTGTTTTTGTATGAGGAATATTCAATGTGCCGCCAATATAATCCCTTCGTGTATTTTTGAAATCATTATCCCATACAAAGTATTTACTTCTGAAAGTTCTTTCATAAAATGTCGGTTTCTGATATTTAATATAAGCAGAACCGATAAGCGAAGCGGTATCTCCCAAGATGGGAATACGGGTTTCCATATTTCCCGAAACATTGAAATCGCCCACGTTATCACCGACTACGCCAAAACTGCCTTGCGCATCATACCGCAATATTTTCCCTTTCCGTTTTGCTATTTCTCCACCGATATAGGTTGTGATTTCACGACGTTTTTCACTTTTATCTCTCACCGCTGACATTAGTGTATAGTTATTAATATCGAAAGTGATGAAAGCTGTTAAATCAAACTTTGCCCATTTGCTGAAACCTTCTCGCATAGAAATTCCTGCCGTAGGCCGTAATCTCCAATATGATGTCGAATCTATGAGCGGGTTATTTTGATAAAGCCAATTTTCTTTGCGTGAAGCATAAAGTTTGTCCAAATTGATAGAGTCACTTGAATTGAATCTTTTGAACTTATCATCATAATCGAGAGTAGCAATGATAGTTGAAACCGGTACAAACTGTTTTATGGGATTTCCTAATGAGTCCAACTTGTTTGTTTCTCTTTCAAATCCGAGATTGTAACGATAATTCAAGTAAGCTCTCACACCACTTATATGATTCCATGTATTTCTCATGACCGTGGGTATATCTCGCGAAAAGCGAATACCGGTCTCATCGGGATTCGTGATAAACCGTTCATCAGTGATTCCTCCATTTTCCCGATTGGTTTGATTGGACAAATCAACAAAAGCATGAAATCTGTACCGGTCGGAAATATAGCTTCCGTAGAGAATCCAACTTAAATTTTTAGCCGATTGTTCTTGATAATATCCACGAGCATAAAGATAGTCAAAATCAAGCCCCACGTTCAGCTTTTTCCCAAAATTGACGGATAATGCTCCCCCTAAACGTTCTTCTCTTACCTGACGGTTTCCTGCCTGTATGTAAGAGATATTGGAATATGGAATTTTAGTGTTGATAAAATCAAAAGTTCCCGGAGTTTTGGTGTATATGCTGAAATTATCTTGAAACATAAAATTACTCCTCTGCGGACGCTCAAAGTAGACGCGAGATTGAGCCGGCAATCCGAGATTTCCGAGATATTGCATCGAAATACCTTGTCCTTCAACTAATTGCCGGTTGGAAAAGTCGGTCAATAAAGTATCGGGATTTCCTGCAACGATTTCGCCTGTCCGTTCTGTTATTCGCCAATAATACCTACTTTTCGTGGAATCGCTCAACAAATCGTTGGTTATAGGCAAATACATGGTTTTAATATCTCGGAGAACCGTATCGGCAATAGCCTCTTGTTTTTGTATGGGTATTATCGTATCAGGAACAAGTACCGGCTCATCCAAAACATCCAAAAGACTTGCCGGCTCGTCTTGACCAAAAAGTGAAAAGTGAAAAGTGAAAAGTGAAAAATATAAAACGAAAAGTGAAAAGTTAGAAAAGATTTTTTTTTCTTTTCTAACTTTAACAACCGTTTTACTTTTCAAGTGCCTCATCAACTCCTAATTTTTCACTTTTCGTTTTTCACTTCCTGAATAATCTCCATTCCTTTCAGAATGGCTTTTTCGTTCATTGGGAGCAACTTATGATGGCGTTCCGGCAATGATTTTTTCAAACCGAGCATAACGCTTTCTAATGTTACCATCGGAACTAATTTCAATAATCCGCCCAACACAATCATGTTGAAAGCTTTCTCGTTGCCTTCTTGTACGGCTGCATCCATTGCATCGATTCGGAAAGCACGAATATCTTTCCTTTTGGGAGGATTGGCAATTCCGTATCCGTCGTAGATTAAAATTCCACCCGGTTTAACTTTGGGTTCGAACTTTTCTAACGATGGTTGGTTCAGAATAATGGCGACATCAAATTCGTTCAATACCGGAGAACTGATTCTTTCATCGCTCAGGATGACCGTAACATTGGCAGTTCCTCCGCGTTGTTCCGGTCCGTAAGATGGGAACCAACTGACTTCTTTGTTTTCCATTAATCCGGAATAAGCGAGGATTTTTCCCATCGATAAAACTCCTTGTCCACCGAAACCGGCTATAATAATTTCTTGTTTCATACTATATAATCTATCATTCTTCTTTCGCAGGTAGCACCGCGAACTATCGGACCAACTGCAACATGTTTAGGATGAATAACATAAGCGTCTAATTGTTCTACCGTTTCAAATTCGGAATATAGAACAATATCACTGCTTGATTCTTTTTTTGAGAAATCGAAACCTACTTCCAAGTGTAATAATCCCGGAATTTGTCCATTCAAAGCTTCTAATGTGTTTTTGATTTTCAACGCATTTTCTTCTTTATTTTCTTCGTTTAGTTTCCAAACTACTATGTGCTTGACCATATTATTTTTTATTTTAATTGTTTTTTAAATCTCCCAGCGGATACATGGGCAACATATTCTCAACCATCCACTTGTTTGATGCGTCGGGAGTCATTTTCCATCCGGAAGCACAGGTCGAAACGAATTCGACAATAGATGTTCCTTTTCCGGCCATTGAGTTTTCGAATGCCAACCGGAGCATTTTTTTTGCTTTTTTGATGGCAGGCGCAGTATGAACGGTTTGACGTGTAACTAAACAAGTTCCTTCTAATTGAGCCAATAAGTTACTTATTTTCAAAGGATAACCGTTTAATTGCTCGTTGCGACCATAAGGACAAGTCGATGTTTTCATTCCCATCAGTGTAGTTGGAGCCATTTGTCCGCCTGTCATACCGTAAATGGCATTGTTGATGAAAATGATAACGATGTTTTCTCCACGGTTGCAAGCGTGTATGGTTTCTGCCGTACCGATAGCAGCAAGGTCGCCATCTCCCTGATAGGTGAATACCATTTTGTCGGGATTCAATCGTTTAACAGCAGTTGCTAATGCCGGAGCGCGGCCGTGAGCTGCCTCTTGCCAATCGATGTCGAGATAGTTGTAGGCGAAAACAGCGCAACCAACAGGAGCAATCCCGATGGTTTTTTCTTCCAATCCCATCTCTTCGATTACTTCCGCAATCAATTTGTGAACAACACCATGAGAACATCCGGGGCAATAGTGCATCGGTCTGTCGTTCATTAACCTTGGTTTATCATATACCAAGTTTTCGGGTTTTATTATTTCAGTTATATTCATTTTTTTACTTTTTTAGGAAGTTACAGGGAGTAACAAGAAGTTAAACGAAGTTACAAGAATAAAAACTGATTCGTGTAACTTCCTGTAACTCCGTTTAACTTCGTTTAGCTTCCAATTTCGCCTTTAATGCTGTCAACACTTCATCCGGAGTAGGAACAATTCCTCCCAAACGACCGAAATGTTCTGTCGGGATTTTACATTCAACAGCAAGTTTAACATCTTCTATCATTTGACCGGCATTGAGTTCTACTACTAAAATACCTTTTAGCTTTCCAACATAAGCTGCTAATTCTTTTTCGGGAAATGGCCAAAGCGTGATTGGGCGGAAAAGTCCGACTTTAATGCCTTGCTGGCGTGCCAATTCAACTGCTTTCTGACTGATGCGTGCTGCAGAGCCGAATGCGACAATCAGGTATTCGGCATCTTCGCAATTCATTTCTTCAAACAAAACTTCGTTTTCTGCAATCTGTTTGTATTTTGTTTGAAAGCGGTTGTTGTTTTGTTCCATGATATTGGAATCCAACTCTAATGAAGTGATGATATTGGGTTTTCGGTTTTTGGGTTTTCCCAAAGTTGCCCAAGGTTGTTCTTTGCGGATTTCTTCTTCCGTTTTTCTCGGACGAAATTCGGGAAGTACTACTTTTTCCATCATCTGACCAATTACTCCATCGGAAAGAATCATGACGGGATTATTGTATTTAAATGCCAAATCGAATCCTAAAGCTACATGGTCGGCCATTTCTTGTACCGATGCCGGAGCCAAAGTAATCATCTTGTAATCTCCATGTCCACCACCTTTTACGGTTTGAAAATAATCGGCTTGACTGGGTTGAATGGTTCCTAATCCGGGACCTCCACGCATGATATTTACGATTAAAGCAGGAAGTTCTGCTCCTGCCATATAGGAAATTCCTTCTTGTTTTAAGCTGATTCCGGGACTTGAAGATGAGGTCATTACTCTTTTTCCGCAACCGGCACCACCATACACCATATTGATGGCTGCCACTTCACTTTCTGCCTGAAGAACAATCATTCCGGTTGTTTCCCACGGTTTTTCGTCCATCAGGGTTTCCATTATCTCCGATTGAGGAGTGATGGGATATCCGAAGTATCCATCTGCGCCATAGCGGATTGCAGCATGGGCGATAACTTCGTTTCCTTTCATTAATTTTATTTCCGACATATTTTCAATTCTCAACTTTCAATTTATAAACTGTTATACATCCGTCCGGACAAACATAACCACAATTGGCACAACCAATGCAATTATCCGGATTTTTCATATAAGCAAAGTGGTATCCTTTGCTATTCACTTGTTTGTCAAGATCCAAAACGTCTGAAGGACAAGCAACTACACATAAATTGCATCCTTTGCATCGTTCGGTATTGACAACAATTGCTCCTTTTATTTTTGCCATATTATTACTGATTATTCTTTAACTCGTTCAATTGTTTTTTTAAATCTTCACTGCGTCCTTCTTGCATTACATCAATTCCTTCTTCCAACGCTTTGATTGCTTTTCTATTTTCTCCCAGTCGCAAATAGAATTTACACTTGTACAAATAGAGAGATTCCATTTGAGGGTCTAATCTAATTGCATTTTCTACATATTTAAGTCCTTCCGACCAGTTTTCTATTTCCGAACAAATATTGATTGCCAATAAGCAAACCACATAACTATCCGGATATTCAGTCAGGTATTCGTCGATTTTTTGAAGTGCTTTAGAAAAGTTTCCATTTTTTTCATAAGCCGAAATCAGACTTAATAAGTTATTAGGGTCTTCGATGCCTAATGATTGAGCAAACTCATACGCCTCAATACTTTTCTTTATATCGTTGACTTCCTTGTATGCATTTCCCAGTCTGCTCCACGTTTCGGCATCCATAGGATTAAGATTCTGAATCCGGGCACCAAGTTCAGCAACGCTTTCTTTATCTTCGATTGCAGCAAATGATTGAAGTTCAAGCCAAAGCAAGTCAATATCTTCGCCAACGATAGGAAGGATTTCTTCGATTACCTCAATAGCAGCATCATATAAATCTACTTCATATAAGGCTTCGGCCATGGCTTGATAAATTATCGAAAGATTTTCCTCATCACCGGCATATTTGGATTTCATCGTTTTGAAATACTGGAAAGCATCTTCTTCCATACCGAGGTGTAGAAGTGAAGTTAATTTATGTCCGTCAGCCCAAACTTGACTAAGATTGCTGTATTTTTCGCTGAGAGTCAATAAATCGTTCCACAATTCAAAATCATTCAATATCAACAATAACTCATATATCATTTCTTCGTTTTCGGGATACATTTTCAGAGCATAGTTAATCGTGTATTTCCCTTCATCTACTTTTCCTTCCGAAAAATAAATATCAACGATTTCGCACAGTTCGTCAGGCTCATAATATCCCGGACTAATCCCCTGTTTGAGCGAATTGTTGAAATTCTCGAAATAATCGGGAAATTCTTCGTAATTTATATAGTCTTCGTTATCGCTGTCGTACATCATTTTTAGCTGTTTTATTTACTTCCTCGAATCTTTCAGTGAAACGGTTCTGTTGAATATCAATTTGCCCGGTTTGGAATCCAAATCTACAGTAAAATATCCGATTTTGAGGAATTGATAATTATCGAACGGTTTAGCGTTTGCTAAAACCGGTTCTACACGGCAGTTTTCCAACACTTTGAGCGAGTTTGGATTGAGTAAATCACGAAAATCAGCATCCGCGCTGCTTGGGTCTTCTACCGTAAAAAGGTTGTCGTATAAACGAATTTCAGCCGGAAGTGCTGCATTAATTTCTACCCAATTGATTGTGCTTTTTACTTTGCGATTGCCTCCGGCGGTGCCGCTTTTCGTGTCGGCATCGTATTCGCAATAAACTTCTGTAACTTCACCTTGGGCGTCCTTTTTGAAATCAATACATTTTATAATGTATGCACCTTTCAAACGTACTTCTCTCCCACCCTTCGACAGGCGGAAAAAATCCTTCGGAGCATCTTCCATAAAGTCATTGCGCTCGATGTACAATTCACGTCTGAAAATAACTTCGCGTGTTCCTGCATTTTCGTCATCAGGATTATTCTCAATAACAAGCGTTTCCGTTTGTCCTTCGGGATAGTTTGTAATGACGAGCTTAATTGGATCTAAAATAGCGCAAACACGAGTGGCTTTCGGTTTCAAATCCTCGCGCACCGAATATTCGAGCAAAGCCATATCAATCGTTCCGTCGTATTTCGTGTAGCCAATTTTATCAATAAAACTTTTAACAGCTGTGGGTGTATAGCCTCTGCGACGCATTCCGCAAATAGTCGGCATTCGAGGGTCGTCCCAACCTCTTACCAAACCTTCCTGTACCAATTGGAGTAATTTTCTTTTACTCATTACGGTATAAGTAAGATTCAATCGGTTAAATTCATATTGATGAGGACGATAATCTCCGTCTTCGGGTTTCGTTTTTTTCAATTCGTCGATGAACCAATCGTAAAGCGGGCGGTGCACTACAAACTCCAAGGTGCAAATAGAATGGGTTACTCCTTCGAAATAATCGCTTTCTCCATGCGCAAAATCATACATCGGATAGGCTTTCCAATTTGTACCTGTACGGTGATGCGGATGATTAATCACGCGATAAATAATCGGATCACGAAAGTGCATATTAGAGGAGGCCATATCGATTTTGGCTCTCAACACCATTTTTCCTTCTTCTATTTCACCGGTATTCATTTTCTCAAAAAGTGTCAAACTTTCTTCAATCGGGCGATCGCGATAAGAACTATTAATCCCTGCTTGTGTCGGAGTTCCTTTTTGGCGGGCGATTTCTTCTGCCGATTGTTCGTCGATATATGCTTTGTCGTTTTTGATTAATGCGACGGCAAAATCCCATAATTGTTGAAAATAATCAGAGGCGTAAAATACATTTTCCCAATTGAAACCGAGCCATTGAATATCTTCCATGATAGAATCGACATACTCGATGTCTTCTTTCACAGGGTTAGTATCGTCGAAACGGAGATTACATATACCGCCATATTTTTGAGCAATGCCGAAGTCCATGCAAATAGCTTTGGCATGGCCAATGTGCAGGTAACCATTGGGTTCCGGCGGGAAACGGGTTTGTATTCTTCCTCCGTTTTTACCTTCTGCCAAATCCTTTTCTACAAATGTTTCTATGAAGTTGAGACTTTTTTTGTTTTCTTCTACGATGGTACTTGTTTCAGACATAAAATATAAATCTTTTTGAGGCTGCAAAATTACATAAAATACTCGAATAATAAAACGGTTAACACGCAAAAGGAGATGCATCTCAATCGAAACTCTTTCATTCTTTGAAATATTTTTGTAAATTTGCAGTTATTATCTATATCATTGCATTACTAAAATATGAGAAAAATAAGATTGTTATCTCTTTGTATGCTATCACTGGCATTGCTTGTTTCTTGCGGTTATCCTGTGGATTTTTACAAAGATTATAAATTCGATGGTATGTGGCAGTTAAAAACGGTACAAGATGTCGATGGAAATCTATCTAATGTCGACACTATTTATTATAGTTTTCAGCGAGAAGTACTGTTTGCACTTACGGTATTGGCAAATCCCAAACAAGTAGAATATCCGTTTTATGGCTATGTAGAAATACTTTCCGATAATAAAATGCGTTTGACAGCTGATAATAAAAACGATAATGATTATCGTATGAAACTCTTTCTTGAGTATTCCGGCTGGAGTTCTTTGAGCGTTGATTTCGATGTGATAAAATATAATAAATCGGATTTGGTTTTATTCGATGGTGCAAATGGGAAAACATATACTCTTAAAAAATTCTGATTTTAATTATGAAACAGCATATTATTTCGATATTTCTCTTTTTGTTTCTGTTTTCTTTTGGGGCAAATTCACAACAGCAAACGACCTACCGTGCAGAAACCTTTGGGTCTGTAGCTACGGGAGAAAATACTCCGTTTTGGATGTTACAGCACAATTGGGGAATGGTTCCTCTCGATGCTAATAATTTTTATATAAGAGGTGGCGTTTTTCATGACCAAAAAATCAATAAAGATTGGTCATTCAATGCAGGATTTGATTTGGCAGGTTCTTCTCCTCACGTATACGGAACAGTTTGGGTGCAACAATTATACGGTGAATTGAATTGGAAATCTTTACGATTAAATATAGGTTCTAAAGAAGATTATATTTCATTGCTGAATCCATATTTAAGTTCGGGAGATTTTTGCTTTTCCAATAATGCACGGCCTTTGCCCGAAATAAAAGGAAGTATTCCGGAGTTTCTTTTACTTCCCTTCACTAAGGGAAATATATACATAAAAGGACATTTTTCCATTGGTTATTATATGGATGGAAAATGGCAGGAAGAAACAGCTCGTCCTCATAATTATAGTTATGAGAAAAATGTATTGTCGCACCATAAATCTTTCTATTTCAGATTTGGTAATATTGAGAAGAAAAATAAACTTCAACTCACATTAGGATTGAATCACCAATCTCAATGGGGAGGAGAGTTGTATCAGTGTCAATATGAATGGGTAAGCAACCAAAAAGAGTATAATGTTATTGATCAACCACAGGGTATAGATGATTTATTGCGAGTAATATTAGCCAGAGAAGGCTCTTCGAAAGCAACAATGACAGATCAGCTTGCTACTGCCGGATCAAGTTGGGGAGCTTATTTACTAAAATTTGACTATAAACTGAAAAACAGTGATGTACTGAGTATTTATAAGCAACATTTTTTTGAAGACGGTTCCGGAATGGGGTTTCAGAATTTTTATGATGGATTGTATGGAATTGAATATAAAGCGAAAGAAAAATCATTGCTTTCCGGTGCTGTTTTTGAATATATATATACGAAACACCAATCCGGCGCTATCCATTTTAATTATGAACTTGATGATGAACATTACCACCTGAAGAAGAAAGGGAATGGAAACAATGATTATTACAATAACTGCGATTACATACAAAGTTCTTCTTATTATGGAAGGACAATGGGAACTCCTTTGTTGCTTTCTCCCGAATACAATAGGGACGGCAGATTGAACTTCTTAAGTTCACGCATAATTGCTTGTCATTTAGGCGTTGAAGGATATTTTCACCCAACCTTGCAATACCGCTTGCTGGCTACCACCGGCCAAACATGGGGTCGGTATTATGTGCCATTTACTTCTGTCAGAAAAGGTTTTGCATCGGGATTGGATTTGATTTACAGTTGTCCGAAAGTCAAAGATTTAGATTTGAAATTATCGTTAGGATTTAACAAAGGCGAATTTTTCAGTAGCGATACATTCGGAGGTGGTATCACGATAACGAAAAGAGGAACGCTATTTGAAACAAAAAAGGGGATTTAATTTCTTTCAAGAAATTCAGATGCCAGTAATTTCAGAACTGAACAGGCAAATGCTTGTCCACCCATTCCATAGCAGAATAGAGAGGTTTTCCTAAAATGCGCTTTTGTTCTTCTTTAGAATGCCGTTCCATTTCTGCATAATGCGAAGTATGACCGCTATACGCATAATCATATTTTCTGGTATTTATCTGAATGACAACCAATAGAATTGTGAGCGCCGATATTAAGGCAATCATCGTTTTTTGAATGCGCTTTTTGAGAGCAAACAATAAGACGATATTGATTACGGTACACAAAACAATCAGCAGGAATATATCGTAATTATTCCACCACCAAATTTTTCCGCTTCCACCGATATAATTGTCAGTTGGCCAAAAAAGACTAACGCCACCCCACGCAGAGGCTGGAGTCGGCATATCACCCAACAAATGAAGAACATATCCGGCAATAAAAGCAATGCCAATAGATATGTTCTTCTTACAATAAAGAAAGAATGAAATTGTCGTTTTATGTTTTATCTTGTAGATGATGTAAGCCAATAATCCAAACACTACAGCGAATAATAATGCGGCTATAATGGAATGAAAAAAAGCATGATGTGAATACCAAAATTTTTCGCCATAAATTACTTTCCCACTATGGTTAAGTCCGAACAAACGTCCGAATGTAGCATCAAAGCGTGACCACATGCTGATAGCATCTATATCCGGAAACGCGCCACCAATTGCACCGGCAACTAAGATTTTCCATCTCTTGGCAGGTTGCTTTTCTGCGAAAGCAGCAATTACTGTAGCGCTTGCTATTCCGGAACAGATGTGAGTCAGAAGATCCATACAAATTTAGTGGCTGTAAAGATAATCAATAAAAGATTATTTTTCAACCTGATACCCTAAAGTATTGGCAAAAGCTAAAATAGATGCATTGATTGCTTTACCCAAATCGTCAGTCCCTTTGCCTGCTTTCTTAGACTCCGCATCAATATAGGCTTGTCTTTGTTTCGCCAAGGTATCTATCTCTTTTTGGATAGTTTCTCTTTCTTTAGATTTTTGAGCAATAATAACATTTATTTCTTCAGTCGATTTGTTTTGAAGTTCTTTGGGAAGTTCCTCTTTTTGAATAGAAGACAAAGCTTTTGAATCGGTATTTACTTTATCGACCAAATCCCACGAGTCATTTTTATAAGCCGATTTAGATTTACTTACAACCCTTTCTGCATAATTAGAAGATGACATTTTTTGTGCATTCTTATCTTGTACTACCTGATTTTGTTGTTTTGCAACACCTGCTGTTCCATAGCTGATATAAGTTTTATTGAGTCGCTCGTTACAAGCCGTAATTCTGTCGTCATAAGGAGTTGTAATAAATTGAACCTGCTCATCAGAATTGATGTTGAAGTATTTACCTTTTCCAGCATCAGCACCCGATTTCCAAAGTTCGCGTATTCCCTGGTTGTGGTCTCCACAATAAATAGTATTGACATAAATATTTTTTGCCAAAGCGCCACGGATGGCTTCTTTGTAATTGACATTACCTTGATTGAATTCTTCGTTTCCGGCGATGTATATCAATTTCATATCGGCATCGTTATTACTCCATTCCAACTGTAGAGTTGCTTTTTGAATAACCGCTCCACAATATTCCAATCCGCCGTTGGTGGTCAGGGCAAAAAGCTTTTCGGAAATCAAGTCCAAGTCGGTTGTTAACGAAGTAACCTTGCGTATGTATCCGCTTTTAGATGATAAACCGTCGTTACCATATTCGTAAAGCGCAATCTGTATTTCAGGAGTTTTCCCTTTAAATTTTAACGTAGAAAGAGTGTTTACAATATTCCAAAGACGAGATTTCGCTTGGTCGATTAATCCGTCCATACTGTTCGAAGTGTCTAAAAGTATGGCAACCTGAATCTTCGGTTCATTTTTTACCACTTGAGATTTTCCTTGTTGACAATTGCAGAAAATCAATACAATTAGCATAATGCTTACAAATCTTAAATTTTTCATGACTAATAATTTATAAATGAATATTCGTTTTACTTTGGATTTGTTATTAATCCAGATTATAAATAATGCTATCTAACTTCCTTTCCTTTAGGATATTTGATGCTGTAACTGAATTTGTATTCTTTGGTTTCGCCCGGTTTAAAATCTTCTTCCCATGTCACGACACCTACTTCTTCATTGTGAAAAGTGGGTTTTGTAGTGTCGTCTTTCAACCATATTGATTCGATTTCTTTGGTTGATGATTGCGGATATTGCTCTTTCAACACCACGCGAACAGGTTTATTCTGGTTGTTTTTTACCGTCAATTTATAGGTAAAAACTTGTTTCACGTCGTTGCCCAAAAACTTAGAAGAACTGAAATCTTTGAGTAATTCCCGTTTCACTACTACACGCTTGTCTGCACCGAGAGTCAAACCGAGTTTTTCTTGTGTGGAAGAGGCGTTAATGAACGTTTCACCCATGTATGTGCCATCGTAAGTGATATTTGCTTTTCCGTTAAGTAGATTCAGTTTTTCCCAATCCGCTATTTCGGCAAGTAAATAGGTTTCAGAGCTTAATTTCGGAGCACAATAGTACCGGAAATCTGCATTGATTTCTTGGGTTTTCAGTTCAATACTTTGTTCTTTACCGTCACCGGGAATGGAATAGGGCAAGTCTATGTTGAAAGTTTGGCTAAGCATGGTTTCTTCAGTTATGATATAATCGTCTATACTTTTTTCTTTTTCTACTACTTCGCTGAACTCCATTTCATTTTTTGCATAAGAATATGCCTTTTGACTACGGTAAGAATATGCGTTTTGACTGAGAGTCAAATCTCTTAGTGCAGCATTATTAACGTACTTCAAAAACCACGTATTAAACAATGGGGCTACTTTCCCGCTGCCGGGCGTAGCGGTCGAAAGCGTTAACCTTACATTATTCCAATTGACAGTAGTAAGTTGGCTCACTTTGGCTTTGGAAACGATTTTTATCGGTTTATCTGTCGATTGCACATGAATGTCGTAATAAGGTATCCAATTGGCGAGCGGAGTATAATACGAAACCGTAAAGGAGACAGATGATGCCATTGGGGAAGTACAACGAATGGTCAATACGCCCGTTTTTTCATATTCCTTAGTACTTTCTACGCTCAAGCGTTGGTTTAATTCCTTGATTAGGGCATCCAGCTTTTTCTTTTTGTTTTGATTAGCAATCTGGCGATTCTCGATTTCCATGGATTTATTCTGGTAATAGTCCATTAACTTTATTAATTCGTTTAATTCCTTGGTTTTGGCTGTGTCTGCAACATTTTTATCTATGCCTTTCCGCATCATTTTGGTTAGTTCTCCATCAATATTTATTTCGGCATTGATTTTATTCAGCCGTTCACCAATGAGTTCGAGCGAATCGTTCAACTCTTTAATTCTTCCTTCATTGGGTTTACGCACCGGCAGGTCGTCTACAGAAAATTCAAAAGCAGATACAATTACGCCGTTGTTCGCCTTTATTCTTAGGCTGTTACGGTCGATGCTCGGACTAAGTTTTTCAATTTTCAATTCGTTGTCGCCTTTCGCCAGCGTTGCCGTAGCAGTATGCGTCAGTTCTGCACCGGAAAGGAATACTGTAGCATCGGTTATTTTTGACGGAATACTTTTGGCCGTTTCCTGTGCCGGCAATGCAATGAAAAAGCCGACAAATAAGACTGTTAAAATAATTGTTCTCATGTTCTTTATTTTTAAAAAGTTATCATTTAGAGTTCCGCAAAAGTATATGCTGAAAAATAATACTTTTGACAAGAATGTGTGAAACCCCGAATTAAATTGGTGAAACATAAAGCATAAAATGTAGAAAATGCTTTACTTTACATTCTCAAATAAAAGCATCAAATGAAATTAAATTTAGCTATACTTTTATCCTTACTCTTCATTCCCTGTTATAATTGGATTTATGCTCAAGAAAGCCCAATTTCAATTAGTTCACAACAGCAAATCAGGGTGAATAAAGCAGCATCCAAGTTGTCGCGCTCATTGGGTGAAGATGCTAATGAAGAACGTATTGCCGAAGAATATCAAATGTTGGCCAAAGAACTTTCGGAAAACAGAGAATACGACAAAGCCGAAGAATATCTGAAAAAATCCATACAGATTTACTCCAAACAAAATAAAAAAGAGAAATTATATAACCTTAATCGTGAATTGGCAAGGATTCAGGAGTTACAAAAAAACTATGATGATGCGATTAAATCTTATGAAGTAGCAGCAGTATCTACCAAAAATAAAAAACAAAAACAGATTTGCGAAAATGACATCAACCGGCTGAAATATGATTTATTTCCTGAAAAGAAATCTGATTATATACAACAAAATATTTCATTGATTGAGAAAAAAGGAACTTCTTCCGAAAAAGCCGAAGTTTACCAGCAAATGGCGGAAGCTAACCTACAATTGAATCGGAAAGATGTTGCTATTGAAAACTATGAAAAAGCGCTTTCGAATGCCAATAACTTGGCGGCAGAAAATAAGCAGATTGAGGCTGCCAAAATACAAAACAAAATAGCTGGAGTTTATGTTGCTGATAAACAGTATGATAAGGCAATTGATATCAATAAAGAATTAATAAAAGAAGCGGCAGAAAATGCTGATATTGAAAGGCAAATCGGACAATTGCAAACACTTTCGTCTGTCTATTTTATTGATGATAAAAAGGAACAAGGCATCGAATTATTAAAACAAGCTTACGACTTGGCTTTGGAAAAAGGAAAAACCATTGAAGCTAAGAAAAGTCTCGAACTATTAACAGAACAGTATCTTAAAGAAAAAAACTACAAACAAAGCATTGATTTATACAAAGATTTCCTGCAAAAATTAGATTATCTGATACAATCGGATAGCACATTGATCGATGCTAAAATATTTCAGATTACAGACGATAAAATCAAGCAATTAGAAAAAGAAAAGGAGTTAAAAGACCGTCTGATTCAGGAAAAAAACACTTTTAATTTCGTTCTAATTATTTCGGTTATCTTAATGATGCTATTGTTGCTGTTGATAATCAAGGCTTTGTATGCTAATAAAATAAAGGGCAGAAAAATTGCCCTACAATCTTTGCGAAGAGAAATGAATCCTCATTTTATTTTTAATAGCTTGAATAGTGTAAATCAATTTATTGCTCAAAACAACGAATTGGAAGCCAACAAATTCCTGACTTCTTATTCCAAACTGATGCGCAATGTAATGGAGAATTCCAACAAGGATTTTATCAAGTTAAATAAAGAAATAGAACTTTTGAAAGAATACTTGGAATTGGAACACTTACGGTTTGGAGATAAATTTTCGTACAAAATTACTGTAGATGAGGAGATTGACCCGGAAACAATTTCAATTCCCAATATGCTGATTCAGCCTCATGTGGAAAATGCTATTTGGCACGGTCTGCGTTATAAAGAAGGAAAAGGTCTTCTTGAACTGTCGTTTTCGCTCAAAGACAATCGTTTATTAATTACGGTTGAAGACGACGGAATCGGATTGAAAAAAAGCCGAGAAATCAAGACGGAAAACCAAAAAGTTCATCAATCGCGAGGGTTGACCAATGTCGGAGAGAGAATAGAGTTGTTAAACCGCTTATATAAAACCAATATACGGTTTGAAGTTAAAGAAAAAGAAGAGGGTGTAATTGTCGAAATTTATGTTTGAAAAAATAAGAAGCGTTATTATAGAAGATGAATCGGCAGCTCGTGAAGCGTTGAAAAATTATCTGTCGAAATATTGTCCGCAAGTAGAATTGGTGGGAGAAGCTCATAATGCTAAGGAGGCGATTCCATTATTGCATGAATTGGAGCCTCAATTGGTTTTTTTGGACGTAGAAATGCCGTTCGGTAACGCCTTTGATGTGCTGGAAGGTTGTAAAGACTTGATTTTCGAAACTATTTTTGTTACGGCATTTTCCGAATATTCCCTCAAAGCATTGAATCAAAGCGCTGCTTATTATTTATTGAAACCGGTAAGCATAGAAGAATTGATTTTGGCTGTGAATAAGGTACAGCAACATATTTTGAAAGACGAAATTTTCAATAAAAATAAAATTATAGTTGAAAATTTCAGGGAAGAAAAACCCGAAAAACGTCAAATAATTTTACCCACATTAGGCGGATTCGAAGTAATTAAAATGGAGAAAATCATTCGTTTGCAAGGCAATGGTAATTTCACCGACATATATCTTTCCGATGGAAACAAAAAGATGGTTTGCCGTTTTTTGAAACATTTTTCCGAAATACTACCCTACCCTTTTGTCAGGGTACATAAATCACATATCATTAATGTAAATTTTGTGAAATCATATCACAAAGCCGACGGAGGATATGTTTTGTTGGAAGACAAGTCGGAAATAGAAGTTTCACCTGCCTATAAAGAGGATTTTTTGAAAACGTTTAAAACATGATGAGATAAACGAAAAACGCTACAATTTGTTTAATTGCAGCGTTTTTTGTTTTCTAAAAGTGGTGCCACCAAGAAATGAATGATTCCGGTAACACGCAATATATCAATATTTTATAAGCTCATTTACATCAAAGTCCCACCCATTTCAATAATCCGGTTTGCAGTGCTTTGCGGGATTCTACTTTGCCGGTTCGATTACTTCGCAAAGGTAGCAATAGTTTTCTTTTTTCCAAATATAAAAATTTCCCTACAAATTCACTTATAATTTTACAAGAGCTATATTTTTGAATATCAGCATAATATATCTTTTCTCTCATGTAAATGTCCTATAGCTTTCTTATAAATCTCTTATAAATTACTAATTTAGTTTTTAGAAAAAGAAAGGCATTGATAATGAGCATGTTGTGTGATTTTCTATTTCTAATTTTATTTCTAAAATCAGTTTTCTATTTCTAAAATCCATATTGGTTCCTTTTTGGTTCCTTTATTTCTAATTTTATTTAAGTTTCTAAGCTCTGTAATCAAATTTTTAATTCGATTTTTCTTTTGATTATCATTCAAAATATCCGGTAGTTTTTCCCATAAGAGTTCATCTATGTCCTTTCGAGACAAATTGCCGTGCTGCTTGATAGATGCTACAATTAAATCCAAATAGTACTGTTTATTAAGTCCTTTATTTTTTGTGTATACTGCCTTTTGTCCTGTTGTTTGTGAAATTTTTGCTCCAATAAAATAGTTGGGTTTTCGCCCTTCAACAAGATTTTTCTTTTTTAATTCTGATGCAGCATGGTCGGTTATTTCCAAATGCTTTTGAACTCTGTCTAAAAGGATTACTTCCTGTAAAGTCAAATCCCCTCGCTGAATGAGAGTTTTTGAGTAGTTCTCATCAATAGAATGTCCATAAATCTGCAATATCACTTTGTTTGGCTGTGATAAATCATAGTCGGGCATTGGAAAGAATCGTTTCATTTGTGATAGACAAAGTAAATGAATACCATAGCCCAAACGGTCTATCATTCCCAAGTTTACCATAGCTGTTGCAAGCCATTGATTACGATATTTAGCAGGAGTTTTATTGCCAAAAGAATAATCATCCGGCTCGCCTTCAAAGAAATTTCCTGCGTTCGTGAATACAAGTTTGTCAATCTGTTCAGTAACCAGAATGCGGCTGTCTAAACTATAATCCTGATGAGCAATGCAGTTGTGCAATGCTTCCAATATGCTTCTTGTATCGTATTTATCAACCGTAGTTGCCAAGAGTTCGTTGTCGGGAAAAAATTTATACTTGATATTGCGTATTCGTAGCATTAATTTGGTTGTGGTAAGCAGAAATGGCGTAGTAAAATGTTCGTATGATTTTTCTTCCGTATCTAATTTCCATGTCATTTCAGCAACCGAAGGCAATAAATAATGTGTTGATTCCTCTTTACCCAGCAATAGGATTGCGGTGTGAGTAATCTTGCTGTTTATAGTTATTTTTGCTTTGTCCAAAAATTCTGAGTCGTTCCATTTATCAATCTGAGCATAGAAAGATTTGTTAGTATTCAACTCCTTATATTTGATTCGGGCAACGGCAATAGCTTCGGGGTCTAAATCGGCAAGAGTAGCATTTGGGATGATTTTCGCACTCCAATCTTCCTGCGAATTGTAGATAATGCGCATTAGGTCGGGAAAATTACGCAAATCGGTTTTATTGCTGCCAATGCGAATGTACGGTTTTTTCTGAAAATTAACAGGTTCACCTTTGGCTGCGGGTATGCGTAACAATACAATGGGTTTATCTTGATAATCAAATTCAAAAACCTCAAAATTGATTTTGGGATATATGTTGATGCGTAAAAACAATTCCAATTCTTGATTGCCGCCATGTTTGGCTTTAGTAAGGCTAAAATTCGTTCCTTTGATAGTATGAGTTTTATCTTCCACACCCCAAATTAGATAACCAAACGGTTTGTTTTTAACAGTTGCACCATTACTCATAGCGGAAATGTATTCGCCAATTTGTTCGTCGGTAATGCTGCCTTTCCCCATTTTGAATTCAATCCATTCTGTTTCGGCAGGGAAAGCTGTTAGTTCTTCTAATAATTCTATCAATTCTTTGTCTGTCATATTATTTGATTATCTGATGTAAAATTACTATTTCAAGATTAATTCCATAAATCTATTCTTAAATTTATTTTAAATTCTGCTTTTAAGGTCATTTCGAGTTCAGATTTTACTTTTTCTGCAACATCATTACAGATTTCTTTTTCAAAAGGCTTGATGAAATAACCGATAATACCGTCTAATTGCTTTTCATTGCTCAATGCAATATAGGTAATCAATGATTCTATTTTCTTGGGAATATCTAAATCATTGTATTTTTCCGAAGGCATCGAAAAACGCCCAAAACCACCGCCAATAAAAAATATATTGTTATTATCAGCAATATTGAGTATTATATCCAATTGCTTTTCAGCATCATCTAAATTAGACGGAACAAAAAGGGAAATCCCCAATTGCTGAAATTCGCCTTTATGAAGTTTTTTGCGAAGTCTTTTTTTCATTTTTTACTGTTTTAATCTTCTTGTTGGTAATAAATCTTTTACTTTGTCAACAATTTTCTTGTGAAAATTTTGTTTCGCTCTTCTGCTCTTTTTTGCAAAGTTGAATATGTTATAACTTCGGTATACAAAGACGCATTATTTCTATCTTTTGCAAAAAAACCATTTATAGGATAATATGGCTTAAACAAATAATCAAAATTATATGCTTCTTGAAACAACCCATCGTGTGAACGAACGTCAAAGGAATTGATTTTCTCCCCTATTAAATAACCATAAAAGGTGTCAAAATTAAATTCTGATTTAGCAAAATTCCAAATTAAAGAAGCATAATTATTTATTTGAGTTAAATGTTCGGAAACACTAACATTAGGGTTTTTAAATTCAATAATTATACACTTATTTTCTTCGGGAAAGAGTAAAATATCAGGTCGTTTTTCATACCTGTCTTCATTTAAAGACTTTCTAAATTCTTGTTCTTCTTTGGTTAAATTTTCTATGTCTTTTAGTAATTTGACACCATTAACAGCGACATCTTTAAGTTTGTGTTCAGAGTTCCCTTTGAAATATATAAAGTCTTCGTTTATTAGCCACAAATCAGTATTCATTGTGTTTGCATCGCCTTGACAAAATATAAGATTATGCAACAGTTTTTCATCAATATTACGTTCGCTATTTTGTTGCTTTTCAATTTGTGTGGACAATTTTTTATTTATTATTTTATCAAACAACTCCAATACCAACGTTCTTCTTGCCACATAGCGTGTTAATGAATTTTTATTTTGCAAAGGAATATTTTTGGTCAGGTTATCAATTTCTTTTTGCAAATCAGCTTGATAATTGCTTGACGTTGTATCTAATTTGTCTAAATTGTCAATAGATTTTTTAATTTCAGCATCTAAATCTGCTTCTTTTTTTGCCTCTGCTTCGTAAAACTTTTTTAAAATACTACTTTCATTATCATTTATAGAAATACTAATATCTTTTGCTATTTCATCTTTCAGCAAAAACATATCTTTTAATTTTTGATATTGTTCTTCGTGATTTTCTTTCACTTTTTTTATTTCAGGATACATTTTATCTATTGATTCATTTACCGCTGTTTGAATATCTTCAACAAAAATTTCTTCTGAAACTGCTGTAAATAAATCGGGCTTTGCACTACTTGGAATATTAAGTGTGCCTCTTTCATTGGTATCTTTACTATTAAGATACTGACTTGAAACTAAAAATAGATATTTAAATCCTTCAATGCTATCATTTTCTGTGAGATTTTGAAGTTTAATGTCGGATTCTTCAACGATTTCGCCTTTGGAAACTAAATTAAGTTTATTTTCTTTGAGTGTCTTTTTGGATATTTTAAACGCATCAATTATAAACTTTTCTGATTTGTCTGTTTTTACAATCTTATTGCTTTCTTGTGATAACTTGTAATAATACAAAGGTATAGCGTCTGTATTATCTGAGTTAGGAATATCATCTGCTGTAATATCTTTTGTGTTCTCTAATTTGTTCTGAACATAAAACTCTATTGTAATTTTTGGCAAGTTAGGCTTATTGTAACAGAGATAATGAATATATCTTTCAATTATTTTTGCTTTGAGTGTTTGGGCATTTAGTTCATTGTAAATCACACTTTTTTCAATTAAGTTTTCAAAGGTAACTGTCGTTTCTATGTCAGTTGGTGTTTCGAGTTCTGCGCAAGATTCGTGAAATATAATAGCATTATTGGTCTTAACAAAAATACTCTTTTTTGACATTCTAAATTTTCGTTTATAATACCGACCTTTATCAACAAAAACACTATCGACAGTAGTGGTATCGAAAGAATGAACAAATTGTATTCGACCCGAACCTAAATTATTAAACCCTTTGCTTTCATCTCTGAATGTATTAAAACGGACAAATTCATCTTCATTAAAACCAATTCCATTGTCTGTAATAGATAGTTTAATAAAGTTATAACTATCTTTATATGTGGTTTCTTCAACAAAAACTTTAAGTTTTATTTCTCCTTGAAAGTTTTCATCGTTTTCTATTCGAGTTTTAATTGCCTCCAATGAATTAGTAAAAGCCTCAAAAACGGGCTGTAATGCCACTTGATTTTTTTTGACATCTCGCAATATTCCTGCAAATGATAAATCTTGAGCTGTTATGTAACTATTATCTTTATAATTCATAATCGTTATTTTATTGATTCTCTACAATTTTTATCTCCTCCGTCAACTCATACAACTCATAAACCATTCTATCAATTTCCTTATCCGTTGCATATATTTGATTTATCAAGTTTTATTATTTTGAAAAATAATTATCCACTTCATGTAGTTTAGAATTCTTAAAATGCTTTTCCAACTTGTCGATTGTTTTATAAATTTTCCCGTTCAATATATAGTGTCTTTCTGCTGCAATATTAAAATGGTCGGAGCGGTCGTTGTAATCATCTTTGATGTAACACATACTGTCTATCATATTATGGTAGGCTCTGCCTTCATTGTGCATTTCTAAACATTTGTAGTAATGCGATAGTGCCTGTTGATTTTCGTAATAACCAGATAATTCTTCTTCCCATTCCTCACCAAGATAATTTTCTAAATATTTGTCTATTTGCGAGTTTAAAATTATATCTTTTAAACTCTTAATCTCTGTCTCATTGGTAACAAATAATTCAATAAGTTCTTCATTTATCCTCCCTATATTAATATCATTTTTCAATACCTTATATGTTTCATATCCTCTTATCCAATAGGATAGTTTATCATGTATAGACCCCATAAAACTATGGCTAAAAAGATACGTTTCACCTACGGTTTTTGTCAAACGGATAATTTCGTTAAAACAAAAGATTGTTTCGGCAATAAGTTTTTCTAAAATCAAAAACATTGTTTTTTGTTTATGATTATCAAAATCAAAATAGTTGCCTAAAATCTTTTCTGCCTTTTCCCAAACCTCTTTTTCTCGTAAAATAAATAACAGAACAAAATAAATGGGATATTTTTTTACATCACTTTTATGTGCTTTATAAATATCACTACTTATTAATTCCCGAACAGCAATATTTTTAAATATTTTATACGTTTCATAATTTACCATAGTCTTCAACCTCAACTGATAAATACGCGCTGAAATGCTGTAATTAATTCCATAAGGCGAAGTGATATACAAATCATAATAAATTTTTAATTTTTCGGATGCTTTGTTTGATTTCAGTTCCAAATTTTTTACTAAAATCCGTATTCTGCTGATTTCACTATCTACCAAAAGATTTTGCAAAGGTATTGTTTCTTTATGTGTTTTTTTGTCAAAATCTTTTTTGCGTTTATTGAGTTCAAATACAAACAACTCTTCAGCGGCATACCACAAAGAGCGAATAGCTTCTTGTCCTAACATATTAATATTTTCATAATTCTCATAAGATTTGAATAGATGGAGCATTTTATATATCTGATAAGCTGAACGTTTATACAAGTTGGCTTTGGTATATGCTTTTAATGATATGGAATACATTGCAAAGGCAATATCTTTTTTAGTATTCAATTGTTTGATTTCCGAAGAAAAAGATTTACAATTTTCTTTTTTTGATTGTATATACTGCACACATTTGTTGAAAAAATCATTCGAGTTTGTTGTTGACTTTAAATATTTTTTACAGATATAGCAATATTCTTTTTCTTCTTTATTATCACAAGAATAAAATACATTACCCCAATCTGAAAGTATCCTTGCCAATACCGTACAATATTTCATATTGTAATTACCAACAATGTCTTCAATGTCTTTTCCCAACAAATCAAGTGGGTTAGTATCTTCCTTTTCATTCAACAATGTAGAAAGCGCTTTGCAATAATAATCACAAGCCGTACAAGAGCAATTTTTTGGGAATTTATTATTTTTTTGTTTTCCAAAGTACCAACCAACAGTCTCCCAATCATCAATACAAGCGTACTCACAATCAACATAAAAAGCTGCATTGATTGACTTGACTTCACCTTCATCTTGCCTCATTTTGCATTTCAAATCCGAATTTTTGTAATACAAAATATCTGCCACACGCGAAAAGAATTCGGCTTCAAGGAGTTTTGCTTCTTCGTGGTGTATCACAGAAGTTAGAAATTTAAACTCTCTGTCTAATTGTTTCAAATGATTGTGGGTAATACCGCCCACATGGCTTTTTTCGAGTATTTGCAATTTGGCAATAAATGGCAAATAGAGCTGTTTCAGTCCCTCGAATGTCATTTTCTTAAACAACATATCGTTGGTGTTGGGCGAAATGTTTTTGAAATATAGTGGTCGTGGCGTGGCTATTGACTCATCGACTTTTTTCTCAGCAAGCTGTTCTATTGGACGAACTTCAATATTATCACAATACTTCTTGTTTTCTTTATTTACTCTTTTATCTTCTTCATCTTCTTCTTTAAAAAATGTTGTTGCTGCTTTTACAAATACAAAATTTTCATCTTTATCTTCACCTTCTTTTAGTACTCTTAATACAATTCCGGCACTTAATTCTTTAATTGCAATATTTCGTTCCCAAATAATCCGTTTACAAAGTTCGCCGTAAGTCAGGTAGGCAAAGTCATATTGTTTCCGTTTTTCATAAATCATCCCCAATTTCAGCATATTGCGTACAAACAGATAGAGTTGTTCGAGACTCATTGTTTCGTCATCTGTCCTTTCGTTGCCTTTGTTCTTTTTCGATTCTAAGTCGCGAAGCGATTGTATGACATTTTTATAGTACATTTCAGCCTCTTCAAGTTCATCATCGTAGTAGTGCAAATCACCCAACACTACTTGCAATGAAGAAATAGCGTCGTTAAATCCGGTAGAATTTTCGTTCTTCGAGTATTCTTTCCAAGTTTTTTCCAACAGTTCCTTGTAATGTTCTTTTAACGGCAGAGTTTCGTCAAGCGAGAAACTGTACAGAGCTGAAAAAACTTCGTCCGTCTTTGTCATAACGAAAATTTCATTGGCAATCAAACTGTCGAATTTGTAGTCGTTGAGGCTGAAATTCGACTTGTTGATATGTATCTGTGTCAAATAATTAAGCAAATCTACTGCAACCGATTTCAGTTCAGGCGAACGATTTACTTCCAGCATCTCGGGTGAAATATCCAAATGTTTCCACGAAAAATTATGCTTGTGAAATTTGAACAGAAAATCGACAAACCGCAAAGATGACACCAATAATTTGTCACTGTGTTCCTTAATATTGCTTTCAGAAAGGCGGTTAAAAATGGGCGTTATCAGGTATGCAGTAATTCCCAGCGTATATTGTTTGTAATAATCGAAAGTCAAGAATAGTCGGGAACTGTGATAACGCTGTACTATCAGAAATTTCTCTATTTTATTGCTTCCACCGATTTCAGAAACTTCGATAAACGACTCAAAGAGTTGCATCATTTTTTTTGGTGCACCTTTGCTTACGTGAGCAAGATAAATGATAAGATGTTGCAATACAGCGATTATTTTGTGTGTTTGTTGTATTGTTCCTTCTGTTTGTTGTATTACTCTTTCTGTTTGTTGTATCTTCTTTGCAACATCCTCTAAATCCTTTTTATTTTTTTCTAATTCGTCTTTTCTTTCCTTTAAGTTTTTTAATGTGTTCTTTTCTTCATCCAATTCTTTTTCTTTTTGTCTTAAACCTATGTAAATTTCATCATATAAATACTCTCTATAACTTGCCAAATTATAAGATTCTACCGGATAATCGTGCGGAATAAGTTTTCGACAAACAAATTCTTCGGTTAATGAAGTCATATCCTCATGGGCTGTATCTGCGTGGTCAGTGAGGAAACTTGGTACATAAATAACGGTGTTGAAAATACTGCCGATATGATTGTTCCTATCCGACACGTCTGCCAAATAAATGTCGTACATTTCGCGTCCGGCAATAAATATAAATTTGGCATTTACGGTAGAAAGAAAATACTTCATATTGGACAAGATTTTCAAAATCTCGTGTTGCTTTTCTCGTGTTGCATTAATAGAGAATAGCGAGGCTTTTGTGTTTTGCGTTTCTTTTTCCAATCCGGTTTCACTCGGCTCTACTTTGTCCAATTCATCAAATACGATAACAAAATTAGGACGACACATAAAAATTGGAATCCGTTGAATATCATTCAAAATATCCTGCAATTCTTTTTCTATTTCTCGCGCATCTGCAACACCGCGTGTTTTTTTTGTTCTTGTGTTGATGCCAAATTTGTTATAATTGATATTTAATCCATTTTCACGCTCGGTACTATGCGTAATGTCGTTATTCAGTTTTTTTAGTTGTCGCTTTATTATTCCGTGAGTAGCAAACCATGCCGTAAACCAGCGAGTACGGAACAACAATGTAAAAAACAGGTACATTATCAGAAATGAAAGCAAAGGGGTATAATTCAAAGATTCTATTTTCTGGTTATCAAAATCATCAAGTTTGGAATTTTTATCCCAAAGATATTCAGGAATATAACAAATGTAAGTTTTGGTTTTAGATATTACGCTGCCTGTTGAAAGTAAAATTCTTCCTGCCATATCCGATTGGGGCAGAAAGATTTTTTTTGCTGTTATGGTATCGTGTTTACAAGAGGTTTGATATTGACATGTGGTATCTGAAACAACTTGATGTGTAAATTTTGTTTGATACAAAGGATAATTTTGTATGTTTGTTTCGAGTATAGGTTTTATAAAAAATAAGGAAAAAAGGAACAGAAAGCCAAATGCTGTAACTCGCCAAAGTAACATGTGTCGAAATGAGCGATGATATTTATTGTATTCGGTGCTTAATGTGCGTGCTATTAATCGCAAAATATCTTTCTCATCTTTTAATTTATGTCCGAAATTTATGCGTAAATATAGGCGATTGTAACTCTTTATGTAATCCCAAATTGGGATTAAAACTGTTTCGTAAAATATTTTTCGAAGCAAATATTTATTTAAATATTTATGATTCCAAAAACCTGCAATAAAAACTACAGCAACAAATATAAGCGGATAGCACCATAATAAATCCAAAAAATTAAAGGCTATTGGGAGTAGAAGTAGTATTATTAATGGAACATATTTCCAAATCTTATTCTGGCATTGGGTGTTATGTTCCATTATTTCCTGTAATTTTTCCTTTTTATATTTTGAATAATATTCGTACAATTTGCTTTTTATGAATCTCCAAAACATAAAAGCAAAAACAAAACATAGATAAAAAACGAATGCTTTGGTGGAAGTAATGTTTGGAATTACTGAAATAATTTGCGTATAACAGATTATCAAAATGATTTTCAATAAGTACTGCGTTGTTCGGTACGGATTATGGGGATTTGTTAAGAAACTCAATTCTTCAATGGCAGATGTATAATAATCCCAATACTTCTGTTCAGGATTTTTACGTCGATAACTATTGTATTTGCATAAAAAAACAAATGTTATTATCCCTAAAACAAAAAAGAAGAGTGAACTCCATATTTGATTTTCTTTAACAATATCAATACCCGTCAGAAATTGAGTCCCAGCAACAGCAAACAAGAGGAAAAACAAATATGTCAGGTTTTTGGAAAAATTAGTATGTTGTTGCAAAGAAGTTTGATTAATTACCTGATTGACCAAACTTGTTTTTCCCACACCGCGATTTCCCGTAACCAAATAAACGCCAGTTTTGTCGTCAGTAGCCTCTATCAGTTTTTTTAGTTTTTTCTGTACTTGTTTTCTCCCGACAAAAGTATGCGATTCTTCAGATGAAGAATGACTAAAACTATAATGTGGAAGCTCTATTTGGAGTTTCTTTATTTTGGAATTAAGAATGTCCGGAACAATTTCTAAATTTTTGTTTGCCATTTGCGTAGTTCGTCTAAACTGTATTCTGCAAAAGTATTAATTTTTTATCTAATTCGTATTATTTTAGTAAATGCTTACGTTCAAATTCTTTAGTCAACTCCACAATCTGTCTTTGAATAGTGACCAATTCTATTGTCGCTTTTTCCAATTTATACAACATCGCCAAAGCCATTTTTTCTGAAAAAGCTGCCTTCAAATGTTTTACTACCTGATTATAATTCACTCCAATAGCTCTGAATTGTGAATAAAAAGTTGTCAACCGCATATAATAATCCATTGCTGCCTTGTCTAATTTTACATACTTGATTTCACGTTTGAACAAGCAAGTTTTGATAAACTTTGCAGCATTGTATTTCAATCCTGTTTCTTCAAGCATTGAAAGAAATCGTGCATTATCAACATCGTTCAGTTTGATTGAATACCGATGCTTGCAAGGGTCTGTCTTTGGTGGTCGACCACCTTTGTTATACTGTTTATTTTCTGTTGCCATAACATAATTTTTTTGATTCAATTCTGCTAAAAAAAAACGACTTCGGAGTTATTTTACCCCGAATGGGGCAAGTGGTTTTGGTACGCCCGAAAGGTTTCGGGTGTCCCAAGACACAACTTGCCATGTTCTAATGAACATGAGCATCTTCGATGCCTGAAGTGAAAAAATTGACTGTACACAGTTAACTAATCGTGCTAACTAAAAACATTATACATACTGTGTTTACATTTTTTCGTCATTGCTCAACATCATCCGATTGTTCTTCCGGCTCTTCACTTCCGCCCCTATCCTTCAACCATTCGAGAAGCTCGCGTGTGTGCTCCTCATGTACATCGTTCAAAAGTTCCCTGTATTCCTTGAAATGGCAGGAGATAATGGAATCTGCCAAAGAAGATGTCGTTGTGTGGTGTTCGCTTGCAAACAGCCGGACAGCAGTTTTAAGATTGCTATGCGTTTTTGGACTGACATACACGGCGAATCGTCCCCTTATCCGTTTCTCCTGACAATAGTTCTCAATATATTCCTCTATTGAAACCTGTTTTTGATTCTTTTTTGTTTTCATTACTTAATCCTTTTAATTGTTAAACATTGATGCCGATACAGAATTGAATATCGAATTCGATAACATCATCATTTATTATTCCCAAATTGATTCCGAAACAGCTTCTCATACAGGGGTCAGTTTTTATGTCCGGCAATATTTCTGTTCTGAACTTACTATTTACTTCTGTTGTGAAATCAATTCTGAGGCAAATAAATAACTATTAATTGGAGTTGTAATTGAATTGGGTTTGTATGGATAATTCTGCAATATCTTTCTATTACAACTTCTCCGTAGACGGTGTAAACTGCGCCGATTTGCGCACTGACATTATAATGTGGCGGCAATACCTTTTTGGAATAAAATACCTGTTCAAACAAAAGATTTGTCCTACCCGACCGAAGCAAACCACAGCAAACCCCTGCCACTTCATTGTCAAACCATAAATAGTTGAATTTTTCTGTTTTACTTCGTGGCGAAAAGGAGAAAATATCATCGGTTACATGAACATGGCGATGTAAAATGTAGTCAA
>JAIRVZ010000134.1 GCA_031253625.1 Dysgonamonadaceae bacterium
TTGACTACATTTTACATCGCCATGTTCATGTAACCGATGATATTTTCTCCTTTTCGCCACGAAGTAAAACAGAAAAATTCAACTATTTATGGTTTGACAATGAAGTGGCAGGGGTTTGCAGTGGTTTGCTTCGGTCGGGTAGGACAAATCTTTTGTTTGAACAGGTATTTTAGTCCGAAAAAGTATTGCCGCCACATTATAATGTCAGTGCGCAAATCGGCGCAGTTTACACCGTCTACGGGGAAGCTGTAATAGAAAGATATTGCAGAATATTCCATACAAACCCAATTCAATTACAACTCCAATTAATAGTTATTTATTTGCCTCAGAATTGATTTCACAACAGAAGTAAATAGTAAGTTCAGAACAGGAATATTGACGGACATAAAAACTGATACCTGTATGAGAATCTGTTTCAGAATCAATTTGGAAATAAAGAATGATGCTGTTATCGAATTCGATATTCAATTCTGTACAGGCATCAATGTTTAACAATTATAAGGATTAAGTAATGAAAACGAAAAAGAATCAAAAACAGGTTTCAATAGAGGAATATATTGAGACCTATTGTCAGGAGAAACGGATAAGGGAACGGTCTGCCGTGTACATCAGTCCCGAAACACATGAAAAGTTGAAAAAGGCAGCATGGATTTTCTATAGCGAACACCACACAACGACATCTTCTTTGGCGGATTCTATCATCTCCTGCCATTTCAAGGAACACAGGGAACTTCTGAACGATGCGTATGAGGAGCAGACACGCGAAGTTCTCGAATGGTTGAAGGATAGGGGTAGAAGTGAAGAACAGGAAGAACAGCCGGATGATGTCGAAGTATAGAAAAAGTGATAATGCAATTAATGAGTTAAATCTGTGTGTTGTGTAAAGCTACCATCCCAATGGAACATAAATGTTCGGTAACGTAGCAAGGGTATGTTTTCGTATGACGAAAACCCTTGCTTTCGCTCCCGGCGAAAGGGAAAATTGCTCCCGGTGGTCGACAATTTTATGGAAGAAGCAAGTAATAATAAACGCAAAGGCGGTCGCCCGAAAAAAAGGATTTCCGAGCGGAAAAAGCGAATAGTCAGCATTCGTGTTTCCGAACCGGAATACTATGCTATCAAACGAAGGGCATCTCTTGCCGGATTGACCGTCAGCGCTTATTCACACTCTGCAATTCTCGAAAGTAAAATCGTCGAACCGATAAAAAAAGAGGACATGGATTTACTTCGGAAACTGTCGGGCGAAGCCAATAATCTGAATCAATTGGCGCATCAGGCTAACAGTTTTCAGATGCCATATTTGGAAAATGACATTAGAAATACACTGAATTATTTCACGGAAATCATAAAAAAACTGTCGGATGATTGGAAAAATCATAAAAGGAAAAAGCTTTAAAGGCTGCATTTCTTACATACTTGATAAGGAAAATGCAAAGCTATTAGGTGGCGAAGGAGTACTTTTAAACAATACAAATTCAATTATTAATAGCTTTTATATGCAGAGTTTGATGAATCCCAGTCTTGCTAAAAGTGTTGGACACATCCCTCTTTCCTATTCCAAAGATGACGCACCTAAACTAACCGATGCGTTTATGTTAAAGCTGGCAAAAGAATATTTGCAAGCGATGGGGATTGAGAATACGCAATACATCATTGTTCGCCACTCAGACCGGGAGCATCCCCATTGTCATATCGTTTTCAATAGGGTAGATAATAACGGAAAAACCATTTCAGATAAAAACGACCATTTCAGAAATGAGAAAGTAACAAAAACATTGAAGGAGAAATACGGTCTGACTTTCGGGACAGGCAAAGAAAAAGTAAAAACCCATCGCCTGAAAGAGCCGGATAAAACGAAGTATGAAATACACAAGACTATCCAAACAGCTTTGAAATCTGCAAAGAATTGGAATCAATTCAGAGATACTTTGAACAAATCCGGCATTGAATTGAAATTCAAATACAAAGGTCAATCTAATGAAATTCAGGGCATTTCTTTCGCTAAGGGAGATTATTCTTTCAAAGGTTCGGAAATAGACCGGCAGTTCAGTTACTCAAAAATTGATTATCAGTTGCAGAAAAACAGTCGAGAGCAAAGCCAAGAAATTAGTCAAACTAAACTGGATTACTCGTTCAATCAATCATCGGCTTTAGAAAATGCCGGCTCTATTTTGGGAGGGTTGTTTGATATTCAGCCGTCGAGTTCAGATTATGACTCCGACAGGGAAGAATATCTACTACAACAACAATTGAAAAAGAAGAAAAAACGTAAAGGATTAAAAATGTAAATTATGGAAAGTATTCAATATGAAGGACTTTTGGGCATCATGTCCGAAATGAACAAGAAAATAGATATTCTTCAGGCGAATAATAAAGTAAAAGAAAATCAGCCTGTTAATCAAGGAACAAATAAAACAGTTTCCAAAGAAGAAATTGAGGCTATCATGAAAGAGAAAACCGACTTAATGGGTAATTATTATGAATACAAGCACAAAATTCAGACAGAACATCACTCGAAAATATTATCGGCAGTCAAAGCAGTTGCAGAAAAAATTGATGCCTTGCCGACACCGGATAAGATTTCGTTAGAGCCAATTATAGAATTGTTCCCACAGTCTAAGAAAGTTACAATTTGCGGATTTGAATTTCTGCGGACTTCGGTAATAATTTTTGTGTTGACATTGGTCTGTTTCTTTTCATTGACTTTGAATATCAAACAAATGGATGATTACCGGGCATTGAAGCTACAACTCTACCAACAATCGGAATATATTCTTCATTTGGAAAATACAGGAAAAAAGGGGAAATGAAATGGCTTATTTAATACAAAAAATACAATGGCAACCTCAATCAAATTAAAATTCACTCCCTCGAAAATTAAACATAAAGCAGGGGTTATCTGTTTGCAACTAATTCATAATCGAAAAATCAAGTTGCTCAGAACGCGATTCCGTCTTTTTCCTGCCGAATGGGATAACCAAAAGGAAACAGTTTTTTTCGGCAATTCCGACATGGAACGCCAAATTTACCTGCAATCAATAAAAATAGGTTTGGAAACTGAGTTGAAGCAACTTGCCGAATTGATTCGTATCCTCGAAATGAAAAGCGATTATACTGTAGATGAATTGGCAGAGTTATACACAAGTAATTCATTCAACGGTTACTTTTTCCCTTTTGTAGATTATGTGGTTAAAAATCTCAAGAACAGCAGCCGTTGCAAAACGGCAACTATCCTACAGACATCCAAAACAAGTTTTGAATGTTTCCTCTCAGGACAAGATATTCTTATCGACAAAATTGACAACGACCTGATGCACAAATATGAAAACTATTTGAAATCTAAGGGAGTAATGAAAAATACCATTTCATGCTATATGAGAGCTTTACGTTCCGTATATAATCAAGCGGTTAAACGAGGTTTGAGCACTCAAAAGAATCCTTTTGCCAACATTTTTACTCGTATCGACAAGACTGTGAAACGTGCAGTAAGCGAGGATGTTATTGTACGGCTTAAAAATATGGATTTATCCTCTTATAAGGAATTGGAATTAGCCCGCGACCTGTTTATGTTCAGCTTCTATATGCGAGGTATCTCGTTTATTGATATGGCAAATCTTCGCAAAAGCAATATGAAAAATGGTTATATCATTTATTTCCGCAGCAAGACACGGCAAATGCTGACTGTGAAGTTAGAAATATGTATGAAGGAAATCATTTCCTGGTACGAATCACAAACAATAGATGATTATTTGTTACCGGTTTATACTGCTCAAAATCGCGACAACACAAGCCAACTTCGCAACCATAACAAACGTCTGAAACGTATTTCCGAATTATTAGGCTTGGAAAAATCGCTAAGCTCGTATGTTACCCGGCACTCTTGGGCGACTTTGGCACTTCAAAAAGGAATTTCTATTGAAATCATAAGCGAAAGTATGGGACATGAAAACGAGACCACTACTCGAATTTATTTAGCATCGTTAGGGCAATCGGCTGTAGATAAGGCAAATGCAAAAATAATTAGATTAGAATAACTATTCCGCTTCTTTTGAATAGGCGGTACTAAAATGTAAAATATTAAGGCACAAATGTATTAAATTTCTCTTAATCCGATGAATAAAAAAGAAACATCTTTTTACACAATGTTACATAATATAAAAAGGGATACACGTAAATCACTGATTTTGTGTGTGTTTAATAAAATATTTAATTGTTTTCGACTTTTTCTTTCGTTGCCCTAAAGTTATCTAATTGAATAGTAGCATGATAATTAATATTTCAAAAACAGAGAGAAGTATTTGTTTAACAGGTTGTTTAATACTTCGTTTAATAAAAATCCAATAACAACCTATATGACTAACAGACAATTAGTTGCATGAATTGTTCTCTCAGTTCCACCTATTCAAAAGAGGAGGTATTAAATTAAAGAAGGAGATAAGCAAATTCTACAAAGAAATAAGTTTTACTCTTATTCGTGTGGTTACGGTTATAAAAGAAAAAACATTATATGGCAAATTCAGTACGAACATGAAAACTTTGAAAATCGGACGTAGTTCCACCAACAACATTGTTATCAGCGATGTTACAGTGTCAGCACAACATGCTATTATTACTATTTTAGATACTAAAGAGGTACATATTAAGGATTTGAACTCTACAAATGGCACATATGTAAATGGTAAACGTATCAATACGGAAACAAACATCACAGCAAACGATGTGATAAAAGTTGGCAATGCTACGCTCGACTGGCTCAAATACCTGAACGAACGCAAGCAACCCGCCCCGCCTGTATTTAGCGGCGATGTTTCCACTATCAAACAGAAGAAGACAATCGGCAGTTTGTCAAGTAACGACATTGTGCTGAATCACAGTGATGTGAGCCGCAATCACGCGCAGTTGATTGAAAAAGTCAACGGCGACATTGTGATTGCCGACAGCGGCTCAACAAACGGTACTTATATAAACGGGCAAAAAGTCAGCATCCAAGTCCTTCGCGCAGGAGACCGCGTGTTGATTGCCAACAAATACCTGCTTGACTGGGAAAGCATTTTCGGCAAACGTCCAACACCTAAACCGAAAAATCTCAAAACGATTCTTATTTCTGCAGCGGCAGTCGCGGCGGCAGTTGTCGGCATCTTCTTTTTGATAAAACCAGACCCCAACCCTGTTCTGACTCCAGAAGAAATTTATGCCAAGTACGAAAAATCAGTGGTAATGATTTCTGTGAACGCACCTTACAGGGTCTCTATCCAAGGTTACGGCACAGCAACAATAGATGCAGGAGGAAGTGGAACAGGATTTTTCGTTTCGAAGGATGGGAAAATTGTTACCAATCGGCACGTTGTATCGCCCACCCCTAAAGAAGCAATACAACAAAGTATTGCTCAAGAACTTGGTGTGAAACCAAATTCCGTCAAGGTTGAATCGCTCGGTTATTCAATTAGCGTTGCGGTTAATGGCACTCACGCGGATTTTAAGCCTTGTGCCATTTTGGAAATAAGCGAAAAGGAGGAGATAGATATTGCTGTAATTCAAATGAAATCACATACTTTGCCAGATGGTGTGAAAAACATTGTCGATTTAGACAAAGCCGTTGTGAATGATGAAAAGATTGTTCTTGGGACACCGATATACACTATAGGTTTTCCGGCAGGATTAAAGGTTGGAAGTACGCCACAAGGTATTCAAGCCAATAACCAGAGGGGCGAAATTTCACAGTTGCGAGGTAAATACGAATTTGAGCATAATGCCAAAATTGCAGGAGGCGCAAGCGGTTCGCCTATTTTCGATAAATACGGAGACTTGATAGGCATTGTCTATGCCGCTTTCAAACCTGAGATAGCCGGTAATGTAGATTACAATCTGGCTATAAAAGCCAAATACGCAGTAGAATTAGCAAAATAACACAATTATGTCAAAAGCAAAAATTTGCAGCAAAGGACACAAATACACAGGCGACAAATGTCCCCATTGTCCCGGTGCCAATCTGCGCCCTGTACATAAAACGCGGCTATTCGGCACAACCATTCGCGAAACAGGTAAAGTATTTCAGTCAATCGTTTCGTCTAACAAGTCGCAAACAGTATCAACGAAAGAAAAGAATGTAATTCTTATCCGTACAATAGCGAGTTTGACATTGGCGGTCGTAGCAATTTATTTTTTTACACACGAAAAACAGGATGTCGGTTTTGGACTTGGCGGCTCAATACTCGGCTATTGGTTAAAATAAAAATTATAAACAATTTAAAATAAAAGAATTATGCCAAGAATATCTTGTAGCAAAGGACACATTTACGATTCTGCCATTTATGGCGATAATTGTCCGTTCTGTCCATCACAGGGAACCGGAACAGCAGTAAATAACGATACTTTCGGCGGCGGTGCAACCGTAGGCAACTTCGGTAGTGGCACGGAAGTAAATCAGAGCGGCGGCAGAACGCAAGTAAGCGGCGGAACTGTCGGAGGCGGTAGCCCGACCATTCCAATGGGCGGTGGAAATTACGGCGGAGGCGTTAGTGGTGGTACGGTTATCCGCCCCGCAGGTGGTGGCACAGGAATGCCGCAGGGGAAGCGGATTGTAGGACTGCTTTTCTCTTACGACACTACTCCCACAGGACAGATTTTCAACATTCACGAAGGAAGAAATCTTATCGGACGCGATGCAAACAACGATATTTGTATTGCAGGCGACGCACAGGTTTCCGGCAAACATTCGATTATTCAGTATCTGTCTGCCGACGGAAAATTCCGCATTAAAGACGAATTGTCGAGCAACGGAACTTTTGTAAATGAAGAATTAAAAACCGATGTGTATGAACTCGCCTCTTTTGACGTAATCCGCGTTGGCTCCACAAAACTGATTTTCATTGCTATTCCACAAATACCGTAAGAATATGAAACAGAGTACATATCCCAATTTCAATTTTCTGTGGTGCGGCGAGCAAACCAGCGTTGGACAGATGCGCAAGGCAAACGAAGACAGTAAACGCATATTTGAAGTTGCCAATATGAAAGTTTTCGTAGTGTGCGACGGTATGGGCGGACACGTTGGCGGAAAAATGGCATCGGAAACAGCAATCAGTGCCATTCACAATTATTTCCTTAATAACATTACGCTTGACCCGCGCGAAACAATCCATAATTCAATTATTGCAGCCAACGAAGCAATATTGAATAAAACCCGCCAACAGCCTGAACTTGCGGGTATGGGTTCAACCTGCGTAATGCTCGTGGTAACAAGCGACGGCAAAGCGTATTACGGACACGTTGGCGACAGCCGTATTTATATCGTTGCTAACCATCGTATTACGCAACTTACAGAAGACCACTCGGTTGTATATGAAATGTTTAAGGCAGGGGCAATAAAAACCCGTGAAGAAATGGAACGTCATCCACGCAAAAACGAAATTACCAACGCTTTGGGCTTACCTAATATGCAGCCGCCAACAATTTGTAATGCTCCTATTGAAGTGGGTGCGGGAAATTGTTTTTTGCTTTGTTCCGATGGATTAACCGGAATGGTCGATGACGAGCAGATTCAGCGCATAATCAGCAAACACGAAATCCCCATTCAGCAACGTGCCGACAAATTAGTGGAAATGGCTAACAATAACGGTGGTTTGGATAATATCACAGTTGAACTGGTTGAATTTACTGTCAGTACGCAAGAAATCGGCAATAGCGGCAAAAAACCAAAAAACTGGAAAACCCTGTTGTTCTACGGTTTGCCATTGCTTGTGTTATTGGGTAGTGGTGTGGTGTGGTTAGTTTTAACGAAACCTTGGGAAAAATCAGACGAGAACGCCGACAGCAATAATATTGTAACAACAGAAACAGCAGCAACAGGGCACAGCATTGTTACGGAAATTATACTTAAAACCTACTTTGCAAAACCTGTTACCTTTACGAAAAAAGGCGAAACCCTCGAAACCGAAATAACAGATATGTTTTTTAATGATTCAATAATAGATAAAAACGAGGTCGCAGTTGAAAACAGTACTGTAAGTTTTGTAGTAATAGAAGGAAAAAAAATAAGTGCCAAATGGAAAACAAAGTGTGATACCGTGACTATTTTCTGCAAAACAAAGACTGGTAACGATTGTACAATAAAAATTCCCGTAAAAGAAGCGCAATCTGGTATTTCAGCGAAAAAGACATCCAAAATAGTGTTAAATGCCATCGCTTATAATGATAATGATAAAGAGCCTGTTACAGTAAAGGTGGACGGTGGTATTCTGCTAACTGCCGGTAATGTGACACCGCCAAAAGCAACAACTAATCAGGAGGCAGCAGTAAGATGTTCTGTTAGTACGGAAAATAATCTTGTTCTCTATTTTCGAACACCAAATTTTGAAAGCCCAATAATCGTTACAGTAGAAACTGCCAACGCCATTTACGAGTTTTCTATTCCTGTGAAAATACCAGAAAATACAGACTCAAAAGATTCGATACTTCCCTCAATGATTATCTGATATGCAAATCTCAATCTACAACGTACAGGACACACCAATCAGCGGCGGCGGAATGGGAGAAGTTTATCGAGGTTGGGACGAGCGTGGCAATGCTGTCGCCATTAAAAAAATTCGCTCCGAACTGACTGCCGATGCCAATCTTCGCACATTATTTCACAAGGAAGTCCATACTTTAAAGCAACTCGAACATCCGTCCATCGTAAAAATGTACGCCTCGTTTGAAGAACACGGCAACCTGTATTTGATAATGGAATACGTCGAGGGCGAAACGATAGAACAGTATGTGCGGCGGCGTGGACGAATTGTCGAAAGCGAAGCCGTACAACTCTTTGTAGAGATTCTTTCAGCAGCAAGTTTTGTCCACCGGCAGGGTTTTGTCCATCGCGATATTAAACCGAGCAATATCATTGTCAAACCCGACGGACGGATTTGCCTGATAGATTTCGGTATCGTAAAAGATATGAAAAACAGCACAGGGCATACGGTTACTCAAATTATTGGAAGCGACGGGTATATGAGTCCGGAACAGGCAATGCCGGCAACTATCAACCACCTTTCCGATATTTATTCTTTGGGTTGCGTGCTATATTATATGCTTGTCGGCGACCACGCCATACACAAGCAATCCAATGACCACGCCACGAAAATGGCCATTATTAAAAGTGTGTTCCCAAAAGCGCAGCAATTCAACCCGAATTTGTCAGACCATATTCAGTGAATTTTAGACAAGGCGACCGATAAAAATATGTTACGGCGTTTTCAGTCCTGCCGCGAATTTGAGTTGGAACTTTTTGGCGGCGGTACAGTTTTTTCCGACAATAAAAACAAAGACAATATTACTGTTTCTGTTGGCCGCCAAAATTGCGATGTTATTGTATATGACCCAACAGAGAAAGTCAGCCGCCACCATTTGGATATAATAGAGATAGAATGTCCGCCGGAAGAAGTAGATACTATTCATTTTCTTATCAGAGATAGAAGTACCAACGGAACTACGATTTCTTTCAGTTTCGGAGATTATGTAAATTCTGAAAAAGTACATAACACTGAAAAAATGATTGATGTTAATGCCGATGAATATACGCCTAATTGTCCTAAAATTTTGCTTGCAGGTAAAGTCGAATTAAATTGGACTGACGTAGAAGCAGCTTTTGCTCGCAAACGTGATGCAACAAAACCCATAAAAGACACTCCGTTAACGCCAAAACCCGCACCCACACCTGCGCCGAAAACCGAAAACGGACAAAGCTTAATCGACTGGCTGATTGCTATTTTCAGGAAAATATTAAAAAATTAAATATATTGTAATGGAACAGAAGAATCTCATAGGAAAAGAAATCCTGAACTACCGCATAGAAAGTTCTATCGGTGGTGGTGGTATGGGTAGCGTGTGGAAGGCTACCCATAAGTTTACAGGCGAGATAGCAGCAATTAAAGTGCTGAAAACAAATTTTGTGGAAAGTGAATTTTCCCGTAAAAAATTTGTTCAGGAAGCACAAACGCTCGGCAAGCTTAGCCACCAAAATATCGTCCAATACCGTGGTTTCGACGAAAACGAAGACGGCGTTTTCCTCGTCATGGAGTATGTGGACGGCATTACTCTCGAAGACTTTATCAACCAGAAGCAGGGCTTAATCCCCGAAAAAATGGCATACCCAATGTTTTTGCAAATATTGGATGCCTGCGCCTACGCCCACAAGCACGGCATAGTACATTGCGACATTAAGCCCGCTAACATTATTTTGACAAGCGACAACGAAGGCAATTTTGTAGTTAAAATCCTTGATTTTGGTATTGCCCAAATACTGTCTGAAAGCAAAAAAGCAGTTGGTTATACACTTTCATACGCAAGTCCGGAACAGATTCAGAACGAAGATATTGACTGCCGTTCTGATATTTATTCTTTGGGTGTGTTACTACACAAAATGCTTACAGGACACGCCCCTTACGACACTACAACATTGTCGGATACCGACCTTGCGGAAAAAATAATCGGCGAACCGCTTCCGCGAATGAAAGAGTTTTATAACGAGGTATCGGAAAAAATGCAGCGCATTGTCGATAAGGCAACGCAGAAAGACCCGGCAAAGCGGTATCAAACCTGCGGCGATTTTCGTGCCGCACTAAAAAATGCTATCGACCCTGATAAACTGCCAAAAGTATTAAAATATGCGGCGGCAGTTCTTATTTTACTATTGCTTGGCGGCGGCTTGTGGTATTGGGATTATAATTATAATGTAAAAACTTATTATTATAAAGACTATGTAGAGAAATGGGGTGTACCTATAGGGATTGGAAAATTGAGTAATTCTGACGCGGAACAAAAAATGGATAGTTACCGATTTATAAAATTGAAAGGGAAAATCACAAGAGTTTCGCACGTCAACAGTAAAGGAAATATTGTTGAACACCACGACAGCGAACACACCGAGCGATACGACGATATGTTGCTATATTATACCGATAACGGAAAATTAAATTATAAAAAATGTTTGGATAGAAACGGAAAAGTGTTGTATAGAATGGCTTATATAGACGAAAATTTGAAAGCTGCCATTTTTACGCAGGACGACGACACAAAAACCGAACTGAATCTTTCGGCAAGCACTACTCAACTCTTTGCAAGTGCATTCAGCACGTCTAACGGGAAAAGTCGCATTTCAAAATATCTGTTCACTTACGACGAAAACGGCTATCTGAAACAGGTAAAATATGCCAGTGGCAAACTCCCACAAGTGTGCGATGCCGAAGGTATTTATGGAAAAAAATTCGTAGTCGATGAAAAAGGGCGTGTAATAGAAGAATATTATTTGGGAAAGGACGATGCGCCAAAAGCAAACAGAGCAGGTTTGGCAATCAAAAAATTGGAATACAACAAAGACAACGATTTTGTGAAGGTCAGTTATTTTACAGCCAACGGCGAAAAGGGTTACGATGGCAACGGTTGCTATATTTGTGCTATCGAATACGATAAGTACGGAAACCGTATTAAAGAAACCTATTATGACAGTGAAGAAAATATTACTTTGAGGACTGACAATAAAGTTGCCGGTTACAATTATATTGTCGAAAATGGTTTTATGATTCAACAAACCGCTTTTGGTGTTGACGGAACAAAAAGTTATGTATCAAGAGACGAAATGAACACGAACAACGATATGTTCGGCTTTGTTTCAATGAAATTTGACTATGATGCTAACGGCTATGTTTCAAAAATAGCGTATCTTGACACAGAAGATAAATCTGTGATTATTTCAACAGGAGTAGCAATAATAGAATTGGAGAACGACCAGAAAGGCAACTCTTTGACACAAAATTATTTAGACACAGCAGGTATCGCCTGCGAAAATATCTATGGTTATTCAAAAAGTGTAGCAGAATACGATATGCTCGGCAATATGCTCTCCGTTTCTTTTAAAGATACAAAAGACAATCTTTGCACTTCTCAATATGGTTGTGCCGGTTTTCGCAACGAATACGATGCACACAGCCGACTTGTAAAGCAGATGTTTTTCGGCACGGACAGCAAACCCTGCGAAAATACAGCGGGCATTGTTATAGCCGTTTCGGAATACGACCAGTCATCCGACAATCTGAAAAAAATAACTTTTTACGCAGCAGACGGAAAAACCCTAAAACTATCTGAAGAAGGTATTACCGGTTATGAATCGGAATACAACAATGACGGTTACGAAGTTGAAAGAAAGTTTTTTGATGCCAAAAACAACAGCACCGCAGGAAATTTGGGTTTTGCCCGATGGACAAACAAATACGATGAAAATGGCTTTTTGAAAGAAGAAGCGTATTTCGACAAAAACGGCAGTCCCACAGTATTTAACAATCAGCAGTCAGGTTTCCGGTATTCAAAAATTGAATATGTTTACGATGCCGACAAAGGCAACAATACAGAGCAGATATTGTATGAAGGTAATGCAAAAACGCTGATTGTCCGTTTCACATACAATAATAAAATAACCCGCTATCAGTCAATCGCTCTATTCAACGCAAACGGTGTGGTAACAACCAACGCTGTCGGCTGCCATAAAGTAGAATTTACTTATGACAATCGCGAGCAGGAAACAGAACGCAGACATTACAACACCGCAGGCAAACTCACGCTTATTCCCGACAATGCAGGATATTATGCCATTCATAAAAATGAGTACGACCGTATGGGGCGCATTTCACGCCAAACGTATTTTGGCACGGACGAGTTACCAACCTCACTTTCAATGCACGTCCCCGAAGGTTTAACAGGTTACGACAAGCAGGGAAATAGGAATTATATTGCCTCTGCTGATGGAAATGGGAAAGTGATAGACAATCCCAAAACAGGTTTCGCCTACGGAGAAATGCAACACGACGCGAAAGGGTTTGTAACCGAAGAACGTTTTTACACTTCAGATAAAAAACTGATTCGTCGATGCACAACCGAATACGATAAAAAAGGCATATCAACTTGCAAATGCTACGATGCAAATAACAAACTGTTAGGGACAGAGAAATACGACCAAAATACAGGCAAGGCAGAATCGGATTATTGGCGGCAATACTTCCAGCATTGGGCGGCGCAGTGTCCATTAAATATTGATTATGGCATTATTTGCACTTCCATTTCACTGACTGGCAACGGATGTGTACAGCAACTTCAATTTACTGGCGTATCAAAATATCAGCAAACAGCCGACGAATTGGAAGCCTGCAAAGATTTTGCACGGCAACACGCTGCCGCAATAAAAAAGGAATCTAAAATGCCTTCGTCTGTCTCGCTTGTCACAATTGGCGTTGACAAGTCAAAAATTGAAATATTCCGTATAACACACTAAAAATAAAAAGTATGAAGAATTTGAAATTTTATTCAGCACTAATTGTCATCTGCTCATTTGTTAGAATTGACAGTTTTGCGCAAACATATGGCGGTGGAGATGGCTCACAAAATTTACCGTATTTAATCTCTACAAAATTAGACATGGTTGCTTTAGCTAATGCTGTTAACAATGGAAACAATTATTCTGGTAAATATTTTTTATTGACACAAGATTTAGTGGGAACGGATAATATTGTTACCACTACTGTTGGTTTTCTCAATAGCTTTAACGGTATGTTTGATGGAGGCGGATATGAAATCGAAGTGAATGACAGTCCTGGCGTATTTGGAACACTAAGTAGTGCTACAATTAAAAACTTGGGAGTAAGAGGAAATGTTAATACAGATTTATCAACATCAAATGGTGCCGGTGGTACTTGTGCATATGCTTCAAATTCCACTTTTATAAATTGTTGGAATCGAAGTACTGTTTCTTCCAAAATTTCAGGTGGTGGTATTTGTGGCAGAGCCAGTAATTGCTCATTTACGGATTGTTACAACTTGGGTAGTGTTACTGTTTCTTCGACAGGTAATAGAGCAGGTGGTATTTGTGGAAGTGCAGATGGATGTAATATTTCTAAATGCTATAATCAAGGAAATATTTCAGCATCAACAACTACAACATCCAACACAGGTAATTTCCCAATGTCCGGCGGTATTTCCGGATACTATGGGACAATCTCCAATTGTTATAACACCGGCAACATTTCCGCTTATATTTATGAGGGTTCTTATGCTACCAGTTTCAATTACTCTCCTCGTGCAGGTGGCATTTGCGGATATGGAGGCACTGTTCAATATTGCTATAATACAGGAAATATTACAGCCGATTCAAGAGTATCTACAAGTAGTACATATTCTTATGCAGGCGGTATTTGTGGAGAGGGTTTCAGTATAAAGAACTGTATGGCGGCAAATACAACAATAACATCACGTTATATTATTAAAAATGGTACTATTACCTATAATAATGATGGTCCAGCCGGACGAATAGATGGACGAGGAACCGGAACGATTACTAATTGCTATGCGCTTTCTTCAATGTCGTTGATTAGCAGCAGCACCGTTACAAGTAATGTAAATGGACAACATGGAGGTTCAGAAGTTATAAGTTCCTTTCAGTCTCAAGATTGGATTGTGGCATATCTCTTTTGGGATTTTGACCAAATATGGAAGATGCCGGAATCGGGGTTGCCGATATTGAAGAAAACATCAGAAATAAATTTCTATATTTCGTTACCGGTAACGTATGGAGATATGATTACCTTAAATGCAACAGGCAGTAACAGTGCTTTCCCCATTTTGTACAAAAGTTCAAATAGCGAAATTGCCGAAATAGAAGGAAATACGCTCGTTGCAAGAAAAGCTGGAAGTGTAAAGATTACAGCTTATCAAGAAGCTGATGATGATTTTGACGGTGGTTTTTGTGATTTGAACATTACTATAGAAAAAGCGACACTAACTATACGTGTGCAAAACGAACAACGGGAAAAAGGAACAGAAAATCCGTCTTTCATTTTACTGTATGAAAGTTTTAAATATGACGATAACGAAGAAAGTTTAGAACAATTACCCCAGGTTTTTTGTGATGCAGATACAAGTTCTCCAACAGGTTTTTATGATATTGTATTATCGGGTGGATTTGATAAGAATTACAGCTACCAACTAATCGACGGAAAATTGGAAATAATTGACAATGTCAGTGAATACATAAAAAAACTGGAAGAAGAAAATGCCGATTTGAAAGAACAAATATTATTATTGCAAAACCTGTTGGAAGAATGTGAAAATAATTCTGCAACATCAGTATCTGGTTTGCAAACTTCTCCTGTGTTTTTGTATCCTAATCCTACTACCGGCATGGTATATTTCGATAACAATCAAAATATTGACGTGTTTTTATTTAATGTATCAGGAAAAGAATTATTGCATACCCAAGCAAATAGTATTGACCTTTCATCATATTCACAAGGCATATATCTTATAAAGATAGGGGATATGACAAGAACTATAATAAAACAATAAATGGGAAATCATAGCAAGTTATAAAACTCAAATAAAATGAAAAAGATAATTGTATTATGTATAATGATTTGCATCGCAATCAGTTTATCGGCACAAACTATTAACGATTTGCGTACTGCTGCCAACCGTGGCGATGCTGAAGCCCAGTGTGTATTGGGAATGTTTTATTATGCCGGACACGAAGTTTCGCAAAATTATGTCGAAGCGGCAAACTGGTTCCGCAAAAGTGCAGAAAAAGATTTCGCTGCCGCACAAGTGCTTTTAGGTGCTTTTTATTATAGTGGCACAGGGGTTGAACAAAACAATGCTACTGCGCTTTACTGGTGCGAAAAAGCGTATAAAAACTGGGGGACAATGTCGAAAGAAACGCGCGATATGCTTGCACAGCAAGGATTGGATAAAGCGTTTCTTGAAAATATTATAAACGAACTCAAAGCCCCAACTCCAAAAACCGCACCCTATTTGAGCACAAGTACTTCGTCGGTTAATTTCTCTGCATCAGGCGGAACAAGAGAAATCACAGTCAACACCAATGACAATGATTGGGCTTGCAGCAAAGTGTCCGATTGGTGTGATTTAGCACAAAATGGCAATACTATCCGTCTTGTCTGCGATGCAAATAACGGTAATACACGTAGCGATTACTTTCTTGTGTATTATGGAGAACGTGGAGCAGATGGTAAACGTACACAGAATGTGCGTGTAAATGTAACACAAGATGCAGGTGTAAAAACGCCTTCGGCGCAATTTGAAAATATTTGGGTAGTGCATAATGTATTTGAAAATCCGTACAATATCTATTCTCGTAAAGGTATGCAGATTCATATCAAATTTTCAGTCGATGGAATGTTGAATAAGCGTGGAGATTGCGTAGTATGGTTTTATTTTTCAGACGGCAGCGCATTAAAAGATAATAACGGTTCATACAGAGCAACCGATGGTCAGGTTTCGACTTCAAGCAAATTTACTTCAAACTACGAGAATTGTATATTCAACGATTTCGTAATTTTTATGCCCTATGACGAATTGCATTTAAGCAGAGGTTCGCATAATTGCATGTTTAAGATAGGATTATTTGATAATAACGACAAACAAATTGCCACTTCAGAATATCAGAGTTTTACGTTTAGCAGGACTTTCTAAATCAAAGAATATGAAAAAGATAATTTCAATATTGTTAATACTTTGCGCCTCAACTGCTATTTGGGCGCAGCAACCAGCCTGCAATTTCGGCGACTGTAGTGGTGCAAAAAGAAGTGCCGATATGGGTAATGCCGAAGCGATGTTTTGCTACGCGATGTTTTGTGCGCAATCGCCGGAGGAAGGATTGTCTTATATCCGTAAAAGTGCAAATCATCCTAAAAATTATGCGCCTGCACAATGCTATTTAGGTAATTTGTATGCAACAGAAGAGAACGGGCTTGTATCTTTCGACCCTTACGAAGCGGTAAAATGGTTCAAAAAAAGTGCAGAACAAGGATTTGCAGAAGCGCAACTATATTTGGGAAATGGTTATATGAATGGTCTTGGAGGTTTATCTAAAAATATAAATTTAGCGATAGAATGGTGGAAAAAAAGTGCTAATCAAGACTATTTCCCCGCTGCATTGACGTTGAGCGGCTATTATTTAGAACAAGGAGATAATAATACAGCTCTATGTTGGTTTGAAAAGGCAAATACTATTGCAGATACAAATAGAAAAAACGTTCCGAAAGAACATCAGGCAGAATTTGATAAACAGTTTAATCTTGCAGAACTGAAAAGCAAGATTAAAGAAATGAAAGCCTCTGGTTATTCCTGTTCGGGTATCAGTCGACAAGTAGAACCTTCCAAAGAATCAAAGGCTACTTATATCCGCACCAATATCTCCCAAAAAACTTTTGACAGCAAAGGCGGTACGCAGGACATAACCATTAGTAGCGATGGAAAAACTTATAATGTTGTAAGCAATTCGCCCGAATGGTGCAGCGTAGAAACCAAAAGTGGCTTTTTTACCGTTACTTGTAAACAGAATTACGGCGCATACCGCAGTGCAACACTGACCGTTACAGCTGATAACAAAACAGCGCCTCCCGTACTAATAGAACAGACGGAAGCCGTTGCTACTTATATCCGGTCAAATCCCAATCCTATTAAAATCAATGCATTAGGCGGAAAAATGGACATTTCCATTATTACTGATGGTTATGCGTGGTCGTATTCCGATGTCCCTTCGTGGCTTACCGTTTCAAAATCAGGAAAAACACTCTCACTTACCGCACAAAATAACTCCGGTAATGCTCGCAACGGCAATATCACTATTTCGTCCGGCAATTATTCGTCAAGCATAAATATTTTACAACCGCAGCAGGCAACTTATATCAAAGCGGGTAAAAGTTCCATTCGTTTTTCAACAGGCGGAAACAGTGAAACAGTTAGCGTAGAAACGGACGGCGAGGATTGGACATATTCCAATATACCAAGTTGGATTACAGCAAAAAAGGACGGAAAATATCTGACTTTGAAATGTAGTGAAAATACAGGTCAATACAGCGGTAAACGCGATGCTTCACTTACCGTTAAAAGCGACAACAAAACCGCAGCGGTTTATGTATCGCAGTCCGCACCATTTAATGCTCCCAAAGGCGACCCGCGTCCACTTGGCCTGTCGGTTGGCTACGTTCAAAAACAGTGGAACTGGAAAACCGCCGAAAGCACAACAAAATACGGAGCGTTTGATGACGGCAAAAATTATGTTGACGGTATTCAAGCAGGGGTACGTTTTGAGCCGCTTTTCAAGTATGGTTTAGGTTTAAATACAGGACTTTTTTACGAATATTATTTTGCAAAATCGGGCGAATACGCAGGGACGGATGGCGATTACAACTACACAATGAATTTCGCCGAACATTCGCTTTATCTGCCTTTGCATTTGGAATATCGCGCCAATATTTCAGAAAATTTCAGCGCTTTTGCTTATGTTGGCGCAAGTTTCGATTACGGTTTGGGTGCAAAACTTACGGCAACGGAACCCACTGAAAAAGAGCCGTTTTACACCGAAACAAATATTTACAAAAATTCCGAAATTGGTTTTCCGAACAAGCCATTAAACGCTTCATTTGATTTTGGTACAGGTATTCGCTTCGATGGATTGCAATTGAATATAGGTACAAGCCGAGGATTGATGAATATATCAACCAACCCCAATATTCGTATCAAGCAAAACAAACCGATAATGGTTTCACTTTCATGGATGATTCCTTATGATAATACCAATTATGATAAAAACTATAACACAATTCCGATAAACAGTATAGACAAATCCAATTATCGTACACATGGGATGGTTTTTGAATATATTAGCAAACAATGGGAATGGGTACAGGATAATTACATGGGCAAATATGGTCTTTGGGAAGATAGTAAATCTGTTCCCGGATTTCGTATAGGCTATGTGTATCAACCTCAATTTATTTATGGTTTTGGGTTGAGAACGGGACTAAATTTGGACACCTATATTTCTGTATCTGATGATTGGTTATTTAGCGAAATGGCTATCAATGTGCCGCTTCATGCCGAATATCGCTTGCATTTATCGGATAAGTTCAGTATATTCTTTGAAGCCGGGCCAAGTTTTGATTTGGGATTATTTGCTGAAATGGAAACTTCCAGTGGTGGAGAAAAGTATACAGAAAGTGACCTTTACGGAAAAGCTGACTGGGGCTATCCCACTGAACGATTCAATGCATACATTGATTTAGGCGGTGGTATTCGCTTCAAAAATCTTCAATTCAATATAGGTACAAGTCGAGGATTAAGCGAGGTAAGTGTCGATAACGGTTGGAAAGTCCGGCAAAACAGAAATTTGAATTTGGGAATTTCTTGGATGTTTTTCTAACGAAAAAACAATTAAAAACATACCCCTGCTGTCAATTATCACTGATTAGCAGGGGTTTTGGATTAATATGTTTACCCTTTTGTTTCATTATATTCTTTCCACCAACTCTTTTCTAACCAACTCCCAAGCTGTCTCATCATCATACTCAATCCCTTGCTTCAAAACCAATCGAATATCTTCCAAGAAATCCCTGTCAGTCATCTTTTCATTCATATTGGCAAGAAACTGTTTTTGAGTAGGCGGTTTATCCACCGCATTTTTCATATGAATTTTATAACAATGGATAACTTTTTCTATATCAATATTTAGTTGCGTTAACGCCCAATACATATCAAATAAATCGCGGCCCTTTTTGCGCTGATACAGGGCTTTAAGTTTTGTACTCAAAAGTTCTTCTATTCCATATCCGGTAATATTACATTGTCCCGAAAACCACTCATTATTAACTTCGTATGGTACTTCTTTCAGTCCTAAAATATTCAAATGTTCGCGAGTATTGATTTCAATCTTCAAACGCATGTTTGTTATGGGTTGCATTTCCGAATCGAAACGATAGATAACAGTATTGTTGTGAATATGCTGTTTAACGGTTCGTTTTGTTCCGAGAAAAGCCAATTTTTCCCTAATTCGTTTGAGTATCGGATTAATTGGTTCGGAATTGATTTGCACTAAGTCAATGTCTTCACTGTAACGGATTTGTGGGTTCAGGTACAACTTGTGTAAAGCCGTTCCGCCTCTGAAAGCCAGCGACTTTTTCAATAAATCGTCCGAATACATTTCGACAATAGCCCGCGCTATTACCAAATCCTGTTCCACCTGCGCATCCAATGTCCAAGGCGCAACGGCTCTCCATTGTTCTATATATCGTTGAGGTATCATAAATCGCTTTCAATCTCCATATTTTGAATAATTTTCCATTTATTGCCGGTTTCTCCTTTCTTTGCCTTTTGAGGAGAAAGGGGAACAGGGAAGAAATTTCTTTCATTCAAGGCTTTCCATAAGGCATCCGATAATTTTTCCGATGAAACTACCGTATCTAAAATATATCCCAACCGTTGTATGGCCGCCGTGTTGGGATGTTGCTTAGCAATTTTCAGGAGAAGCGACGGTTTCATTTCTTCCGATAATTCCTGTAATACTGTAGTAATGCGGTTTATTCCGAACTTGTGGATATAATCGAAAAAATCCAATGCAGTCAGTTCCGGCGATGATACATTGATATAACCCGCAGGTGTTTTTCGCTGAACAATACCGTCTTGCAGAAATTCCTGCTTGGAAAAGAAAAGAATTTTCAGTTTGTCAATACTTCGCTGGGCAGGACTTTGAATAATTACAGTGTATCCGGTCGGTTGTTGATGTGCAGCACCATACAAAGCTGCCGCAGATAACAACCCCACATAATAAGATTTATCGAGCGACTTCATCAAATCGTCAATATACAGATAAGGCGGAATAATCCTTTGCTTTGAATACTCAGGTGGAATAATCACATAAAAACCTTGACGAATTTGCGCAATCTCGTTTTTTTGTTTTAGACGATATAAAAGTTGATTCAGCGCATTGAGTGATAAATTAAATTTGTTTTTCAATTCTTCTGCCGTAAAAGCATAACGCCCTTGTGCCCTGACTTCAATCAAGTATTTATCTAAATAATTGTATGTGTTTTGATTTATGCTTTCCATTAGTTTTAAATTGCATTTTATTACGAAATGTGTAACATTTTGCAAATGTACACTTATTTCTTATATAAACTCTAAAATATACATGAAATTTCAAAGAAATTGTTTACCTTTGCGCTGATTGATAGAGTAAAAAATATTAGTGTGAATTTCAACGAAAAACGCAGAAAAGCTGAGAATTAGAAATCGCTAACACATAAGATTTACGGCTTTTGACACATTGATTATAAGGCGGTTAGAGAAAAGTACAATTCCCTCTCTCTCCGCAAAGCAAGAAAAAATCCTTTGTAAATCAGCAGATTACAAAGGATTTTTCATTTTTTACATCTATTCTTATTGATCAGTAAACTTTTGATGTTTGGAAAGTTTATCAAGTGTTTTTGCTATTCTCTCCACTTTTGTTTGGTCTGTCTTTGCAGAATATATCCATTTCACGTAATTGTGTTGTTCACTTTCATTGAGCGAATTAAAAAACTGTAATGCTTCGGCGTCATCTTGCAGACACAACAGTAGTTCTTCAGGAACTTCTAACGGTTCATTGTCAAGATATAAAATAACATGAACGTAATCGCCTGCCTGTTTCTTTATCTTTTTTCGCATTTCAGATCTTACAGATAGGAATAATGTTCCTTTCCCTGAAGGCATTAAGTGGTATTTACTGATTTCAAAGCCATTAATACTACCTTTTACTTTTACCCAACTAAACGGAGCGTTTTTGTCAGGCAGAATTTCGGGGATAACTGCATACGTCCAACCGCCTTTTCCCGGAGATTTTTCAAGTAAATATTCTTTATTTACCAACGGCTTTTCCATCTCATTTTTTTGTTTTACGGATAAAATCAACAATCCACTCCCCTACTTCGGATGTTTTATAGGCCTTTCCTGTTGATGCAATATCTTCCGTTACAATTCCTTGTTCCATAGAGGCATCGACAGCTTCACGAATTAATTTTCCTTCTTCCATCAAGCTAAAAGCATATTCAAACATCAAAGCGGCCGAAAGAATGGTTGCCAATGGATTCGCGATATTTTTGCCTGCTGCTTGCGGATATGATCCATGAATCGGCTCGAATACAGAAGTATGGACACCGATAGAGGCTGAAGGTAGCATTCCCAAAGAACCTGTAATTACAGAAGCTTCGTCGGTCAGAATATCTCCAAACAAGTTTTCAGTTACCAACACGTCAAAACTTTTAGGCCACTGTATAATACGCATCGCAGCGTTATCAACAAACATAAATTCGGTTTCTACATCCGGATATTGCGGAGCGATTTCTTGACCGATTTGTCTCCACAAACGGGAAGTAGCTAATACGTTTGCTTTGTCTACAATGGTTACTTTTTTGTTTCGTTGGCGAGCAAATTTGTAAGATAAATGAAGGATACGCTCTACCTCTTCGCGCGTGTAAATACAAGTATCGTAAGCCGTATTTCCGTCTTCAGATCTTCCTTGGGGGCGACCGAAATACAATCCGCCTGTTAATTCGCGAATACACATAAAGTCTGCACCTTCAACCAAATCAGCTCTCAATGGCGATTTATGTAATAGAGACGGGAATGTTGCTACCGGACGGATATTAGCATATAAGCCTAATTTCTTACGCATATTCAATAATCCTTGTTCCGGACGAACTTTCGCAGACGGGTCATTATCATATTTAGGAGAACCAATGGCTCCGAAAAGTACGGCATCCGAATTCATACACAACTCATGCGTTTCATCGGGATAAGGATTTCCTACAGAATCAATGGCGCAGGCTCCTGTGATCCCGTGTTTATAATTCAATTCATGTCCAAACTTTTCACAAACAGCTTGTGTTACTTTCAATGCTTGTTCGGTAATTTCAGGCCCGATACCATCGCCTGGCAAAACGGCAATATTTAATTTCATATTTTATTCTCTATTAAATTTTATGTATCTCGGAGTAGATGGAATATAATTATCATTATCCCAAAGCGTACTTGTAATCATTAAATCAGCACTGTAACGATTACAGGCAATAGGCACATTGTGTATACGACACTGACGAAGCAACATTTGAATATCTGCCTCATGCGGTTGCGGGTTCAAATCGTCGATCAGAAAAATAGCCAAATTAATTTGATGACGAACCACCAATGCGGCGATTTCAGCATCACCACCCAGCGGTCCTGAATTCATACAGATTATATCAGCGTTTACGCCTTTTTCATCAAATGCTTTTTTTATCAACCCACCGGTTGTACCCGTACAAATCAGCGTATGTTTCGAAAGAGTATCAGCATTAAATACTGCCCACTCCACCATATCGGCTTTTCGTTGGTCGTGCGCAACAAGCGCAATTGTAAGTTTTTTGTTCATAATGAGGTAAAATTACATATTATCAATCAAATTCAGCATTTTAATTGTGGCTTTAATGGCGGCACCGGTTTGGTCAACATCCAAGCCTCTGGTTTTAAAATCTTTACCATTAAAATTCCACGAAATTGTGGTTTGTACCAACGCATCTGTGCGTCCGCCGGTTGGAATATTTACATTATAGTCGGTAAGTATTGGTTTAGGCTTGCCGATATTGTTGTAAATTTTCCATATTGCTTTTGAGAAAGCATGGTATTGTCCGTCTCCGGGAGCCGTCTGTTCGTATACTTGACCGTCAATTTCGATTTTTACCGTGGCTGTCGGGCGTAATCCTTGAGTGAGACAAAGCGAATAATTCAGGATTTTAATCTTATCCGTATTTTCAGTTTGCATCACGTCGGCAACAATATAGGGTAAATCTTCCTGCGTAATCATTTCTTTTTTATCGCCAAGTTCTATGATGCGTTCGGTTACTTTACGCATAGATTCGTCGTCGAGTTCAATGCCCAATATCTCTAAATTCTTTTTGATATTCGATTTTCCGGAAGTTTTTCCCAAGGCATATTCCCGTGAGCGTCCAAATCTTTCGGGTAGTAAATCGTTGTAATAAAGATTATTCTTGTTATCTCCGTCCGCATGGATTCCGGCACATTGTGTAAATACACTATCTCCGATAACCGGTTTATTGTTTGGAATACGGATACCGGAATAAGATTCCACGACACGGCTAACCATATTCAAATTGTTTTCCTGTATATTGGTCTTTATCTTTAAGTGGTCGTGTAGGGTTGCTACAACACTTGCTAACGGCACATTTCCTGCCCGTTCGCCCAAGCCGTTAATGGTGGTATGAATACCTGTAATCCCTGCATATACGGCAGCAAAAACATTTCCAACAGCCAAATCATAATCATTATGTGGATGAAAATCAAATCGCAATTCGGGATAACGTTTTTTCATCAGTCCGCAAAATTCGGATGTATTGATTGGGTTCAAAATTCCCAAAGTATCGGGCAACATGAACCGTTTAATTGAGCAGTCTTTCAGCTGGTCGACCATGAAATAGACATAATCGGGAGAGTTCAACATTCCATTCGACCAATCTTCCAAATAAATATTAATAGAAATATTCATTTGTTGAGCGAGGATAAGTACCTTTTTAATGTCTGCTGCGTGTTCTTCCGGAGTTTTGCGTAATTGTTCGCGGCAATGTTTCAAAGAACCTTTACAAAGCAGGTTCATTACCCGGCATCCGGTTTCTTGAACCCATTTCAACGAAGTATCTCCGTCAACAAATCCCAACACTTCCAATCGGTTGATATGTCCGTTTTTAATCGCCCATTGAGCCATTTTTTTCACGGCATCATATTCTCCTTCCGAAACTTTCGCCGACGCTATTTCAACCCTGTCGACATTCAGTTCTTCGATTAGCAAACGTAGAATACTCAACTTTTCCGGAGAAGTGAAAGCCACTCCTGAAGTTTGTTCTCCGTCACGCAGGGTTGTATCTAATATTTCGATCATAATTTAATCTGTTAATAAATAACGTGTAAAGTTACACAAAGTCTTTCAAAATATCGCCTAAACGAGTTAAGCCTTCGACAATCTTATCTTCGGGCATATTGGAAAAATTAATTCTAAATGTATTTTCTTTGCCTCCATTCGGAAAAAATGAACCTCCCGGAACAAATGCGATATTTTGTTCAAGAGATTTTTCCAATACTTTTCGTGCGTTTATATATGTTGGTAATTCAACCCAAGCAAAAAGTCCGCCATTCGGTCTTGTAAATACAACATTCTCAGGAAAAGCATTTTCCATCGTCTGAATGGCTAAATCTCTTCGTTTCCTATAAATCTCACGAATTTTTTCAATATGCGTGTCAATATCATACAAATCAAGATATTTTGAAATTTCCATTTGAGCAATGGTATTACATTGTAAATCTGTTCCTTGTTTTACGAGTACATATTTACGGATAATATCCTTATCTCCCGCAATCCAACCTATACGGTAACCCGGACAAAATATCTTAGAAAATGTTCCGGTACAAAGTATATTGCCGGTTACATCAAACGATTTTACAGCATGTAAAGAATCTCCCTCAAATCGAAGTTCGCCATAAGGATTATCTTCAACAACGGCGATACCATATTTTGCAGATACTTCTGCTAATTGCTTGCGACGCTCAATACTCCATGTACGCCCGGTCGGATTTTGAAAATCGGGAATAACATAAATCAACTTTGCTCTTTTGCAGTTTTCAAGTCGTTTAGCGAGTTCGGATATTATCATACCTTCATCATCAGTAGGTATTTCGATAAACTCACAACCATAAGCCCTAAACGCACTAATTGCTGCTAAATAAGTCGGACTTTCGCAAAACACGACATCGCCTTCATCTAAAAAAACTTTGCCGGAAAGGTCAAGCGCTTGCTGTGAACCGTGCGTAATTAAAATATTATCACAATCAAAACTTGTTCTAAGCCGGCTATTCATACGTTCGGCAATCCAATTTCTTAGTGGTCTGTAACCTTCGGTTGTCGTATATTGCAATGCTTTTGCACCGTTTTCCTCCAATACAATCCTGTTCACTTCCTTTATTTCATTTACAGGAAATAACTCAGGGGCAGGCAAACCTCCTGCAAAAGAAATAACTTCAGGCTTTTCCGTAACTTTCAAGATTTCTCTGATTTCCGAAGCCTTTATTTCGGACATTCTTTTTGCGAATTTAAACTCCATTTCGCTGTCTAAGTTAGCGCACATTTAGTTTCATATTCCTCTATAGCCGACTTTTTGCTCAGCAAATAATCTATATCGTCAAAGCCTTGCAAAAAACATTCTTTTTTGTAGCTGTTGATTGCAAAATTCTCTGATTTTCCTGTGGCATTGTTAGTGATTTTTTGATTTTCCAAATCGATTGTCAAAGTCATTTTTGCATCGGCATTTACGCTATCAAAAATCTCTGCTAAAAACGCCTCGCTTACCACTACAGGCAATACAAAGTTATTCATTGCATTGTTTTTGAAAATATCGGCAAAGAAACTCGATACGACTACTTTAAAACCATAGCTCGCAATCGCCCAAGCAGCGTGTTCGCGACTGCTGCCTGAGCCAAAGTTTTTGCCTGCTACAAGAATTGAACCGCTGTAAGTGGAATTGTTTAGCACGAAGGAAGAAATCGGACTTCCGTCTTTGTTGTATCGCCAATCGGCAAAAAGATTATCACCAAAACCGTTTTTATCGGTCGCTTTCAAAAAGCGTGCAGGGATAATTTGGTCGGTATCGACATTTTCAATCGGCAATGGCACGATTGTACTTGTTAATGTTGTGAATTTATCCATATTTTTTTCTTTTGAACGCAGATGACGCGGATAACGCGGATTTGCGCAGATTTTTTATTTATTACTATTTGCAAAAACTTTTCGTTTAAATTGAGGGCGTTTACCAAAATTTAACAACAATCCAACTTCAATATCAGTTGCTTTAAAATAATTGATTAATTGTTTCTCATTTGCAGGATTTAATTCCTCACTCGCTTTTAACTCTAATAACACTACATTTTCTACTAATAAATCGGCTCGATAATCACCAACCACTCTATCATTATGATATACTTTTATTGGTTTTTCGGCTTCACACTCTAATCCCTCATCAATCAATGCAAAATAAAGAGCGTTTTGATAAACTCGTTCCAAAAATCCATAACCCAAATCATTATAAACTTGATAAAAACAAGAAATAATTTTATCAGTTAAATCTTTATGTAAAAGTTCATCTTCCGAATTATTATAAATTTCTAATAAATCCATATCAATAAAATTTATCTGCGAAAATCCGCGTCATCTGCGTTATCCGCGTTCTAAATAAAATCACGAGGGTCTGTCAATTTGCCTGTAATTGCGGCAGCAGCAGCTACAAGCGGACTTGCGAGAATAGTGCGTGCGCCGGGGCCTTGTCTTCCTTCAAAGTTGCGATTGGAAGTCGAAACGGCATACTTTCCTGCAGGAACTTTGTCTTCATTCATTGCTAAGCAAGCCGAGCAGCCGGGTTGACGAATTTCAAAACCAGCATCGGCAAGGATTTTGTCCAAGCCCTCTTCACGTATTTGTTTGTCTACAAGCCATGAGCCGGGAACAATCCAAACAACAACATTGTTGGCTTTTTTCTTACCTTTCACAAAGTTAGCAAACGCACGGAAATCTTCA
>JAIRVZ010000006.1 GCA_031253625.1 Dysgonamonadaceae bacterium
CAGAATCTTTTTTTCAACACAGAGATACTGAATAACTGAATAACTGAATAACTGAATAACTGAATAACTGAATAACTGAATAACTGAATAACTGAATAACTGAATAACTGAGTAACTGAATAACTGAATAATTCAGGGCATTGAAATTTACATTTTCAGTTCGCTCAATAACAGTTTATATGTTTCATCCCAACTTTTTTCGTAAAGTTTAGTTTCGAGATCTGATAATTTACTATAGGTTTCAGATGCGAAAAACAAATTTGTCGCTTTTTCCTCGTCAAAGTTAAAATCTACTATCAATTTTTCAATAATCGGCTCAGAAATCATTACGATGTCATAAGTCGGAGTATCATCAACTCTGTCAATAGTTTGCAATGAATTTAAAGTACAAAAACAAATTTGGTGCGTTTCTTCGTGGTGCGTAAGCATTTTTAGAAATCGTTCTTTAGAAATTTTTCCTTTCAGATAAAGTCGTAACGTATTTTGAATTTTATCATTTGCAACGGGACCTATTACAATATCGTAATCATGGGTGGGTGTTTTGCTGTTTTTATTTCTGTTCTCCACCACAAAATCAAGCCATTCTTCATTATAGGCATCAAAACGCTTAATTTTGCAAATAGATTTTGTAAAATCGTTTTCATAAAATTCAAATTCGCTTACGAAACCCTCTGTTCCATACTTCTCGCCTATAATTTCCGCCCATTCTTTTGCGTGATTACAGAATTTTGTCACATAAAATCCTTTTCCAAAATCTTTATTCGGCTTACATTTTGAAAAATCAATCGTATCAACCTTAATATAGCTGCCGTGATACACTTTCATTACCGCATTCCTCCATTTTTATAACAAATTTCGTAAATATCGTGAATAGCCCAAATATCATTATCTGTATGTAAAGCCCACCAATGTTTGTTTAGGAAATCCCAACCGCCATACTTTTTCAAGTACTTGAAAGCAACAGGAATAGGCATTTTATACGCTTCTGCGAACGCGGGAACAATAAAACTGATAAAACTTATTTTATCACTTGTCGCTTTACTTATTGCTTTTTCTTTCATTGTATTTCAATTTTCAATTAATTGCAAAGTTACGATTTTTTATCAAAAGTTGTACCTTTGCAAATTATGCTAAGCATTTGTATCCCCGTTTACAACTTTGATGTTCGGGCTTTGGTTGATGACTTGCACGAGCAGGCGTTGCGGTGTGGTGTCTCTTTTGAAATTATTGTGATGGATGACGCTTCCGATTCGTCGTATCTTCCATATTTGCAGCAAGCGGCTGCCTTGCCTTATGTTCGCCTTATAACGCTGAACGAAAATATCGGACGGGCGAAGATCCGCAATGCCATGGTAAAAGAAGCACGCTATCCTTATGTTATTTTTATGGATTGTGATTCGGCAACCGTATCAAATGATTATATTGCTCAATATCTTCCTCTTTGTCAACCCAATACGGTAGTATATGGTGGTCGCAGATACAAGAGTGAAAAGCCGTCCGACGCTACTTTGTTACATTGGAAATATGGCGTAGAACGGGAATCGTTGCCTGCTTCGAAACGACAGAAACATCCGAATTTTAGTTTTTGTACCAATAATTTCCTGATTGACAAAGCCATTTTTGACGTCATCACTTTCAGCGAACAGTTGGAAGGATATGGACATGAAGATACTTTTTTCGGATTGGAACTTTTAGGACATCATATTCTCATACAGCATATCGACAATCCTCTGATACACTTGGGCTTGGAAACAGCGGAAATCTTTTTGAAAAAAACGGAAAACGGAATCACCAATCTCCATAAGGTAGAACTGATGTTGAGAAAAAAATATCCCGATTATGTAGGACATTCCAAGTTGATGCGTTCCAAGATATTTTTACAAAAATGGCATTTGCTTTCTTTAACAAACTATTTGTTCAAGGCTTTTAAGCCGCTGTTGAAACGGAATTTATTGGGCAGGCGTCCGTCGTTATTTGTTTTCGACCTTTATAAGTTGGGGACATTGTGTCTTACTTCCCTCTCCCCTGTATCACAATCAAAGCGGTATATATCAATATTTTAATATCCGTTACGATAGACATATTTTCTAAATACAGCAGGTCGTATTTCAGACGTTTAATCATTTGTTCGACATTTTCGGCATAGCCGAATTTCACTTGTCCCCACGAGGTAATACCGGGCTTTATATTGAGCAGCAGGCGATATTCTGGAGCTTGTTTTTCGATTTCGTCTATATAATATTTGCGTTCGGGACGCGGACCGACCAAAGACATATCGCCTTTCAAGACGCAGAAGAACTGTGGAATCTCGTCTAATCGTACTTTGCGCATCAAACGTCCGAAAGGAGTAATGCGCGGATCGTCTTTTGACGACAGTTGTGGTTTTCCGTCTTTTTCGGCATCCGTGTACATCGAACGGAACTTATACATCTTAAAAGGTTTTCGACCTTTTCCGATTCGTACTTGTGCATAGATAACAGGACCCGGCGAAGAACGTTTAACGCCAATGGCAACGAAAATATAAACAGGAAGCAATAAGTTGATGGCTATAAGACTGCAAACAATATCCATGCTACGCTTCAGAAAACGTTGCCATTCGGGAAGCGGCTCCTGAGCAATTTCAATAAAAGGCGACCAGATAGAGTTGGTTTTGACGGCTCCCAATAAGATTTCCTGAATATTGGGAATCACCTTTATATGAACATGAGTGCCTGATATTTCTTTGATGATGCGATTGACGGTATCGCTTTCGTTCAGTTCGATGGCTATGATGACTTCTTCGATTTTGTGTTTTTCGATGATCTGTTGCAGGCTGGTATATGAGCCGAGATGTTCTAAATATTCGCTCAGCGGGTAGTTGTGGTTTTCCAAAGCATTCACAAATCCGATAAATTTATTGCCGGGCGACCTGATAGAACCTTCCATTTCTTTATAGATGTTAAGCGCATTTTGTTTACCACCTACGATGATGGTTGGAAAACCGATTTTCCGTCTTCTGATTCTTTGTAAGGTATAGTATGTCAATGAAAGACGAAACAGGTAGGTAATCGTAAATTGAATAATCCAAAATGAGACAAAAAAGCGGGGACTGATTTTGACATTGTCCACCGGAGGATAAATCAGCAACGTAAAAACGACAACGACAATGCCAAGAGTAACAATTAAAATGGTATTTCCCAATTCGTATAATCGTGAACGTCTGTAGGGGCGGCGATAGTTGCCTGCCATGGTATAAAGAAATATCCAAAAAGCAGGAAACAATCCTAATCCGATAAGATAGTAACCGCTATGGAAAAGCATATTTATATCCTCTATCGGATTCAGGTCAATCTGGCTTTTTTTGAATAAAAAAAACATTGTCCATGCCAGCCAAGCAGCCAAGACGTCTAACAAAACATATTTGAATGCCTGTATCTTTTTATTCATATTGTTAAAATTATATTGTTACAAATTTAATTTCTTGGGGTGAATACCAATCGGATATTATCTAAGTATATATTGGCTTCCAGGTTATCGTCATCCAACTTGGCGCGTATAAATATTTTAAAATTCTCTACTCCTTCGTAAAATTGTCGGGTTATGATGTTGCTGATGTCAACATATACCTTGCTCCATTCGGGATTTTTTTGGGCGCCAACGAAGACCATGGAATGAAAATAGGGCTTATTGTTTGCAATACTGATAACGCCTACTTCAAATAAGTTATTGGTAAGGTAGTCTATTTCAACAAATATCGGCTGATTGTAAGGGAGTTCTGTTTCTGTTCCTTTTCTAAAATCTTCTTTTGTCATGATGCAGCAACTATCGCCCTTTTTCAGATGGATAAGTCCTACATGTTCTTCGTAGAGGTGTTCGGGGGTGGTTGTCGGGACG